>JAIXWI010000005.1 GCA_027491355.1 Bacteroidota bacterium
AGTGGAAACGAAAAACAAATAGATGTTAGCCAATTTGCTAAAGGAATTTATATCATGTTGATTCAAACAAAATTTGGGGTTTATACCAAAAAAATGATAATTGCAGCTGAATAATGAATTTCATTAACAATGAAACTAGCTAGACCCAATCTCATTGAAACCCAACAAATCAGATTTTTTATAGGAAGTAGTGCTGACACAGATTTCATTCAAAACGAAACTGTTTTGATTTGGAAAACGCTCATGCCTCAATTAAAAAACATTCAACACAGAATTGGCAAAAAGCTTTTTGCTATTGATTGTTACCCTTCAAATTTTAGCCTAGCTGATTTTCATCCTGCAATGTTGTATACCAAAATGGCATGTGTAGAAATTTCAAACAATGAACCGCAATTTGCTTTACAAAACATCAGTATACCTCCATCACTTTTTGCAGTTTTTAAGTATACAGGCACTGCTGCAAATGCTGGTAATGTTTTTGCTTATATTTTTAATGTATGGGCAAAAGACACTGAGTATTTGATAGATTTTAATAGACCCCTATTTTGCGAAATGGATGCAAGCTACAATCCAACTAATGAAAATGAAACAGAGTTGATTTGGATCCCCATTAAACCAAAAACAAATGAGCATTCCAAAAAATAAAATTGAGTTGATCACTCAAATTTGCTTTGAATTAGAACGGCTTCAAACTGAACTCAAAGGAATTCCTTTGGAACAGTTTAGAGTTAAGCAAATGGATGCACATCAAAAAGGAGGTAAAATGTGCTTGCATGATTTACTGGCATATTTACTTGGATGGAGTTCATTGGTGATTACTTGGAAAAAAAATGAAGCAAATAACGACTTTCAAGAATTCCCTACTACTGGATACAAATGGAATGAGCTGGGCAAATTGGCCAATAAATTTTATGCTGATTTTACCGACTTAGATTCAGAAACACTCATTAAAAAATACATCATTTCTATTCAAACAATCGTGGCATTCTTAAATAAAGAAAGCAATCAGAAATTGTATGAATGTAATTGGTATAAAAACTATACCATGGGTCGGATGGTACAATTGAACACCGTCTCTCCCATCAAAAATGCCATCTTACGCATTCGAAAATTTAAAAAACAACAAGGCTTAAATACATGAAAACAGTATCTCCCGTATTGGCCTATATAAACGAACAACCTAAAGCCATTCAAGCAAGTTTGTTAAAAATTAGAAATCTTATTTTAGAACAGGCACCCCATTCAACAGAATGCATCAGTTACAATATGCCCGCTTTTAAACAACAACAGGTAATTTTGTATTTTGCAGCCTTCAAAAATCATATTGGTATATACCCAACCGCAACAGGTGTTCTTGCTTTTGAAAAATGGACCACTGAATACAAAACCAGTAAGGGTGCCATACAATTACCCTATCACAAAGCCATACCCACAACATTGCTGATTAAATTAATACAAACAAGGGTCAAACAAATTCAAGAACTGAATTCTCAAAAGAAAAAAACTACTTGTCAAAATGGGCACAAATTAGAGAAAAAGACCAGCAGTCACACCTGTCAAATTTGTAAAAAAGAAGCTAAAAAGGTATTCTTTTTAAAAGAACTTCCAGCTCCAGCAATTCGTGTTTTGAAACAACATCATATAGAAGAATTGGATGATTTTACAAAGCATACACATGCAAGCGTTGCTGCTTTTCATGGACTTGGACCCAAAAGCATGATTGTAATTGAGGCAGCTATGAAAAAAGCGAAATTGAAATTTAAAAGCTGAGTTATTTAGGCAAATTGTTCAAGTATTCTTTGGCCTTCTCTTTGTAATAAGGTTGCATGCCCGGTGGCACTGTTTGTAACAATTCCATTTGTTGTTTTTTATTGGTATTGAATTGCTGAAAATACGCAGGCGAAGGTTTGATTTGCTCTTTGGCTTGTTCAGCTTCACGCTTGTTCTCTTGATCTTGTTTCTTTTCTGCTTTTTCGTGCTCCAACATTCTGCTCATGATTTCTTGTTGCCGCATGATAGTTTGCTGGGTTAATTGTTTGTTGAACAATTCTTTTTCAGTTTCCTGCATACGTTTTTGCAAATCATTCAATGGTTTAGACCCACCCATCTGTTCTTTTTGCAAGGCATCCATCTCGCTCAACATTTTCTGTAATTGTTGCCTGATGGCCATTTGTTGTGCAGCCATTTTAGCAAATTTTTCTGATGACATTTTTCCTTGCTCACCACTACCATTCTGGTTCAAGCCCTCCTTCAACTGCTTGTTAAGCTCTTCTTGCATTTGCTTTAATTTACTCATGCTTGGAGTGCCACTTCCTGGTTTTTTACTTGGTTTGCCTTTACCACCTTTACCAGATTTTTGTTCTTGATTTTGTTCTTGCAATTGCTTCAATACATCACTCAACATCAAAGCTAAATTGTTCATACGCATCATTGAATACTGCTGATTGATCACAATATCTTGGTGTCTGCGTTGGTTAAAACCTTCTATGGCCTCATTTAAGTGTTCATTCATTTTGGTAACTTCTCGGTTAACAAACGAACGCATTTCAGGAACTTCTTTGCTAATAGATAAAATACTGTCTTCTATAATTTTTGCATTGTCCTTTATCAATTTTTGCGCCTGTCCCAATTGCACATATTGCGGATTGTAACCATTAATTTGTTTAAAAGTTTCCATGATGCTTTCTTGAGATGTACTCAGCAAAATAAGATTGTCCAGCACTTCACGCAATGCTTGAATGTTCATTTCATTTTGTTGTTCTTCTTCCTTTTCAAGCTTAGACTTCATTTGTTCAGCCAATTCTTTCATTTGTTCGGCCAACTCCTTTTGCTTTTGTTTGGCTTTAGCTTCATTACCCTTTTTTAATTGGTCTTTTGTTTCGTTTAGTTTTTGCTCAATGTTGTTCTCTTCCTTTTGAAATTGTTCAATGTCTTTTGGTGCTTCAAGGGCTTTATTTTCTTGGGCAATTTTATCTAAATTTTGTTGTAGATTTTTAAACTCATCTTCTATTTTTTGTTGATTTTCTAGCGTTTCTTGCTTGCTTTTTTGATTGGCCAAATCTTGTTGTTTTTGAGCAAGTTTTTCAAGTTCATTGGCATGGTCGGTCAATTGTTTTTCTATCTCAAGTTCTTTGTACATAGACAACATCCTATCGAGTTCTTTTTCTACATCTTTGTTATTGAGCTGAATTTGATTGAGTTCATCTTGTATGCGGTCTTTGTTTTGTTGCTTGATTTGTTTTTCCAAATCCGACATGAGTTTTTTCAATTCCTCAGGCAATACTTCTTTCATGAGCTGCTCTAGTTGAGCCTGCTTTTGAATAATTTGCTCATTTTCTTTTTTAAACTCTTGTTCTTTGAGTTGGTTGTTTTTGAATTCTTTTTTAATAGCATCTATTTGCTGAGTCAATTCCAATTGTTTTTTTAACAGTTGTTCTAACTTTTGTTGATCTTCCCATTTCAGTTGTTTTTCGTTTAGTTTTTTTGAAACCATTTGTTTGATTTCTTGCTGTAATTTTTTAGTTTCTTGTAAAGCATCACTGAGTTTCTTTTCTAATTCTTTTGCATCCTTACTCGACTCCTCTTTGAGTGTTTTAGCGTCAGGGGCTTTGTCTATTTTTTGTTCAGATTTAGTAGACTTTGAACCATGCACCCCATCATTGTCCCATACCTCAAAATAATACAACAATTCATCTCCTAAATCCATACCAATGGCATTACCATTGAAAACATAATTAAAAGTTTGACTCTTTGACGCATCTATTTGAATGGGTACTTGAACCAATCCCTGGGCAAGCTTTGATGAATTTGAAGACCTTGTAAATTGATAGCAGAAATTGAGTCGTTTTAAACCATAATCATCCGTTGCTTTACCTGAAAAATAAATGATTTTTTTAGACAAAGAATCCGCTTGTTCATTGATTTCTATTTGAGGATACAAATCTGGTATGGCGACAATATTAAAATTTAGCGAGTCGCCTTTTAAACCATTACTTGATTTTGTAAAAATGGTATAAGAAAAACTATTGCTTATTCTCTTCTGAAATTTAAAATGGACTTTATCGCTACTTTCAGCTAAAAAGCGTGTTTTGGACACTAAAAACAATAGGGTATCTGTATTTTGTGCTGTAAAATTCCAAGTAATTTGAGTACCCTCAGGAACTGTAAAATCACCAGTACTATTGAATGATTTGTTTTCATATTCAGTGTAAGGCGGAAAACTCAATATGGCTCCATAGTTTAATAGCAGGGGTTTATTTTGAACAGCTAATAAATAAGGTCCAAATTCAAATCCAGCGGCTTCTATGGTAAATGTTATGTCTTGCTGAATGTTTTTCCATTCGTATTCAAATTCTCCAAGCTGCACACCATTCATTTGGTAACGTTGATTCTGAAAATTGATAAAACAGGCCTCTGGAATCTGTTTCCCTTGGCATTGTATTTTCAAAAGAAAATCTTGGAACTGAACTGCGCTGAGCTCTTGGTTGAGAACATTGAGTTGAAAGGGGGCCTCTTTTTTAAATACCCTGTTATAAAACAATATGCGTTTCCCAGCTCCACGCATAACATCAGGAAACTGGATAAAGCAAACCAATGCCAACAATATAGCTGCAACTGCAATTTTAAGATAGTTGAATACCGTCTTAAATGGCAAAGCTGCAACAAAGGGTATTGGTGTAATTGTTTGTAGCTTCTGTTGAATAGCAGCTTCTAGCAAACTCCCTTCATGCGCATCAAGCGGCATCAATTGCAGTACATTAATGAGTTTATCCTGTATTTCTGGAAAATGATTGCCAATTAATTTTGCTGCTTGAGCATGAGAAATTGACTTACGGATTTTAAACAAACCCAATAAGGGGAGCAAGCAATAAAATAACAGTACAATTAAACAAATGCCTACACAAGCAAAAAACAATATGCTTCTGATTTGACTGGTATAATTACCAGTGTATTCAATGAAACTTACTACCATATAGGTGAGCAAGCCAATTCCTATAAAAAGGAAAAAACCTTTTAACAACTGGTTCAAATAAAATCGCCTAATAAAAGCATCCAGTTTTTGATAAATATGTTGGGTTTCGGCGCTCAAAAGAATGAATATTTGTGTCAGTTTGTAGCCCCAAAAATAGCAAATAATACTTGCTAAATAAACAGTCTAGTACTTATTCAACAAATTTAAAATGCTGTCCATCAAAGAGTCCCAAATCACTTAACTTAAGTTCAGGAATAACTAACAAGGCCATAAACGAAAGGGTCATAAATGGGGCGCCTAATGTTGTACCCATTACCTGTTTTACATAAATATCTAATGCTTTGTATTGCTGAGTAGTAAGATAAGCATCTGCACCAGACATCAAGCCTGCAAATGGCAATTCGAGTACATCATGATAGCTTCCATTTGCAACAGACAAACCACCTTTGCATTGCATTAAGCTATTCATAGCTTGTTGTAAATCCTTGGCATTGGTACCCATAGCAATTAAATTATGGCTATCATGTGCTACAGTTGATGCCATTGCTCCACATTGAATACCGGAACCTTTGATATAACAAAACTGCGCTTTTGCTGGTTGATACCGGTTCACGATACCCAAAAAAATGACATCATTTTCAAGGTTACATGCCGATTGGCTCAGGGTTAATTTTTTGGTAATTAATTCGCCATCTATGCATTCTATAACCAAATGTTCGGGCTTTGGTTCAACAAAAATAGTATTGAGGGCAATTTCTGATGAATGAAATTGGTTGATAGGAATTGCAGGGACTGATTGGATATGCGTCTTACCATTGGATGCAACACACTGTCCGTTGATATAGGTATTGAGTACATTGAAATCTTGCATATTATCTACTAGAATAAAATCAGCTGGGTCTCCCACACGTAATAATCCTACAGGTAATTTGTAATGTAAAACTGGATTGATACATGCTATTCTTAACACATCAAACAAATCATATCCTAACTTCAGGGCACGCTTTACCAATTCATTGATATGACCTTTTTCTAAAGAATCGGGATGTTTGTCATCGCTACAAAACATAAGTTGTTCTGCAAAATGTTGAATCAATGGATGCAGTGCATTGAAATTTTTAGCAGCACTGCCTTCTCTGATTAATACTTGTACACCCAATCCAATTTTTTCAATCGCTTCTTCATATGTAAAACATTCATGATCCGTTGAAATACCATGTTTGAAATAATTGGCTGCAAGCGCTCCCTTTAAACCTGGTGCATGGCCATCTATAGGTTTATTTGCACAAATGGCTGCTTGTAGTTTATGTATAACCGATGCATCAGCTTCTAAGACTCCAGGAAAATTCATCATTTCTGCCAAATAATAAATGGAATCAAGTTTTATGAGTTGTTGTATATCATTGACCGATATATTTGCACCAGCTGTTTCAAAAATTGTTGCAGGAACACAGCTGGGTGCTCCATAAAAAATTTTAAACGGTACTTGTTGGGCGTTTTGAATCATAAATTGAATGCCCTCCATGCCACAAACATTGGCAATTTCGTGTGGATCGCATACAGTGGCAACAGTTCCATGAACCACAGCCATTCTAGCAAACTCAGAAGGTATGAGCAATGAACTCTCAATGTGAACATGCGCATCTACAAAGCCTGGCAAAAGGTAATTATTTACATCCGTTGTAATTGTTTCAATGGCAGTGATTTTTTGATCATAAACAGTTACTCGGACTGGTCTGACACATCGATTGAAAACATCAATCAGGTTTGCCTCAATTTGAAAGCCCATACTAATGCTTTTTTAAAGCACTTCCATCAAACTGGAAAGGAAGAAAGGTTTGGGTTCCTTTTGCAATGTATACTTGGCCTGTTTCTCCCTGCAAAATAAGTCGAATAGCATTTTGATAGCGGCTTTCGTATTCACAAATACTTTGAAGACATGCGCCACAACACATAATGGGATGATCTAATTCCATTGTTTCACTTTTAGCAGTGATGGCAATTGCTTGAATGGCAACTCCTGGAAATTGTGCAGATGCAGAAAAAATAGCAACCCGTTCGGCGCACAAACCAGAAGGATAAGCCATGTTTTCTTGGTTGCTCCCAACAACAGTTTTCCCATTATCTAGCAATACTGCTGCCGAAACATGGAACCTAGAATAAGGTGCATATGAACTGGTTAATGCACCTTTTGCTGCATTTAAAAGGGCTAAATCAGTTGCTACCAATGCAGCACTTGAGTCAAAAACGCTCAACTCCACTTCCTTTTTCAGTGTTTTTTCCATTCATACAAGTTAAGAAAATAATCTGTTAAACCAATGTCAATATTTTTCGTATTTAACAATTCAATTTCTGAAAAACTAATGCTTAATTTAGCCACATAATAAGAAATAGCAATGAAAAATATTTTGGTATTTGGTGCAGGATTGTCATCGAGTTATTTGTTCAAATATTTAAAGGAACATGCTGCCAAAGAAAAATGGCAAATTAGTATTTGTGATGCCAATTTAGAACTTGCCAAAACCAAAGCCGAACATGCTAAACATTGTAAAGTTGTACAATGCGATGTACTCAATGAACCAGAACGGAATGCATTGATTTCAAAACACCAATTGGTGATTTCTTTACTACCCCCTGCATTACATGTAGTCATTGCCAAATCATGTATCCAATTTCAAAGACCTCTGATTACTGCATCTTATGTGAGTCCGGAAATGAAAAGCCTAGATGCGGATGCTAAAAGAGCAGGGATTATTTTGCTGAATGAAATCGGGTTAGACCCTGGCATTGACCATTTATCTGCCATGAAATTGATTGATGAAATTCATGCCAAAGGTGGTCAAATCAATTCATTCAAATCTTTTTGTGGAGGCTTGGTTGCCCCCGAATTTGATAACAATCCGTGGAGTTACAAATTTACGTGGAACCCTATGAATGTAGTACTGGCTGGACAAGCCACTGCAACACATTTAGCAAATGGAAAAATCAAATACATACCGCCTCATCAAATATTCAAACAAACACAACTAGTAAAAGTTCCTGGTTACGGAAATTTTGAAGCCTATGCCAACAGAGATTCTATTTCATATATTGAACCCTATGGTTTAAAAAAAGCAACAACAGTTTTGAGAGGTACTTTACGCAGAACAGACTTTTGTAACAATTGGCAACAATTGATTGAACTTGGTTTAACAGATGCCTCCAAACAACTAACTGGTTTAGAAAAAGAAACCTATCGCAGTTTCATCACTTCATTTATTCCAATAAAAAACCAAGAGACACTCGAACAAGCATTGGCAAATTACTTAGGCATCAAAAAAAGCAGTAAGGCCTTTAAAAATATAGAATGGTTAGGCTTGTTAAAAAATGAAAAAATAGGTCTCAAGGATGCTACACCTGCAGCAGTACTTTTAAAATGTTTATTGAAAAAATGGCAACTGAAAAAAAACGAATTAGACATGGTTGTCATGAAACATGAAATTGACTACACACTTCAAAAAAAACAAATACATGTAGGCAGTTCATTGGTCATTAAAGGAGAAGACCAAACCTATACAGCTATGGCTAAAACAGTTGGCTTACCAATGGCAATTGCAGCCAGACATATACTCAATGGCAATATCAAAGAAACCGGAGTACATATTCCTATTTTACCCTGTTTTTATGAGCCAATCCTAAAAGAACTCAAGCAATTTGGCATTGACTTCATCGAAAAAACTCAAGTCCTATCTGGCCATAAATAAAATGCTTTGGTTAACTCAAAATAAGCGGTGGTATATTGTTTGTTTGTTTGGTAAATGATGAAGTCTTTGTTGAGGCAATCTCCACTTTTTTTCTTTAAGCAAATAACAATGCGATTAACTTCACTGTGTTGATAAGGACGGATACTGATAGTTTGATGTAAATGCAAGTTGTACAATTCAAAAATTGGTTGACATTCTTGGGCAATTGAATTTGGCAATACCAAACCAGCCATTCCTTCATCATGCAATAAAAATGCAATAGATGCTATTAAATCAGAAAAAGACAAGGTGGTTGTTTGTCTGGCTAATTTGCGGATACTGTCTGAAATTTGGAAATTTTGAGCTTCTGGAAAATAAGGTGGATTCGCTAATATCCAATCAAATTTTTGAAATTGATTTTGCTCACAAAATGATTGAATAGTTTGATGGTGTAAAGAGATTCTATTGGCCCAAGGAGAATTTTTAAAATTTGCATCCGCATCTTTGCAAGCATTTTCATCAATTTCAACTGCTGAAATATGGGCATTTGACTGTTGTGCCATCATGAGTGCTAATAAACCAGAACCTGTTCCAATGTCTAAAGCATTTTGTGCATTTTCAGCTACTGCCAAACAGCCAAGCAATACACTATCTGTTCCAACTTTCATGGCACTGTTAGCATGGGCAACAGAAAATTGCTTGAAATGAAAAGGTTTGTATTCTTTAGACATGTGTAATTAGAACAAAAGTATTTGCTTAATTCGTAATAAGAAAATGAGTCATTCCAAAAACAAACCAAATTCGTTGATAAGTGCCAATAGCCCTTATTTGCTCCAACATGCCTATAATCCTGTAAAATGGAATGAATGGAGCAATGCTGTTTTAGAAACTGCACGCACAGAAAATAAATTATTAATTGTAAGTATTGGATATGCTGCTTGTCATTGGTGTCATGTAATGGAGAAAGAATGTTTTGAAGATACCGAAACCGCTGAACTGATGAATGCGCATTTTATCAATATCAAAGTTGACCGAGAAGAGCGTCCAGATATTGATCAGGTGTACATGGACGCCATTCAGCTCTTAACAGGACAAGGAGGTTGGCCTCTCAATGCTATTTGTTTGCCCAATGGAAAACCTTTGTACGTAGGCACATATTTTCCAAAGTCTAAGTGGAACTATTTGCTAAATAAGTTAGTAGATTTTTACACGCATGATCCAGAAGAGGCCCATGCCTATGCAAACAAATTAACTACTGGTTTAGCCCTAATGGAATCATTTGAAGTAAAATTAGATGTATACATTAGCAATGCAATTGTTCACCAACAGATTGATAAAATGAAACTTCAAACTGACAAAGAATTTGGTGGATTTAATTGGGCACCAAAATTCATTTTACCAGTGAATTGGGAATTATTTTTACAATACGGTGCCTTGTTCAGAGATACTGATAGTACACTATTAGCAGCACTTACTTGTGAAAATATTGCCAGAGGTGGCATACACGATTTATTAGCAGGCGGATTTGCAAGGTACAGTACTGATAGCAGGTGGTTAGTACCACATTTTGAAAAAATGCTTTACGACAATGCGCAATTAATTAGCCTGTATTCAAAACTATATAGCCATACAAAAGATAAAAAATACAAAGCAGTTATTGAGCAAACTTTTGCATTTGTAACAAGTGAGTTAAAAGCTGAAAATGGTTTATACAGTGCTGCCATAGATGCAGATACAATGGGTGAAGAAGGACTGTTTTATGTTTGGACTGCCGAAGAAATTAAAAAAGCCATTCCAAAAAATTGGGAATTTGCCTTTGCAGCATTTGGTATTTCTGAAGATGGAAATTGGGAAGATGGAAAAAATATTTTGTATTCAGCGCAATCGGATGAAGCATTGAGTAAGTTATTAGAGCTACCTATTGAAGATGTGATTGCAATAAAAGAAAATATTAAAAACACACTTTACTTAGATAGGTTGAATAGAAAGCAACCCTTGATTGATGATAAACAATTGTGTGCTTGGAATGCCTTGTTGGTAATTGGATTGGCTGATGCTTCAAAAGCATTGAATTCAGAAGTCTATAGAACAGCCTGTAAAACTCTGATAGATTCAATGATAGTTCATTTTTACAGAGGTGGTATTTTATACAGGATTGTAAAAAACAAGCAACAAGTAAAAGGGTTTGCTGAAGATTATGCACTGTTCTGTGAAGCACTGTTAATGGCTGCAGAAGCGTGTAATCATGTACAATATTTAAGCCTTGCTAAAGAAATAATGGATTTAGCACTGCAATTTTTTTACGATGACACACATCAACTTTTTCAATTTACTGCCAAAGATGAAGTAGCATTGATCAAGAAAAAATATGATACCCAAGACAGTGTCATGCCATCTTCTAATGCATGCTTTGCAAAATGTTTGTTTTATCTATCCTACTATTTTGAAAATGATACATACGATCAAATTTGTGAAGACATGTTGCTTAAAATAATGCCTAAAATACAAGAGCACAGCATTAATTATTCAAAATGGATGCAGGTTATTTTATTAAAATCTGAAGGTTTCAATCAAGTAATTGCAACTGGTAAAAATGCGATGTCAGGCATCCAACAATTTCAAACCAACTACCTGCCCAATACCATTTGTTTTGCATTTGAAAATGCATCAATTCCTTTGTTCAAGGGCAAAACACCTTCTCAAGAACTAAGCATTTATGTGTGTAGGGATAAAACCTGCGACAAGCCTATACACTCATTTCAAAACATCCAATTGTAATAAAAAGGTCTGTTTCCAGACCTTTTTTAATTTTATTTCTTTATGAATGATTTGCTCATTTTCTTGCCTTCATGTTCTATTCTTATCAAATAAATTCCATCAGGTAAATTGGCAATTTCAATTTGATTCATTTGTGCTGCATCCGCGTGCATATTCATTTGAGTCTGATACATCATTTGACCCAACATGTTCAATACCTCAACTTTTGCTTTACCTTCAAAATTACAAGCTACAAAAATTGCTTCTTTAGCTGGATTTGGATACAGCGTAAATGTTGTATTTGAAATTGTTTTTTGAACAGATGTATTCACCAAAGATACATTCATTGTTTTTTGAGAACCGTTGCAATTATTGGCCCCATTTTCAATGACATTGATAGTAGCTGTGGCGCTATTTGAAGCTAGTTTGGCTGTAATAACAGATGAGTTATTTCCTGTTAATTGAGTAGCGTTGGTAAATGACCAAGCAAATGTTGAGCCTGGAGTCCCGTTAACTGAAAACTGAACAGTATCTCCTTTTGCAGCCCAATTTCTACCAGTTATTTCACTCGTATTTGGCTTAGTTAGTTTTTCTATGCGAAGTACATCAGAAGAATTGTAACATCCATTATTACTTACCATAACCTTAAAATAACCAGAATCATTGTGCGTAAATGTTTTGTTGGTTTGTCCTTCAAGTAAGGTGTCATTTTTATACCATTGGTTATTAGATGCAGCACTTGAAAACAAACTGAACAAATTACCGTCACAAATAGAATTACCTGATATACTTTTAGTTAATGTAGGCTTTGGTGGTGTAATACCAGCTTGTAATGTAATGGAATTAGATTGAGCAAAACATCCCGAGTTGTCGAAATTTCTCACATAATATGTTGCGGGTTCTTTTGTGTAAAAGGAATTTGTATTCAAACCTGTTTGTACAATATTGTCTTTAAACCAGCTGAATGAACCGGAAACAGCTGCAGTTAAAAGTGTACTGTCTCCATTACAAACTGCCATTCCTTTTGAACTGGTAATTGAAGGTAATGTAGGACCTGCATTTACCCTGATATAATTAAACTTAGAAACACTGTCTGAACCTATTGTATTTTTTGCAACCAATGCAATAGAATAATCTCCTGCTGTTGGGAATGTTAAAAATGGATTTCTAATATTGGAGACAAGTACTCCATTTACATACCATGACCATTGAGTGGCCTGATTTGATGAGGTATCAATGAATTTTACTGCTGTGTTTGTACATACAGTTTGTTGAGCTGCAAAGAAACCTGCAACCGGTTTGTTACTGATCAAACCAGAAATTTGAATATTGTCTAAAAATAAATTGTTGCCAGCATTGCCTATTTGCTCGAATTTAATTTTAACATTTGCTTTCCCAACATAAGAGGAAATATTGATGTTTTTACAATTTGATCCAATACCTCCTCCACACCATTCTGAAATAGAAGATGGGGTAAAACTGCCATTATTAAGGAAGTTTGCATCTGGTGCTGTTGCAAAATTTCCTGAACCATCTTCAGCTAAAGTTAGCAACCTAGTCCATGATGAGCCACAATTGGTAGATATAGCTACAACTAGGGTATCTGATGCTGTATTGTCATACCTTGTATATGCATGCTGAAAAGAGATGGCTGCATTGTTGTAGCCCCTTAAATCTAGCGTGGGTGAAATTAACCTATCTGTGTATCCATTGGTAGGATTATCATAATTATTGATGCCCAATGCAAAATTGCTGTTACCATTTCCACTCACTCTCCATAGTCTCCAGGTACTATCTGCCTCAGGATTTTGTACAGTCCATAAATTTAACGTTGGTGAATTCAGTTCAAAAGTTTCATTGATTGGTAAACTCATACCTCCAACAGTTAAATAATCATTGACATATACAGAGTCGAAACCAATACTACTCTTAATGGTAAGTGCAACAGGATATACACCAGGTGAGTTATAAGTAACAGTTGGAAATGCTAAAGTAGATGTTGCAGGATTGCCTCCAGGGAAATACCATGTTCTCGCTGTTGCTCCAGCAGATTGGTCTTGAAACAATACCGAACTTCCTGAGCATACTGTTCTAGAACTGGTATTAAAATATGCAACAGGCTTAGGGGTAATACCCGATAAAACCAAAGATACATTTTGGGCAGACGCCAATGAGCCTTTGTGAGAAATTGTAATGGTATAGGTGCCAGCTGCAGGGGTGCTCAAGAATACTTGTTCAACATTATCAACAGTATTATCTCCTGTTGTTGCTGCAGAAGAGGGATTTAAACGGTCTAGTTTGTAAGGATAAAAAATGGTATTGTCTGAAACCCTCGTTACACGTAAATCTAAATCGTTTACTAACATTGGTGTTGGGGAGTTGTATGCAGGTGAAGGGGAGTTTGCAGGTAAATCAGTCCAACAAATTGTAGCTCTAATTGGTGTCAAACCATCTGCATAAAAAGTATACGTATATTTTCCACCATTGGTTAAATTATGGTCGAGCATTTTGCTCTTAATGGTGTCAGAAATTGTTTGAATCGCTTTTGCAGTATTCATTAAACCCCAACCAAAGGTGTAATCTGGCCCTGTAGATGAACCAGCCTCATCTGTGGTATGTATGATTAAGCCTTTTAGTGCTGCAGAGCGCATGTATTTTCCTTTGACATTGTTGTGGTGTTGTTGAATTAACAATGCTGAACCTGATGCGGATGGTGTTGCCATAGATGTACCGTTGTATGTATCATATGCTGATGTACCAGTACTAATAGGAGAATAAACACTCACCCCATTTGCTACTATATCTGGTTTGATACGCCCATCATCTGTTGGCCCCCAACCACTAAAATCACTCATTACTACATCTGAAGCCTTGGTCCAGCCAGTACTAATAGGATTTACAGCTCCCACAGTCATGACATTTTTAGCATTTGCAGGACCACCAATAATACAATCATACGGACCAATTGAAGCAGGTCTGTTTGCTGCATTTCCGGGCACCCAACTTCCATTTGCATTTCTGACATAAAATACTGTTGGCGTTTGACTTGGCTCCCCTCTATCATTTCCAGAGGCCATAAATATGAGGTAGTTAGGATTGTCAACTGCTATCTGATCAAACTGCTCAGAACTAACATCATAAAACCCATATTTGTAATCGTACCTTGTATTAACTGATTGGTCGCCCCAGAATTCCCATCTACCTTTGTATTGCCAACCACTAACTTGGCCGTATGAGTGGTTTGAAACCAACAAACCCGCAGCTGCTGCAGTTGCCATTTCTGTTTCGTCATTGTTCCAATCATGGCATTTAATAGGTGCTTGAAAGCTCATGCCTTTAGCATTTGCAACAACTCCACCTGCAACCATGGTACCAGATACGTGAGTAGCATGATCACTTAAAGTACTGGCTGCATCTGTTTGGGTTGCCCTGCCTTGAAATTCTTGATGTGTAAGCAATACTTTTCCACCATCCCAAACCCCTAATCTTGCAGTCATGCCTGATCCCGATAAATTTAATCCCAATGATCCTCCAGGCCACACTTTTGAAGTAGAAATGGTTTTGGCTGCGTTGACATTGTTAAGCGTTTGAACATATATAGGCATACCAGTAGCCGATATACCAACAGCCTCTCTCTCCACACCATTCGGTAAAACTTCTCGTTTAGGCAAATTCATTGCATCTAAATAAGCATTCAGCTTAATTTGTTCTGCTGCATAAGAATTTTGCATTGCCCTTATTTTTTCGGCATAATCAGTCAAATTGGTGGTAGACTGATTTGTTTTGGTGGAAATTTGGGCATTCAAGTTGCTTTGAAAACAAATGATACCTAAAACAAAAATCAAGCTTCTTAATTTAGTATTCATATTTATTCTTTATTCTACAATTTAATTGGGCGTTCAATTTTAATTTGTCGTACCCCTTATAAACAACACCCTTAACATATAGTTTGTAAAAATTATTTCCCATACAAACAATACCTATAGTGTTTCTATAATCGTTCAATTTACTGGAATACATTTGGTTGTTTGCTGTTAAACTAAACCTAAATGTTTTACCGTAAACAAGTTTTCCGCATTCAAGGAGTTTGAGTGAAAATTCTTTTATTTCTACTTTTAACCCTTTGGACGAAGAAATAGCAATATTAACTTTATCTTCAACAATTTCAACCATGGGAGAATCCGCGTATTTGAATGTATACTGCTTCAAGTTAACACCCATACCATAGGAGACACTGTTTGACTGCGAAAAGGTTGCATGAGAGCCCACAAAAAACAAACTTACCAAGATAGCATTTAGGCTGATGTACTGATTCATTGTCTTTGATTTACTTACTCAAACCTACGTTAAATAATACATAAAAAAGTTGAAATAGTGCAAGCTGGCTTTATTAAATATTGATTTTAATTGGGGTGATCCTAAAAATTGCTTGAGAATAAGAAAAAGTGAAATTAAATTGCCGGCACATGAAAAATGTAACCAAACACATTCCAAACAGTATAACAGCAGCCAATTTGCTAATGGGTTGCTTGGCCATTCTAGCTGCACTGAATCACAACCTCGTACAAGCCTCTTATTTTATTGGATTGGCTGCCATTTTTGATTTTTTTGATGGGTTTGCTGCACGTTTATTAAAAGTGAATTCAGAAATAGGCAAACAACTTGATTCTTTGGCAGATGTTGTGAGTTTTGGCGTAGCCCCTGGTATGATATTTTATGTGCACAGCTCTTATGTACATGATGCCTTAAGCAGCAATCCCTATTTGAGTTACTTAGCATTTCTGATTCCAATATTTTCAGCATTTAGGTTAGCAAAGTTTAATTTGGACACCAGGCAATCAGATGCTTTCATAGGCATGCCAACCCCTGCAAATGCATTGTTTATTTGTGCCATTCCATTGGTATTTGAAAATGGGCCTGATATGGCAACCCAATTTTTTTCTAATCCAATTTTTATTGCTGTATTTCCATTTGTAAGTAGCTGGTTATTAATGGCTGAACTGCCTCTTTTTGCATTAAAATTTAAAACATTTAAATGGTCTGGGAATGAGGTTAGATGGGTTTTTATTGGTTTAACATGTATAAATTTATTCGTATTTAAATACTTTGGAATTAGTCTTTCCATTTTGCTTTACTTAACTTTGTCCATCTATTTATTTTACAAACAGAAATCATGAAATTCAAAGCTGAAATTGATGTGATGCCTCACGCTGCATTACTAGACCCTCAAGGAAAAGCCGTAACTGGTTCAATGAAAAATATTGGACTCTCTCAAATACATCAAGTAAGAATTGGCAAACACATGAGTATGGAATTAGAAGCTGCAAACCAAACTGAAGCAGAACAAATGGTAGATGAAGCCTGTAAAAAATTATTGGCTAACCTCATAATGGAAAGCTATCAGTTTCAAGTGACTGCCATGTAATACAAATGAGCAGCAAAAAAAACATACTGCTGCTGAGCCTTTTCATTTGCTACTTTAAGCTTTTTGCTCAAGATTTAAGTTTTGCAAAAGGAGTTTGCAAAATGCTTTGTAGTGATGAGTTTTCGGGAAGAGGATACGTCAACTCAGGAGATGAATTGGCTGCCCAGTTTATTCGAACCCAAATGAAAGAAATTGGTCTAAAACCATTGGCCGATAATTATTTTCAAAAATTTGGCTTCGAAGTGGTTTGTTATCCTGAAAGGGTTCAACTTAAAGTAGATCATTACGATTTAACTCCCGGCAAAGATTTTATCATCAACCCAGGATGCCCCAGTATAAATGGCAGTTTCAATGTTATACATATTGACTCGGCTATGCTAGATAACAATACACAATTCAACCAACTTTTTGGTTCAAAAGTTAGAAATTGTTTTTTAGAGGTTGACCAAATAAAAGATTTAAAATTACTGCATCCCGAACGAATAGATGTCATCCTAAAAAACCAAGTACGTGCAAAAGGACTATTGTATGCTAAAAAAGAAAAACTTACTTGGGGAGTTGCTCAACATTTTGCAGATTTTCCCATTATTTCTGTATTAAAAAACGTCATTCAAGAGCATCCTTTGTTGATTGAACTTAAAGTAGATGCTGAATATAAATTGCATCAAACCCAAAATGTAATTGGGAAAATAACTGGTAAAAAATATCCTGACAGCGTTATTGTCATTTCAGCGCATTACGATCATTTAGGCATGATGGGAAATTTTACCAAATTTCCCGGAGCCAACGACAATGCTAGTGGGGTAGCTATGATGCTAGATTTAGCAAAATTTTTTAACAAAAAAGGCAGCGATTATACACTTATTTTTATAGGATTTGCCGCTGAAGAAGCCGGTCTATTAGGCTCTTTATACTATACAGAAAATCCGGTGGTACCTTTGGCGCAAATAAAATTATTGGTCAACCTAGACTTGATGTCAACAGGAGACAAAGGTATGATGGTAGTAAATGGTACTGAGTTTCCTGAATTATTTGAACAACTGAAATTTCAAAACAGCATTGGGAACTACCTACCTAGTATTCAGGCCAGAGGTAAAGCAGCAAACAGCGATCACTATTATTTCAGTGAAAAAGGGGTACAAGCACTCTTTTTTTATTTAATGGGTGAATACCATGCCTACCACGATGTGGAAGACGATTTTGAGGCACTGACATTTAGCAGGTACAATGAAAGTTTTCAGCTTGTAGCTGATTTTATAGCCGGTTTTTGAGAAATCAATTGTCTCTTTCTATGATAAAATGAACCAATTGTGAAAGACTTTTGGCAGCATCTTTGTCTTGAAATTGTTGCAATATTTCAAGCGCATCTTGTTTGTATTTTTGCATGACATTTTGAGTATACTCAATTCCCCCATGGTTATTGACATATTGGATAATCTCAGCAACTTTTTGTTTGTTTTGGTGATGCGATTTAATGGTATGTATGATTGAGGCTCTGGTTTTTTTATCGGCTTGATTTAACGTAAATATGATTGGGAGCGTTAATTTTTTTTCTTGTATGTCAATACCATGTGGTTTTCCAGTTTTTGTATCACCATAATCTAGCAAATCGTCTTTTATTTGAAAGGCGATGCCAATTTTTTCGCCAAATAGTCTCATTTTTTCAATATCATCGACCGAGGCACCTGCACTTGCTGCTCCAATTGCGCAACAAGATGCAATCAAGGATGCTGTCTTTTTTCGAATGATTTCAAAATAGACTTCTTCAGATAAATTTAAATTTCTCGATTTCTCAATTTGTAACAATTCACCCTCACTCATGGATTCAACCGAAGAGCTAACAATTTCAAGCAAATGGTAATCCTTATTTTTCACACTCAACAAAAGCCCTTTCGACAATAAGTAATCGCCAACCAATACCGCAATTTTATTTTTCCATAAAGCATTGATGCTAAAAAAACCTCTTCTTTGGTTACTGTCATCAACTACATCATCATGAACTAGCGTAGCAGTATGTAACAATTCTACCATACTGGCCGCACGGAAGGTTGAATCGTTGATACCGTTAAACAACTTAGCTGAGTAGAACACAAACATTGGTCTGACCTGTTTACCTTTGCGTTTGACAATGTATGTCATGATGGTATCAAGCAATGGCACATTGCTTTTCATGGCTTCTCTGAATTTGCGTTCAAAAAGGGCTAATTCAGGTGCAATAGGGTCTTTTATTTGATTAATTAAACTCAAAACAGGCTGCAAGTTAAGGAAACATTTGAAATTTGGTGCCCGATATTCGCTTAAAAAAATCAATGGTGCATATTCGTTCGATTGAGCAAGAGTGAATCTATGGTAGTGGAATGAAAATGTTGGTCTTTGAACAACAATAAATCTTTCTCAATAATAGCTGTTCTTTTTAAGTAAAATCCACCTTGTCCTGGCATAAAAACCTCTGTAAACAACACATTGCCATCTATTCTGTAATAGCCTACTGCTGCTGCTTGTTCATATCCATAAGTCTGATTCTTAGTTTTAACTTGGTCAATTGCCATGCGTCCATCACTGTAAAAAAACATACAACTGTACAATGTGTCTGCATTGTATGTTACAAATGGGTGTTTGGTCTGATAAATGTATTGGGTATCTATGAGTGGAGTCCACTCAA
The DNA here is from genome assembly GCA_027491355.1 of Bacteroidota bacterium. Classification (GTDB taxonomy): domain Bacteria; phylum Bacteroidota; class Bacteroidia; order UKL13-3; family UKL13-3; genus CAISCU01. The sequence continues at coordinate 19,539 of JAIXWI010000005.1, forward strand.
AGTTTGATTTTAACAGTTGGTAATTTGGTTTTTTAGGCCTGTAAATAGTATTGTCCAGCCAAATACCATTGTTACAGGCAATTGTTACAAACACAAAAAACAAAACTATGTAAGAGCTAAATTTCATCGGATACTACCACTCAAATTTAACTGATTGGATTTAGAATATTCATAAGTTGATTCTTTTGAAATATGGTTATGAATAAAGTCTTGTAACCAAGCACTGCCAAAAACATCCAATCTGATACCATTGTACTGAAAAAAATTGGATGCCTTGTTCAAAGATTGGTGATAGCTTGTTTGTGGATATTGATATCCAACTCCTTTTCCAGGGTAATTCATTAAACGATAGCCACTAAAATTTTGATAGCCGAATTCAAAACCTGAAACATTTATCGCCAAACCTCCTGTCCAAGCAGCATCAGTTTCTTGAATCCCTAGTTTATTTCTAAACAATCCTGCAAAGGATGGAAAAGTAGTTGCATCATTGTTATAAGAAAACGAAAAATGATTGCTAACCCTCATTCCAAATAAACCTTGTGTTTGAATCCCTGGTCCATCTTTTAAATGATTGATTGCAGAATTGAAAGTAAAAAATTGGCCCCAATGTGCACCATAGGCATTGGTATTTGAAAATGGAGAGGGTGTATTGTAATTCATGGTATAAATAGCGTGTGGTGAAGCGTTTCCCACACCTCCTTGTAACAAAAATCCTGAGCTAAGATCAAAAGCAAAAGCATGTGAAGCATTTGTTCCAAGTTGATTTCCCCCATACATGCCTATACTAGCAATCATTTGCATATTAGCCGAAGGTTCACCCAACTGATAGCCAAATGATGCAGTACCATTTATATTTAACCCGTCTGTTCCAATGCCCATTCGAATGCCCATTACAAAACCGAATTTACCCGGAGGATCCCAAGCCTCCATTCCATTTGGGTCAATTTTGTTTGTTGGATTGTTTTGCAGAACAGCATAGGGAGACTGTGAAATGAAATGACCTGCCATCATATCCATGGTATGCCACCTGCCTATTTGAGGATCTAAGAACCTGCTGCCATGATCGTAGTATTCAAGATAGTCTTTAAGCAATAATGATTTCCCGTTGAATAAATGGTTGGTGTTGGTATCTACATTCGGCATCACATATTCTAGCCCTTTCATATTCAATCCAAAAGGGTAATAATGATTCTCTTGAACAATTTGAGCTAACATTCTTTTTCTGATAACAGAGAAATCATCGTAAAAAACCACATTGTTATTTGAAGCACTTACATAGACTTGAACCCTTTCTATTGTATTGGTATCAATAACCAATTCTGCTGAAAGTTGCTCCCAATTATTTTTTCCTAGAACAGGAGTGGCTATAGCTTTAATAACCTGTCCAGTGGAATCAAAAGCTCTCAATACCAATGCACCTTTTACCTCTGGCAATTGTTGAATAGACTGTACTAAGTATTTTAATCCACCTAATATTGGAATTAAATTAATAGAAATACCAGCCGCTTGTTCAATTTCAATTTCTTTAAAAGGAACGGGCTTTAATGGATGTATGCCAAACAATTGATAGAACCAATTCGGCTGAAAAGGAAAGTCGGAGCTGTGGTCTTCATTTAGCTTTGCAAAAACAATTGCCTGAATGGTGTCGCCTAATTTTACATTCAAACTCAAGTTTGTTCCAATTGCTGTTGTAATTTTTCCAGAAAAATTTCCATGATAGGCTTCCTCCATGCTTTGTATTGGAGCTGATTTGTTTAAAAATTCTGGTATTTCTTCTTGAGGAGTAGGAGTTACATCTCCGTCAAATGGCTGTTCTTCTTCAAACTCATAGGTGCATAGCCAATTACCCGAAGAATCCAATAAAGGCGTGAAAGTCATTCTGGTATTGCCTTGAAGGTCGGTATAATCATATTGGAATAAGAAACTTCCTGCATTGGTTTTTAATCCTGTATTTCTATTGTAAACCATTCTGCCCTCATCATGCGCAATAGATTGAATTTGTTTGTCTTCATAATATGTTCCTATGTCATAATCCCATTCATGTATTTTTTTACCTTTAGTTAAAAATTGTAAGTGGTGCTTATTTCCTAATGCATCGTAAACAAACTCTAATTCATCACCATTACTCCATTTGATAGCAGAAGGTAGTCCAATTTGGTTATAGGTAATGAGCTGAATGAGTTTATTTTTGTCTGCAATCAAACGCTGGTTGACATCATACAAATAATCTGAACCCTTGGTATTTCTATCTAGAAAATGGTTGTAGCCAGGCATGGTAAATAAAGAAGCATCTGTAACACTCAACAATTGATTTCCGTTATAGGTATAATGCAATTGATCTATCCAATCATAAGATGTTGCTGCTGAAAGTAATTTTGAATTTATCAATCCGTGTTGATGCATTGATAACAGGTTGCCATTCAAATCGTAATTTAAATTTTGAACCTCATACCTGCCATTTTCATTCATTAATCCATTACTATGATTACCAAAGTAATTAGCAGCTAAAAGTTGAGAAAATCTGTCATAAGTATATAAGTAGCCGCGCAATACATGATCTCTTTTTGAAATCCAAGAACTTACACTTAGATTACTCAAGTAATTGGGACTATTATACAACAAGCCTGCTGAATTTGAGTGTGCGAAATTTGCATCATAAACAAATTGCATTGCAAACAAATCCTCATCCCCTAAATGAGCAATATCATTGATGCTTGTTAACTGACCCTGATAATTGTATCCATAATCTATTGTTTGTAAAAACGGCTGATTTAAACCAACAGCATGCATTTTTTTTTGATTTACTTTACCCAATTCATTGTAGTCCATTTCTCGCATGATTACTTTTAATCCATCAGGATTGGTCAACCAAGTTTTCAGAAGTCTACCATTTAAATCATATTCATTGTCAATTCCCCATTCATATAAGGGCTGTTGTGCAGCTAATAATTGCTGATATAGTTCTGATACTACCAAGCCGCAATGGTTAAAAGTTCTCTTATTCGAATTGTAACCTCCTAATGGATTACGGCATACTGTAACATTGTTTCTTCCCAAAAAGTCATACCCTTGAATTTTGGTAATCCATCCACTTGCACTTTTACCTAATAACTTGGCTTTGGTTACTGTTAATTTCTTACAGTTTACTTTATTCATATCCATTGAATGTTTTAAATCCCACTCCGTATTTCCATCCAAATCAGCATCATAAGTGTCATAATAATTCAATACCAAAGTATCTACAATACTTGTAGTTGGAAATACCTGATTTGAGTAAAACAATGGCGTCCGGGCAGTATATTCATAATAAACTGTCGATTTATTGAATCGATCTTGTAGATCTGAACGCAGCATGTTTCTCTCCGTCTGAAAAACACCTTTGATAATTGGCCTTCCTTGTTCATCGAATTTTTGAAAAGTCCATTTAAATTCAAGTGCCTGTTGCGGATCCTGAGACATGACCATCCTATCCATTAAATCATAAACATAACTGGTTAAACCTGTACCGGGTAGTTTTTGAGTAATCAACCTGTTGCGTTCATCGTAACTATTCTGCTGTACATACAAATCAAAAAGATTGGTTGTACCACCGGAGCCATTGCTAATTTTGGAGTTGAAGTCAAATTTATTTTTGTAGAGTGCTTTTATACCCTCTGGTTGAATGATAGATGCCAGTATACCATGCCTATTGTATACATAGTAGGTTTCAGTACCAATTTTGTTATCAATATATTTTCTAGACAATATCAATTTATTGAGTACATCATATACTTCTATTTCTTCTTGTCCATTAGCATCTATTTTACTTTTGATCCAACAGGAACCCTCTGTAAAATACTGAGGCAAAACTGTTGCATTTTGTTGGTTATAAATTCGAATATCATCTAATAAAACTTTACCAGATGGTCCAGAACAACTAATAATAAATTGGTTAGTGTTATTCAATACTGAAAATGGAATCCTTACTTCTAACCAATTGTTATCTAACGTAAATTGTCCATTCAAAACTTGATTTGTAGTATTGTTTTTAAAATAAACAACTGTACTGCCGCCATTGAGTTTTTTAACAAAACAACTCAATACATAATTACCCTTATTGAGATTAAATTGAATGTTGTTCCCATAACCAGAATTAAAAACAAAGGCATTGGGCTCATTGGCATTGGCATTTGGTGAAATACCTGCATAAGGATTTGTTTGGCAATTTAAAATTGCTTGTTGTGAATAAGTAAATGAACCTGTGTGGATGGCGTCAAAATTCAATTGCTTTACAATGATCCCTTGTGCTATTTTAACAGTAGGTTTCATAGTAGCATAATTAAAATCAAGGCGCAGAATACTATCTGATAAAAGATTTGGACGTTCTGAATATTTATTTTCATGTCCAGATCCCAGCTTAAAATTTTCACCAGCATTTGCTGCTTGAATTAAAAACCCTTCTGGTGAAGATTCATACACATGGGTATTGTATGGAAACGCTGTTGAAGTTGTCGGAGATATTTGTTGATAGAATTGTTTACATTCTATGATTGCATCTTTTCTAAACATACCATCACCCTGGATAGCATAAGGCAAAAATGCTTGATATACATTCCCAAATTGATCGTAATGTAATGCCTCTATCCTATCTTTTAAAGTACTGGTATAAGAAGCACTCACTGTCTGAACTTGACGACCTAAACCATCAAAATAAGTTGATGTTGTGATACCAGAATGAGCAGGTTCATCAAAACGATTCACAGCAATGGTGGGGATGGTTATTTTTTGAAAACACCTATTAGACTGAGTATAACCAACTATGCTAGTGAATGATAAAATGAATAAAAATAGCTTTTTCATATACCTTACTTGACTTAATGGTGATAATTGGTTTGAATACTTTGAAGTATATTACCAAGCTTATTGGCAGTAACAGCTAGGTTTCCAAAAGCATCATATTGGTAATAAGTAATGGCATGATCAGGAGTACATACTGAATGCAATCCAAATGGCGTATAGTTATAACTTGTAAGAGATGATTGAATTGGAAATGCTTTAAACTCATCAATTTGAAGCTCACCAGAAAGTCTGCAAACAATGGGTTGATTGACATTCAAAAGCATCTCATAAAACGACCAATCACCATTACCTGTATTTGTATGAGATTGAGCTACTATTTTTGCATTTTGTACATCAAGCATTATGCGATCAGGCGTACCTTTGAACCAAAAACTGATTGAATAAGTATTAGGTTTTAAGCTGAATTGCAAATGGGTTTGTGAGAGATTCAATAGCCAATGTCCCGTTTTGGCAGTCTCATTAAATTCAGTGAAATTGATTACATCGTTGATTCGGTGATTTAAGCCTGGTTCAAAACTGCTATAAGCAAAATCTGAAGTATCTGCATTTAGAATTGTTATACCAATTTTATCGTATGTTAAATCCCATAGATATGTTGTCTTTGTATGAGGAGACTTTAATTCACTGGAAAGAGTTCTGTCGGGATTGTATACATAATTAACTTCATACTGAAATGGCTGTTGCAATAATTGGTGGTTTTGATTGGTACACCCATCTATTTGTTTGATACATTGCCATTCTGGGTTGTACACATAAGTTTTTTTAGCAACTAGAAAATCATTCTTTAATTCATTGACTGCTGCTAAATAATTAGGTCTATAAAAATCATGGATGTTGTAGGGTTGGTAAGCACCATCTAAATAAGAATAGGTATTACTTTGCCAATTCAATGCATTGCCTTTACTGATTTTAAAAATTCTGTGAAATACAAAAGGGTCATATTCATATTTTTCATAGCTATGCAAAGCAGTATTTACCGCATTTTTTTTATACCCTTTTGCATACTGAAAAGTATTTTTTTGTTTCAGACGAAAATAGGATGGATCGTTGGTGTACTGGTAATAGATTAGGTAATCACAGTTTAAAAAAGTATTCATTGGACAAACAGGAAACTGTACCATTTTACCATTCATCTTTGGTAAATTCACTGTTTCAAAAATATATTCGTTGCGCGTAACCAGTTGAAATTGTTGGCCCTCTCTACGGTAAATTGATTCATCCAATAATGTACCATTCATAGAAGAATAGCTATTGTTAATGGGTGTTTGTGGTTGATAAAAAAGCATTGACTTTTGGAAGTCAAAAACCGGTAGATAAAATGCACTTGAACGCCACCTCGAACCCACAGAAATTGGGGCATCTTGTTTGGAGACTTGGTTAAAAAAAGTGTGACTGGTTTTACCATTGCTTAAGCCGTTGCTGTCCTCTAAAAATTCTTCCACCAAATCATAACCAACCAATTGTCCTTTTGCGGCAAATTGAGTCTGAACAATCGGTTCAGAAGCGCTGTTCATTCTATACGAAACTACATTCCCACAAGTGTGAACGGATTGATAAAAGTGCAACGGAACAGACATGATGCGACCACCTGAATAATGAATCTTTTTGCACATCAGCAATTGAGCATCTATGTCATAACTACGAATACTTTTGACCCTTAAACCTGCACCATATATACTGTCATTGAATCCATACTTTGTTAAATCAGGGTGCTTGAAAACATGCGATTCCATTTCAAAAATGGAATAGCCACCCGTAGGATAAATCATTTTCTTTAAACTACCATATTGGGTTCTGAAGGTGTCTGTTTCTCTTGAAACAATTGCCCTGTTATCCAATTTGTCATTGCTTAAATTACAATTGTTTTGAAACAAGCCCTCTGGAATGGAAGGTGCCATTGAAAGGTTACTCGGATTGCTATTAAAAAACCCCCAATAATCTTGAGTCAGGGACAAACGTTTTGGCAGGGAATCTGGGTAGAGGTATTCAAAAGCATAACTTGGATTGTTGCCATTGTATGTACCAATAGGCAGCTGTTCCATTTTTGTTAACCAGGCCCTATCTTTTAATATGTCAATATCATAAGTAAATTGATACGCTTTGGTTAAAGTAGCATTTGTGCTATAGCCAATAGATTGTAAAAGCATTTGCTTGTCATTAAATACTGTGGTAGGGAAATAATTGAAGGTGATCAATTGGTTGTGGTAGGCAATTGATTTCAATACTGGAGTTTGTACTTGCAATACTTGAATGCTTCTTTCTTGCTGAGAGGAGTGTCCACATTCGGGGCTAACAGTAAATAACTCTTGTTGTAAAAGTGGGTAAGCGTAAGTAAAAGTTTCGTACTCAAAATGAATGATTTCTCCATCTTTTGTAACAATATCTGTTAAATGAACCGCTGAAATGTAAGGGCCTAAAGGATTACCTCCTGGCATATAAGAAATGGTATTGAATTCCATTTCATTGAAATGGTAGGTATTTTGTTGTTCATCTACCATCCTGAATGAAAGTGATTGTGAGCCTGCAATTCCCATGTGTCTGTAGGTGGCATAAACTTGAGCATTCACAAAAGGGAAAAAGCAAGGAACCTTATCGGGTAAGTATTGAAATTTTCCTTGCAATGCTCCTGCCCTGAAGTAAAACTCATCGGGTCTTGCATCAGGTGTAAAAGGCGATTTACCTTGATTAGACAACTGAATGATTTGGTTCCAAACTGTCTTTCCACTCGCATTACAAGAGTCACTGATGGGGTTCTCTGGAAGTGGCAATGGGTTATGGTAATATCCTGTTTGTCCAAAATCATCACCGCCTAAAATGGTTCTACTAATGAGCCCTCCAGCCATTAAACACCAACTCATGCCCATGGTACTTGGATAATCGTTTACTTTCACACCATTGCTATTGTATTGAACATGAATGGGTAGTTCAAATCCATTCTTAGTTTTTAAACTGGGCAATGGCAATTGAATGGGCAAGCTGCCATTGTAATAACCTATTGGTATATTTCCTTGTTTTTCTATTGTAATTGAATTGGGCGAAGCAGGAAAAACGCCAAGGGTTTGTTGTGCAAATACTTGCAAACTGATTGCATAAAAAAAGATTAGGGTAGCTTGTTTTATCATGACAAATCAAAAAAATAGGCTCAACTGTTTATCAATTGAGCCTACAAAATTAGACTTGCATGGGTATGGGAATTCCTTAAAATGAATGATGCATTCCTTAAAAAATTAAATGCCATTAATCATCTTCCACTTTCTGAATGATGAGCAATTGATTGGGTTTGAGAGGCAATGCAGGATTGAGTTGATTGGCTTCAATGATGGCTTCTTTACCAATGCGGTATTTTCTTGCTATACGCTCTATATTCTCACCAGGCATCACTTGATGCGTAATGACACCTATGACATCTGTTTTGGCAATGCTATCAGTTTGCATATCGCTCAATTTTAAAAAACCATTGCTAATTTTATTTGCCAAAGGAGAACCAAACACTTTGCTTGCTGGCCATTTAATGGCATAAGATTTACCCGGTGAAACATTCAAAAAAGGTTTTCTAAGCCATGGGTTGTACCATTTAATTAATTTGTAATTACTTGCATTGTCATGTGCCAATTCTACCAAACTACTGATACTGATATCTGCTAACAAGGTAACTGTTTCTGGCTCTTTGTAGCGCTGATTAAAAGGTACATGAAAGCCATATTTTTCAGGATTTTCCATAACCTCTTTGATAGCTAAAATTCTAAACAAATACCTCGAAGTTTCTGTATTTAAATACAAGTCTTCATAGGTGTTTAAATGTTGAGTGTTCATTTGTCTCCTCACGCCTTCTATGCCCATATTGTAACTTGCGGCTACCAATGCCCAACTGCCAAATTTATCATACGCATCTTTAAAATAAGCACAGGCCGCCAATGTTGATTTTTCTAAATGATAGCGTTCATCTACTTCCTCGTTCACTTCCAACCCATAATGTTTTCCTGTTTTATCTAAAAATTGCCAATAACCCGCAGCTCCTGCAGGAGAAACTACCAATTGCAAACCACTTTCTGCTACTGCTAAATATTTAAAGTCTTGTGGAATTTGTTGCTCTTTTAAAATACGTTCAATAGTTGGGAAAAATCTTCCAGCTCTTTTAATGTATAACAACATTTGTGATTGGTAATACACATTGGTTAACAATTCTCTATCGTAGCGTTCTAAAACATCGGGGTCTTGTAATGAAATTTTTTCATTTGCAAAGGTCAAAGATGCAGGTAATTCAATTGAATAAACATGGTAAGCTTGTTCAAAACCTTGTTTGGCTTTTTGGTCTTCTGTGTCACTTGCTTGAATAAACAAGCCCAATGACAAACCAAAAATGAGTAAACTAAAACCTACTAATAGTTGATGTTTTTTTCTAATAAGCAATTCCATACACAATTTTAAATAAGAGAATCAGGGTGCACAAAACAAGTTGTTGACATACACACAAGACAAATATTTAAACAAGACAAACTTGCAACAAGACCATAACCAACACTTTGGTTATATTTGTAACAATGAGTGAGGAAATAGAAAGCAACGAAGAATTGACAGAAGAGCCCGAATTGTATGAACATTTTAGGATTGTAGTAGACAAGGGGCAAAAAATGTTAAGAATAGATAAATTCTTAATGAACCGAATTGAAAACGCCAGTCGTACCAAAATACAAGCTGCTGCAGATGCAGGAAGTATTTTGGTCAACAATAAACCGGTAAAATCGAGCTATAAAATAAAGCCATTAGACCTGATATCCATTGTATTGGCGAATCCACCAAAGGATACAGAAATTGTTCCCGAAAACATCCCACTAACCATTTTATATGAAGATGAAGATGTTCTTTTGGTGAATAAGAAAGCAGGTATGGTGGTACATCCTGGCCATAACAATGTTTCTGGAACTTTGGTGAATGCATTGGCATTTTATTTACAAGACTCGGCTTTCATGAAGGAAAACAACATCCGTCCGGGACTGGTTCATAGAATTGATAAAAATACCAGTGGTTTATTGGTGATCACTAAAAATGCGCTCAGCATGAATTTTTTAGCCAAACAATTTTTTGACCACAGCATCGAAAGAAGCTACCAAGCACTGGTTTGGGGAGATTTACCTCAAGATGAAGGTACCATTACTGGTTACATTGGCAGGAGCCTAAGAGACCGACGCATTTTTCAGCTTTCTTCAGATGAAAACAAAGGTAAATGGAGTGTTACCCATTACAAAGTACTTGAGCGATTTCAATTTGCAACTTTGGTATCTTGCAAATTAGAAACAGGAAGGACCCACCAAATCAGGGTGCATTTTAGAAGCATAGGACACCCTCTGTTTGCAGATGAAAATTACGGCGGGCAAGAAATAGTATACGGACAAACTGGAGGCGGAAAGTTCAAACAATTCATACAAAACTGTTTTGAGATCATGCCACGTCAAGGCTTACACGCCAAATCTTTGGGCTTTATACACCCAACAACAAAAGGTTCCGTTTTTTATGAAACTGAATTACCTGAAGACATGCAACAAGTCATTGAAAAATTTAGAAAATATGCCGTTTACAAGGACGAGAGCAACAGCTAATTTAGTTTAAGTTTTCGTAGACAATGGCTACACCTTGACCTACACCTACACACATTGTAGCTAAACCGTATCTCACATTGCGCCTTTTCATTTCGTGTAAAAGTGTAGTGCTAATTCTGGCACCGCTTGCACCTAAAGGATGACCTATTGCTATGGAGCCACCTTTCACATTTACCAATTGAGGATCAATTTCTAAGTCTTTCATACAGGCTAAACCTTGAGAGGCAAATGCCTCATTGAGTTCAACCAATCCGATGTCACTCATTTTAAGACCGGCTCTTTGTAAAGCTTTATGAGTTGCAGGAACAGGACCTACACCCATCACAGCTGGATCAACTCCAGCCACTGCTTTTGCAACTATCCTGGCCATTGGTTTGAGTTGCATATTTTTTACGGCTTGCTCACTTGCTAAAATGAGTGCTGCGGCTCCATCATTGATACCTGAAGAATTGCCTGCTGTTACAGTACCATTTGCTTTAAAAGCAGGTTTTAACTTAGCCAAATCTGCTAAGCTGCTCAACCGTGGATGCTCGTCTTTATCAGCAATCAAATCTGGCTGATTTTTTTTAGGTATGGCCACTGGTAACAATTCGTTTGCAAATAAACCTGCATCATGTGCTTGTTGGTATTTGAGCTGGGATTGGTATGCAAATTCATCTTGTGCTTCTCTGCTTATTTGCCATTTTTCAGCTACATTTTCGGCTGTTTCGCCCATACTATAAGGATGGTACAGTTGGGCCAATTTTTTATTGGTAAAACGCCAGCCAATGGTAGTATCATAAATTTCTGGAACACGGCTAAAAGCGGTTTCTGCTTTAGCCATTACAAAAGGTGCTCGGGTCATGGATTCAGTTCCGCCTACTAAATAAACTTCACCATCTCCACTCTGTATGGCTCTGCTACCATCAATGATGCTTTGCAAACCTGATGCACACAACCTATTGACTGTATTTCCCCCAATTTCTTTTGGCAAACCAGCAAGTAAAAGCGCCATACGCGCAACATTTCTATTGTCTTCTCCAGCCTGATTGGCTGCGCCCAATATAACATCTTCTATACTGGCAGGGTCTAAGTTTGGATTTCTCTCTATCAAACCTTTTAAAACCAATCCTGCTAAATCGTCTGGTCTGATGGCACTAAATATGCCTCCAAATTTACCCACAGGGGTTCTCAATGCATCAATGATATAGACTTCTTTCATCTTACAAAGCTAAGCAAAGACATTCATTTATAACATACTTGAAGAATTGAACCCTTGTTTTGATTTTACTTATCAATGAAACAACAATAGATTGATACATTTGCAACTCATGAATAAAAAAGCAAGTGCCAAAATAAATGGAGCTGTAGACTGGACTCAATTCAAGCGAATTGCACAATTGAGCTATCCCTACAAAAGTAAAATGGCATTGGCTATTTTTTTAACATTAGGCATGGCAATTATGGGGCCATTGAGACCCTACTTGGTTCAATATACTTTAGACCACGCCATCAGTGAACTCGATATGAATGGTTTGATCATGCTTTCTGGTTTGCTTTTTCTATTACTATTCTTTCAAACCCTGTTCCAATATTATAGCACCTTGCTAGGTAATTTATTGGCACAAAATATCCTGTTCGATTTACGCAATAAAGTATACAAACATTTGAATGCTTTTAAAATTCAATACTTCAACAAAACACCTGTGGGAACATTGGTTACAAGAAGTATCAGTGACATTGAAACCATCAGTGATATTTTCAGTGAAGGACTCATCAATATTATAGGAGAAGCCCTTCAAATTACTTTCATGTTGTTTTTAATGTTTTACACAGATTGGAAACTATCGTTGGTGTGTTTGTCCGTTTTACCCTTGTTGTTTTATGCGAGCTATGTTTTTAAGGAAAAAGTAAAGGCATCATTTGAAGAGGTGAGGAATGAAGTTGCTAAGCTCAATACATTTGTTCAGGAGCATTTAAGTGGGATGCAAATTGTGCAGCTATTCAATAGGCAACAAACAGAGTTAGAAAACTTTAAAACAATTAATCAAAGACATGCCCAAGCTAATATAAAATCTGTATTGTACTATTCTGTATTTTTTCCGGTTGTAGAGGTTATTTCGGCAGTATCAACTGGTTTGTTAATTTGGTTTGGTGCAAAAGAGGTTTTACTTGCACACACAAGTATTGGAACATTGGTTGCATTTATCATGTACATCAGCATGTTTTTTAGACCTATCCGACAATTGGCAGACCGTTTTAATTCTTTACAAATGGGAATGGTTGCAAGTAAAAGAATTTTTGAATTACTAGACGACAACTCTGAAAAAGAAGCCATTGGTAAATTACAAAGTTTTAAATTGAACGGACATATTCAATTCAAAGATGTTTGGTTTGGATATAACAAGCATAAACCTATTCTAAAAGGCATTAGCTTTGAAATAAAAAAAGGACAAAGCATTGCAATAGTTGGTGCAACTGGTGCAGGTAAAAGCACCATTTTTCAATTAATTGCGCAATATTTTCAAATACAAAAAGGGCTTATTCAAATAGATGGGCATCCGATAGAAAATTACCACCCACAACAATTGAGACAACAATTGTGTGCAGTACAACAAGATGTATTTTTATTCAGTGGAAGTATCTTTGATAACATACGTTTGTACAGAACTGATATCCATGACGAGCAAATCATAGCCATGTCAAAAAAATTAGGAGCCCATGAATTTATCTCAAAACTCCCAAACCAATACCACGAAATCGTATACGAGAGGGGAGCCACATTGTCCGTAGGGCAAAGGCAATTGATATCTTTTGTGAGGGCAATGGTAGCAAATCCACAAATACTCTTACTTGACGAAGCTACTGCATCCATTGACCATGAAACAGAAAAGGTCATTCAAGAGGCTATTTCTATCATGATGGAGGGAAGAACATCAATTGTCATTGCACACCGTTTGAGTACGGTTCAACATGCAGATGAAATTCTGGTATTAGACAAAGGAGAAATCATTGAAAGAGGCACCCATGAAAACTTGTTACTTTTGAAAGGCATGTATGAGAACTTATATACTACTCAATTTCAAGACAGAACATAAATTTTCTTCACATTAAATGAAGCCGTTCCATTTGCGGATAGCCCATTCTATTACAGCAAAACAAAAAATTAGGAAAAAAATAAACTTAAAAGCAATCATTTCCTTTACCAAGTCTGTCTCGGCAATAACTTGCTTTGAGGGATATTGTTTGTTTAAAATACTTGGCAACTGTGCTATGTTTCCATAATGGATAAATTGCCCGTTTGTTGTTGCTGCCATTTGTTTCAGTAAAACATGGTTAGCACCAGATTGATTCCGTTCTGCTAATACTTCTTTAATTTGAATTGTACCTTTTCTTGTTAAGCCAGCTTGACCCTCCATTTCACATTGGTAAGTATACATACCTGGCGCTAAGAGCCCTGCATTCAAAAAGTAAGACTTAGTTGTTTTGTCAAATTCAAACTTAAATTGTTTGTTTCGAGTATTTGTTAAAACCAATTGTACTTTTTTTGAATTGTCTGGCTCAAAAAGTTCGTTAAAATAAGTTGCTTCAAACTGCACAAACTCGTTTTCATCAAAGAGTTTCTTAAGCGGCTTCACCCTAAACCTACTTTTGTCTTCTTTGCCAGCAATGTATTGTATGGTTTTAGATAAAAGTGTCGATAAAAATTCATCATTGCCTGATTCCCTATACAATAGTAAACGCCAATGCCACAAGCCTTCTCCACAAAAAAATGCTTTTTTAAGCGAATGGCTTCTTAAAAAAAACAACAATGGAGTTGCTGTTTTAACATAACCTAACTGTTGAGCAAGTATTACCTCTGCATAAGGTGCTGTTAAATAATTACCGTAGGGCACCAGTAAAGGTGGAAGTTTTGCCAATAATTCATTTTCAGTAGCAGCAACAAATAAGTCTTCAGCATTTATGTGCCATGCTTTGGCTTCTGTAACACTATTTTTACCAGAAACTATTTCAAAACCTGACTGTAGTTTATTCCATGCAGCCAAACTGGTATTGCCACCAATAAAATGAAGCTGAGGCATTTGAGCTGCATTCAATTGTTGCAATAATTGAAGACCTTCTCCTTTTGAGCCTGGTAGTTGATACAAAATATACAAATCAGCTTTTTGTATCATTGATGCTGTATGTTTTTGCAGGGAAATTACTTCTAATTCTGTATTTTTATTGGCAGCAAACAATTGCTTAATAGCTGCAATATCTGGGTGTGGAACTGAGTAAACCAATACAATTTTTTGCTTAGACTTAACCACTTCAATAACTGCTTGTAATTGATTATTGAGTACGTTTCTTTCTCCATTAACCGGTACCAAAAGAATTTGATAAGTATGAATGCCTTCCTTTTGAGCCTGTAATTCAAATACACAATGTTGTGTTTTGCCACCTTTCAATTGAACAGGTTTAGATGCAATGCACTTCCCATTTTCAATCAATTGGGCTATGGTTTGAACAGTATTGAATCCTTTTGATTGTGCTGTAAATTCAATGGTAAAAGCGTTAGCCTCAAACACCAGCTCATTAAATTTTGGATGATGGATCCAACAATCTTTAAATGCAAGTGTATCTCCTGTACCAACTGTAAAAACCGGGAAACTAAATTCACTTGCTAAGTAAGATGGATTTGTGCCTGTATTGTAATTGCCATCTGAAACTACAACCATCGCACCTGATTGTGCATTGGAGTAACGCATTGCTGCATCATCAAAGAGTGCATCAAATCCGGTTAATTTTCCTTTAAAGTTGAAAGAATCACTGTTAGTTATTTGATCAGAAAAATGTACAATTTGTATGTCATAATCACCTGCCAAACTTTTACGAATTGCTGCAATTTGTGCATGCAAATTTTGTTGAATTTGAGCCGAATCTTGGTGCAACAACATGCTTTCTGAATTGTCTACAGCAACCATTAAAAGTGGCTTCAGATAATTTAGTTGTCTCCATTTAAACAATGGCCCCAATAACAATAGCAACAAAGAAAAAACAAGTGTTGCCCTAAAAAAAATAAGCAGGTACTGTAGCCATTTAGAGGCAAGTTGTAAGGGATTTTTGGCATACAACCACCTTCCAATTACCAATGATAAAATCAATAAAAATGGCAGGATCCACCAAAAATAAGGTTGACTAAAACTCATCCTTCTTTTCCCAATTTTACATCACCATGCCACCACATACATGTATGGTTTGTCCGCTAATGTATGCAGCAGCATCAGAAGCTAAAAACAATACACAATTGGCAACATCTGCAGGAGAACCTCCACGCTTTAATGGAATTGATTTGATCCATTCTGATTTAACATCTTCACTTAATGCTTCTGTCATTTCTGTTTCAATGAATCCGGGTGCAATGGCATTGCATCGAATGTTTCTTGAACCCAATTCCTGAGCAACCGATTTTGTTAACCCTATCATACCCGCCTTTGAAGCAGCATAGTTAGCTTGTCCAGCATTCCCTGTAACACCAACAACTGAGGTAATATTAATGATTGATCCATTTTTAGCCTTCATCATTGGGCGCATCGCTGATTTAGTCAAAGCAAATGCAGATTTCAGATTGGTATCCAAAACCTCATCCCATTGCTGCTCTGTCATTCTCATCAACAATCCATCTCTTGTAATTCCAGCATTATTAACCAAAATATCCAATGAACCAAAATCTTTTAAAACTTCATCTACCAACACATCTGCCTCAGTAAAATTGGCTGCATTGCTTTGGTATCCTTTGGCCTTTACACCCAATTGAATCAATTCTTGTTCAAAAACTTTTGCTTTTTCTACCGAGCTTACAAAAGTAAATGCAACATGAGCACCTGCTTTTGCTAAAGCTAGTGCAATACCCTTACCTATTCCTCTAGAAGCGCCTGTTACCAAGGCTGTTTTACCTGATAAATCTAACAATTGATTCATAATATGTTTTTTCTATTGAACAAATATAATAGCATGGCAGGCTTTTACAAATTTTAGCAAACAAAGAACGCATGCCTTCTAAAAGCAATATTTAAAAAGAAATGCCGCTATAATGAAAATAATTTTTGGTAAATTGGCAGTCTTGAAACAGCTCAAATTTGGAATCTTTTTACTTGTATTTATAGTCCAAATGCAAACAATTTGGGGACAGGGAATTCTCACGCCTTTCGGTCAAAACAGAGTTCAACATACCCGATTTGAATGGTCATTTTTAAGGTCTGAAAATTTTGATGCGTTTTTTTATTCAGGTGGCAAAGAACTGGCCAACTACAGCATTCGAACAGCCGAAGAAAACCTTAAAAATATTGAAAAAACCATTGACCATCGCTTAACTGCTCGGGTAGAAATTATTTGTTACAATAATTTATCTGACTTCAAGCAAAGTAACTTCGGCCTTGAAGAAATGGCTCAAAATACTGGTGGCTTTACTAACGTAGTTAGCAATAAAATACATTTATACTTTGATGGAGACCACGCACACTTACAATCACAAATAAAAGAAGGATTGGCGTTGGTCATTATAAACGAAGTATTGTATGGTGGTTCAATTGCTGAACGTGTTCAAAACGCAACCTTAATGAATTTACCAGAATGGTATGTTCGCGGATTAACAGCCTATTTGTCCAAACCATGGAATTCAGAAATGGACAATCAATTAAAAGATTGGATTCTTACTAAAAAGAAAGCCCGTTTTAACAGGCTATGTCAAAAAGACCAAGTATTTGCAGGTCATAGTATGTGGAAATTCTTGATTGAAAACAATGATGCAGATTTTGTTGCCAATACAATTTATTTGACACGCTTGTCTAGGAATTATGAATCAGCTCTTGGTTATGTGCTCAATAAGCCATTCAAAGAAGTTCAAAAAAATTGGATAGATTTTTATCGAGATGCCTACAAAAAAGAAGAACTCCTCAGAGACTTCCCACCAAACGGATTTCAAATAAAAAGAAGAATTGCACAATACATAGAACCTAATTTAAGCACAAGTCCAAAAGGCAATTATACTGCTTTCACAACCAATAAAAATGGCAAGTATAAGGTATGGTTACTCGACCACAAAAATGGCAAAACCAAGAAAATTTTTAAGGGTGGACTTAAATACAATCAATTAACCATTGACCATTCATTTCCGGTTTTATCATGGCAAGCTGGAGGCGATAAAATAGCTTATGTTTTTGAAAAAAAAGGAAACGTATGGATGCATCAAATAGATTTGATAAACCGTAAAAAAGAAACTACCCGTTTCTTAAAATTCGATAAAATTACAGGAATGGATTTCAGTGAAAATGGCCGTTCTATTGTTTTTTCAGCAGTAAGAAAAGGGCAATCTGATTTATACTTATACGACATTCCAACCCGAAAAGAAAGACAATTGACTTTTGATTTTTGGGATGACAAAGACCCAAAATTTGTTTCAAACTCAGAGGCCATCGCGTTTAGTTCAAATAGAATTTCCGATTCATTAGGAGTAAAGAATCAAAACAGATTGAACGTTGAAAACAACTTTGATATTTTTGTTTATGATGTTAGTACATTTAGTCCTAAACTTAAACGTTATACAAACACACCCTTTATCAATGAAACCCATCCAATAGGCTACAACCAACAATACATTGCTTATTTGAGTGATTACAATGGAATTGTAAATCGTTATGTCAGTAGAATGGAAGAAGTATACGACTTCACGCAGTTACTGCTTTACAAAAAAGATTCACTCATTCCAGATACATTTAATTATAAAAACATTCAAGAACGCCCTCAATTCATCAACAATCAAACAGCCAAAATTGACTCTATTGTTGTCTTAAAAGAAGAGGTATATACCTATCCCATGAGCAATTACCACCGGAATATTTTAGATTTTGATATCGCTAAACAAACCGGACAACAAACCGAAATCATTCAATACAAACAAAAGTTTGCTATTAAATACAGCCAAATTGAAAAAGATGTGGAGCAATTTTCTTCCAGCATCGAATCTTATCCGAATTTGTTTAGATTAAAATCTGGAATTGCAGATAGGCCCTTCTCTGCAGGAAAAATAAACAATAACAAGGCTTCAACTGAGTTTGATACCATGGAAGAAAATGTGATGGCACAAAGTCCTCAAGATACCAATGCCTACTTTTTTGTAAATGAATTTACACCAAGTAATTACAAAAGGGCTGCTTATCCCAATCAACTTAAGTTAAAAGCTAATCTACTACAAACTTCAAGTTTAAAAATCAATGCACCAAGGTTCTATGACATCACATTTTTTGCAGACAATATTGTAACTCAAATAGACAACAGTATCATCAATACTTATTACCAACCAATCGGAAATGCCTCAGCTCAACTATTCAACCAAGGACTCAATGGTATGTTTAAATTTGGCATGATTGATTTGTTCGAAGATTATCGGATTACAGGCGGTATTCGTGTAGCATTTGATTTACAAGGATTCGATTATTTTGCCAGCTTTGAAAACTTGAAACATAAAATTGATCAAAAATGGTTGTTTTATAGGCAAACAAGGTCTGCTGGCAGTGCAGAAAATTTGAGCTTCAAAAACTTCACACATGAATTCAGGTACATTTTGAGTGTTCCATTCAATCCTACACAATGTTTAAAACTCAATGTCTTTTACAGACAAGATAGAGAAATTACCAAATCAAGTAATTTGAACACCTTGCTCATTCCAGACCAAGTAAACAACTGGTTGGGAGCAAAACTTGAGTTTGTGTTTGACAATACCCTTCCCAGGGGTTTAAATTTATTCAATGGTACTCGTTTTAAATTATTTGCGGAGCATTACCAAAACCTGGATCAACAGAATTTACAACTCAATACATTGGGATTAGATGTCAGACATTATGAAAAAGTACACAGACAAATTATCTGGGCATCACGTATATCTGCCAATACTTCTTATGGGCCAGGAAAAGTGGTTTATTACTTGGGCGGTGTGGAGAATGGCATTGGATCTAGATTCAATAATGACATTGCTACAGCACAAGACCAAAATTATATTTTCCAAGCGTTGGCTTGTAACCTAAGAGGATTTGACCAAAATATTCGCAATGGTAATACCTATGCCTTGCTGAATACTGAATTAAGAATTCCAATATTTCAATATGCGTTTAACCAAGTACTACGTTCAGAGTTTTTAAACCATTTTCAATTGGTACCATTTTTTGATATAGGAACAGCCTGGATTGGAGCCAATCCTTTTAGTGAAGACAATACTTTCAATCAAAAAATAAAGGAAAATCCACCATTAAAAATTAAAGTAATCAATGTCAGAGATCCGCTTGTTGCAGGTTTTGGTGGTGGATTGAGAACTAAACTTTTCGGTTACTTTATGCGCTTTGACACTGCTTGGGGAATACAAGATGCTGAGGTAAATACTAAACCAGTTTACCATTTTGCTTTAGGCTTAGATTTCTAAACTTTTTCTCCTGCAACAAAATCAGCTATAATTGATTCTAATTTTTGGATACGTGTTCTCCACGAATTGTTTTTTGCATGTGCCATTCTTACCGCCAATTTTTCAGACGTATTTTCTTGCATGGCTTTTTGAATATTTTCTAAAAAATCTGTATGGTTTTCTGATATGTAAATCAGGCCCTCAAAACTCCTGATATCATTTGAAAAACTTGAAGAAACACATGGAGTTCCCGAGGCTAGGTATTCATTTATTTTAAGCGGATAAATACCCTTGGTTAACTCATTTGTAGCGTAGGGTATAATTGCTACTTTGGCATATTTTAAGTAGGCTGGTAGGCTTTCAATTGGTTTAGATCCTATGAAATGCAAGTTTGGTATGGCCGTTAATCCATGATTGAGTAAATCTTTTTTATCATAGGTACCCACAAAAAATACCTCTGCATCTGAAAACTGATGTGTAATTTTTTTAACCAACTCATGATCCATTCTTAAATCACTGTAATGTCCAGTGTACAAAATAATAGGTTTGGTTACAGACTCAAACTCTATTGGTTTAGGTAAATCTTTATTGATTGCATTTTCAAACACATCAAAATCTGCTGCATTGGCTAGCAAATGAACCGGCCTGTTATTTTCGAGTGCATGCCTATCACACAAACCCGTTGAAGTTCCTATTGCTATGTCACACTGTCGCATGGCTTTGAATTCAGCGTTGATACCATGTCGGGCAATATACCTCTCTTGGCTTATCTCATCTAAAGATTGATAAATATTAGCGAGGGGTTGTGGTTGAATTTTTTTAGCGATAATTGGGCTAGTTACAGGGCAAAATGAATTGAAGAAAATATAATCCTTCACCCCATAATCTTTGATAATTTTTTGAACCACATCATCAATGACTTTATTATTTAACTGGTTCAAATAATTGTACAAATTACCTTCTGGTAAAAAATTTATTGGAAGCGTAATTCTAGGAGTTACCTGTGTAAATGAAACTGTAGGGAATTTTATTTCTCTATAAATGTTTTCACCCAAAAACAAAGCTGGGAATTTATCCCTAAAGTTTGGATCATCTATTTTTGTAACCAAATCTCTTAAAGAATAGGGCCTATCTATGTAAAAAACCCTATTTGTTTTTGCCCATTCTTTAGCCCAAGCAACAGAAACTGAAGAGAGTGAGAACTCACTTCTGGTTAATCCAAACATAAAAACATCGTACTTTGGTAACATTTAAAGTTGGTTATTGCTGCTTATTTAATTGAATTAGAATATTGTTTTACAAATTAACTATAATTTGACTATTTGCAAGGTATTTTGATTGGTTTCTTCTGATGATTTTTTTCAAACATTTTCTTTCATCCCAATGTTAAAACAGTGTCTACACCTTGCCTCGTAAGTATCTTTTTCCCCTAACATGATTAAATTTTGGTCAGCATGTTTTCTAAATGAATGCGTTGCTAAATCACCACAAACCATACAAATTGCATGTACTTTGGTAACATACTCTGCTACAGCCATTAAGTGGGGCATAGGACCAAATGGTTTTCCTAAATAATCCATATCTAAACCAGCCACAATTACACGAACCCCTTGCTCAGCAAGAGTTTCGCACACATATACCAGTTCATTGTCAAAAAACTGAGCCTCATCTATACCAACCACTGTTGCTTGATTTCTCATCAGTAAGATATTCAATGAACTTGTTATTGGAGAAGATGGAATGGCATTGTCATTGTGAGATACAACTGCAGATTCATCGTATCTTGTATCTAATGATGGTTTAAAAATTTCAACCGATTGACCTGCAATTTTTGCTCTATTGAGTCGTCGAATCAATTCTTCTGTTTTTCCTGAAAACATAGACCCACAAATGACCTCAATCCACCCTTTTCGGTGTTGCACAGCATACCTTGGCTCTATGAATATATCTTCAGACATTGATTCGATAAAGGTAAGAGTTTTTACTAAATTGGCCACTGCTCAAGTAAAAATGTTAATTAATACTAAATAAGTTTTTTAAAATTTGTGTAGATCAATTTTTCTATGAACTCAATACAATTAATCAGTAAATTAAAAAGCAAATCTGAGGATTTGCAAACAGCCGTTCAACAATTAAACGGAGCAATCAATGCACTTCAAAAAGAGTTGATTAAGAAAAATTGTGTAGAGCTATACGAATTGGTATTGAAGCTTCAAACCAATGAAGATGGGTCAGAGCAAAAGACAATGACAAGCGCAATAGAAGTTCCTGTTAGTGTAGCTCCAATTCAATCAATACAAGAAGAAACCCCATCTCAAACCTTTAAAACACCCGAACCAGTTTTACCAAAAGCAGATAACGAACCTGTCATTGCTATTCAAACTAGTATTGTACTTCCTGAAACAACAGCACCGGTAACCACCATTGATATTGAAGAATCCAGTCCTATTCAACATTCATTCAATGAATTCATCAAACAAATTAACATTGAAAAAGCCACATTGAATGACTTAGAAAAAACTGCTGAAACTGCAATTGAAGTGGCTGTTGAACAAAATTCTATTCCAACAGACACAACAACTGTTGAAACTCCCATCAATCAAGTGGCAACAACACCTTTTCAGATGAGTAATACAGTCATTACGCCACCTGAGTTTAACATTGACAAAGCTGTTGAAAACAAACGCATTCAAAAAACTGTAATGCCAGATCCTGAGCCGACAAAGAAAATTACTTTTAATGAAAGCATTGCTCCTGCTGATCCTAATTTTAATGATAGACTTGCTGAAAAAGTGAGCAACCAAGTGAGCCCAATCATTGAAAAAAGTATTGATGCTCCTATAGAAAACATGAAAACAGAAATTGGATTGAACAAAAAAATTGCTTTTGTAAACCAACTATTTGGAGAAAATGTAGTTGAATATGCCAAAGCAATTGACAGGTTGAACCAAGCATTGAATATTGAAGAAGGCATGAAGCTGTTTCATGAATTAGCTACTCAATTTAACTGGGATACAGAAACAAACGCTTTAGTCATTGAGCTCAAGCAATTGCTTCATAGAAGACACCAAGCTTAATACTTATTGTAAATCTGAGTTCAATCGGTACCGACAAACCCTGTTGTTGTCTTTGTCACAGACAAATATGGTTCTATTAAAATAACAAACGCCTGTTGGATTTTTGAAATTATATGGACCACTGGCAGTACCATCTTTGCCACTACCACCAAATGACACGATAACTTGCTTTTTAAAATTTGAATTGGCAGGTGGATTGATGCCTTCAAAACCAAGATTAGTGAATACATACAAAGAGTCTGTTTCACTATCTGTTATAAAAATATAGCCATTTTCAGCGGGTGAAGCATAAATATCTTCAGGCTTTTTGAAGCGATTGCTTTCATACATGAAGCGGTCTGCTTTTGAATAATCAAAATTTAAGAAATTGGGATTCTCCTGGTAAATCAAACCCATATCTGGGTCTTGTACCACTTGAATACTCAATGCCCGGAATTCTAAATTTGCTTGTTGGTTCTCACCCAATGCTACAAAAAAATTCTTTGAAGTACTGATTCCTGAAATTCTTTGAGGTGGAGCAGCAAGCGTTGCAATGGCGCTCACGCCAACTACTGATTTAATACTGGATTCATTGGTGTTTAATCCATTTGTAAAACCTATGTTTTCACCCTCGGGCGAAAAAATTAGGATACCATTGTCAGGTCTGTTGGTGCTGTTGACGTCATTTCTTGGACCTGTTCTTGAAACATACAACGTGTTGTCAAACAAAGTAGCCAAACCAGTAAATTTTACTGCCTCATCATCAACTCCTCTGTAAGAGGTATTTCTTCTACTTTCATCACACTGAAAATGTTTCAAAGTATCTAAAAATTCCAACTGCCCAGATCCTAAACCTGATAGGTGGTAGATTGCAGCTAAATTTAATTTTGGAGCATTCTGTTTATCCGGATAGAATCTGCCTGCAACATAACAGTGTAAACGCCTATCTTGAGTAATATCAGTAGCTCCCGGAATAACCATCCTAAAACTCAAAGTTGTTTTCTGATCAAATACCAGTACTTCATTGTCGTCTATTGTTGTCTCGTCATTGTCAACAACAACATAAATTAACTCATCGTATCCGTAAAATATATCTAAAGGCTTGTTTACATTGTTTATAAAAGGGTAAACAGGAACATATCCCACGTTGTTCAAGCCATAATTAGGATCTATGCTACCTTTAGCCAGAACATCCTTTGCTGTATTGTTGTTTTTGTCCCCAAGGAAACTACAAGAAGTCATCAATAAGACCAAGCCAAATAAATAAAACTGTAAGGTACTTCTCATTTGTTAAAACAATTTTACAATTAAAGTAATTCTGTGCATATTACCCATCCTTGATTTGTTTACCATACTGTAGTCTATTCTAAATGCACCAAATTTCCTGGGAATATGGACGCCGATACCAGTTGATGGAATTGAACTGTTTTCATCCGTTGCAAATTCCCAACCTGCTCTGGCAAAAAGCAATGACCTGTATGTGTATTCAGTGCCTATAGCCAAACTTTCGTTGTTATCTGTAGGATGGTTGAGTTGCATGGCTAAAGTCAATCGGTTATGTGTAGCATGTATCGGATCAAATGCACCACCTATTCTAAACATTCCAGGTGCAGAAATTTCACCAAAACTTGTTTTGATTTGGTTACCTGATAAATTTACCATTTGAACTTGACCCTCTGGATTGACATTCATTCCAAAATTTGAAAATGCAACTCCGAATCGGGCATTTTTAATTCCTATGTCATATGTTAATCCTAAATCAAACAATACCATATTGGTTTGAACATCTCCAATTGTTTCATGGGCCCATTTGCTGCTCAATCCAAAGCTGAAATGATCAGTTAAAATTTTGGCGTAAGTAATACCAATTAATGTATTACTCAAATTGATAATCCTGCCTGTTCCATAAGGTTGGAGTTCTGTTGTTTCCTCCATTTTTGGATAATTCATTGAAAGCGCCTGAATACCAAACCTACTCAATGTGCCTGTTTTAAATGTAACTGCTGCTAAACTTAATGTGCTTGCTGCAGTATAAAATGTGTGCGACAACAGATAACTTGACTTGGCAGAATCTGTCTGTGTAATTGCAGAAGGATTCCAAAACATTGCTGATGCATCGTTACAAATACCAACTACAGCGCCACCCATAGCTGAAGATCTTGCGTCAGGTACTACTTTTAAAAACTGCATACCTGTAGCACCTGTTCTTGAGTTACCAAAAGAAGGGAGCAATTGTGCATGTGCGTATGAAACACCTATGAATAAATATAAAACAATAAAAAATATGCGCATTCGTACTTGCAAAATAAACTTTCTTAGTAACAAATACACCAATTTAAAACGCTTTCCAACCTTGAGCTTTTAATGCATGCTTTTGACCTCCCTTTGAAATTAAATTCATTCCTTCTGCTGCTTCGGTAACAAAACCTATAACTGTGAAATCAGGATGGTTTTCAATTTTTGAATAATCCTCTTGAGAGATGGTCATCAGCAATTCGTAATCCTCACCACCACTTAAAGCAGTTACAATAGGATCTAAATCCAACTCTCTTGCAAAATTATATGTTGTTGGGTCAATGGGTACTTTTTCTTCATAAAGTGTAATGGCAACACCAGATTGTTTGGCTAAATGAAAACACTCCGAAGCCAAGCCATCACTAATATCAATCATTGAGGTTGGCTTAACTCCTATATTCGCCAATATGTCTATGATGTCTTTTCTAGCTTCAGGTTTTAACTGTCTTTCAATGATGTAGTCGTAACCTGCTAAATCAGGTTGTGCATTTGGGTTGTCCAAGAAAATACGTTTTTCTCTTTCAAGTACTTGATAGCCACAATATGCTGAACCTAAATCACCGCTTACCACTACTAATTCTAATGGTTTGGCGCCATTTCTAAAGGCTATTTTATCTGCAGAAACCTCACCTATTGCAGTAATACTGATAAAAAGACCTTGTTTTGCTGTAGCAGTGTCTCCACCAACCAAATCAATTTTATAGTGGTTACATGCTAATCGAATTCCAGCATAAAGTTCTTCAACAGCTTCTAGTGAAAACCTGTTAGACAATCCAACAGAAACAGTCACTTGCTTTGGAATGCCATTCATTGCATAAATGTCACTCAAATTCGTTGTTATAGCTTTATAACCTAGATGTTTCAGAGGGAAATAACTCAAATCAAAATGAACACCTTCAATTAACATATCAGTTGATACCAATGTAAATTTACCGTTACCTTGGTCAATTACAGCAGCATCATCTCCAACACCTTTTATGGTATTTTGTTGAAGTAAAATGTCTTTTGTAAGGTGGTCTATCAATCCAAATTCTCCAACAGAAGATAATTCAGTTCTTGAGGCATTTTCAAACATAATGCGAAGATAAGGATATATTTTAACACCAAACTTGCGTAAATAAAAAAGGGCTGCGGCATGCCGCAGCCCTTATAAAACATCAGATGAATTTACTGTCTCATTAAGCTTACACTTCCTCTCAAGGTTTTTTCGTCTTGAGTTCTGAGCTTGTATTTGAGGGTATAGAAATAGGTTCCATCCGGGCATTCAGCACCTGAATTGTTTACCTTACCATTCCAAGTATTGTTTGGATCTGTGGTTTCAAATACCAATTCTCCCCAACGGTTGTATATCTTCAAATCAAATACTTCTTGCCCTTTAATTTCAACAACAAAATTGTCATTCTTGTCATCTCCATTTGGCGTGAACACGTTTGGTATTTTGAAGTCGATAACAAATGCATTGAATATTTTCACACAAGCTGAGTCTACACAAGCATCTGGTTCTGGAGTAAATGCCCATACACAAACTGTAAACGAACCGGTGTCATTGCCTAAATTCAACTCACCTAAATTGAAGTTAGGAGCATTGTCACCATTTACCTCTTCTTCTTTTAACACACTACCATCTTTGTCTCTTGTTACCTTCCAGTAGTACCTATCTGCTTCGGTTGTGTCACTTAAATTGCTGATATAGTATTTAGGTAAATCTATAGTATCAGCTCTTAAAGCTGCTTTAGAAAGTAATGCCCTTACAGTAATGGTATCTTTGTTGTCACAATTAGGAACGCCTGTTACAAAACGAGTAGAGTGCAAAACAATATGATGTACCCCTTTTTCATTTAGGAAATAACTAAAGGTGGTATCCTTAACAATGTTTGTTTTGAAGAGGGTATCATAAATACTGCTGTAATCTGCATTGTAATTGTACACCCTAAATTTGGTAATGGTATCCAAGTCAGAGCGGTTACTTACAACAAACGATTGACCAACACAAATGGCGGTATCAGGAGTATAAGCCCTTACTTTATATGGATTTTTAACAAAAATACGAATTGGTTTTTCAGCACCTCCAACTGTATCAGGTAATACAATAGATGGACAAGTAGAACTTGCAGGAGAAGTATTGTCATATCCAATTGCAGTTACATAGTATTCCCCTTCTTTGGTATAAACAAACGAAATCGTATCCGGATTACTCAATGATAATATTGGAGGCATTAACGGAATACCAGAGTTCAACAAAGTTGATTTGGTAACACTGTAGCTGCCTGAATCATTTGGATAACTTAGAATTTTTAGAGTAAACGGTACACAACCCAAAGTATCATTCAAAAGTTTAATTCTAGGTCTTGGGCCTGCAATGTATATTTTTTGAACAAAGGTATCTTGACATCCTTGTTCTGTTTCTATTACCTGCTGAACAGCATACCATCCATTTTTACGGTAATTGTATACTGGGTTAACTTCAATTGAACGGAAGGCATCTTTTCCATATCCAAAATCACCAAACCACCACCTTCTTTGTACAATGTTATCGCAAGACGATCCATTGGTTTGGTAGCACCAATCATCAACATAAGATTCATCTTTGAATTTTACGGTATCGCTGCATAAGAACAAGCCCTTGCTACTAAATTTAGCATTCGGTTTAACAATCGTTACAAACTGTGAACAGGTATCCCAATAACCTAAACTATCTCTAGAAATCATTGATATTTTATACCTACCTGGCGATTTGTATATCCAGAATGGATTTTTTCCATGCTTATCTACAACACCATCTGATTCA
This sequence comes from Bacteroidota bacterium, assembly GCA_027491355.1. Classification (GTDB taxonomy): domain Bacteria; phylum Bacteroidota; class Bacteroidia; order UKL13-3; family UKL13-3; genus CAISCU01. The sequence goes on from JAIXWI010000005.1 coordinate 47,526, forward strand.
AAATCCCAATAGATACGTTCATAGTAATAGGTTTCCATTTTTGTACAATGGGTTGCACTTGCAGTTGGAGAAGTTGGTGGTATTCTTACAGGTGTTTTAATCCAATCAATTGGACAATCTTGGTCACCAGGAAGCACAAAATAATTGGTTAAATCGGCAAACATTTTAATAGAGTCATTTGGATATCCTCTCATGGCAAAACCATGAAAATCTACGTTTACATATTCAGTTAAGCCCGGAGGTAAAGGTCTGAATGGATTGTAAGCTGGCAATGGCGTGGTTGTAAAAGGTGGAGTAGGCGGATTTACAGATGCTGCATTTGCTGGGAAAGGTCTCCAATAGCGCAAAGAGTCTGTAAAGTTAATTCTTTCGCCAATACAGAAAGTTGTATCGTATTTGCCTGTTACATCTGTAATCATGAAAGTATCAATAACCCCAATTACTATTTGTCTGGAAGCAATGTTTTCACACCCTGTAATGGTACGCATAACATGGTCAATTCTAGTAATGGTATTGGTTCTAACTAAATCTCCTCCACCTGCATCTATTTTCATCTCCCACGAAGATTTAGTGTAGGTATGAGGTACAGGTTCAATTAAGAATGCAGAGTCAATTCTAATATTTACACGATTTATTTTTTGAGGGGCCAATCTACGTTCTAAATCATCGCAACGCCAAATAGAATCATACCTGGTGCTGTCTAACACTCTTACTCCAACAGGAATTGTCATTGTTGACATCACAGTCCATGGAATTCTTTGCGAATTGAATTCAAATCTAACGCGTCCTAGAGGGTATGTATTGGCCTCATAAAATAATGTATCATACACTCCTGGTTGGTTCTTCCTTTCTTTGTAAATAACAGTGTCGACCAAATTGGTATAGAATGAATCTACGGTTGTTGTTCCATCTCCCCAGTTCCAAATGTCTGCTTGTACAAAATCTTGTCTGAGTGTATTTGCATTTGCAAATATTTTATTTGTTTTAGAAGGGTATGATGGGTAAAAATTCTTACCATGTAAGTACGAGAAAGGCTCACGGTATCTTGGGTTTGCTACATATTTTACATCACCAGATGCCGGATCCGTGTATGGATAAAACCTAGAGGTATCAAATCTCTCGTATGTGAAATATGCATCTAAAGTAATAAAATGGAAGAAGTTGTGGTACCATACTGTATCTGAAACACAACCAGGGTTAGTAGCTGTTGCACTTGGGTTGTCATATCCGTTTCCTGTAATGATACCAACGGTTACGAAACCTCTTGGATCTCTTGGCAAATTGGAATATGTAACAGGTGTATTTCCTGGCACATAGTGAGTAACATTCACATTTCCATTAGGATTTTGCCATGCAGTCATAGGATTCCAGTTCGGACCATTAAAAAATCCTGGCATTCTGTATCCACCTGGAGTTCTATTGGTTCCTGTCATAGGAGAATTACCGCTAAAGTCTACAAAGGCATCCAACATACAACGTGTATTTTGACCATTCCATGTAGGAACTGGATCATTTCTATCAGCAAATGAATCGTAGTTGATTAACAAGAAAGTTCTTCTTGCGCAAGTTGGTGAAAGACCAGGTGTTCCACCTCCATTGTCGAATACAAATGTTGGATCACCCCCTCCGTCTGCTTTAAGACCAGGACATTCTAATCCTTTTTTACCTAGGCCAAGAGCATCTGGTTTCATGAGTGGTAATTGTTGGGTAGCTCTACCTGAACAATCCCAATCATCCACATATTGATAGTCTTCAGGAACCATTACATAAGAACCAGTAGCATCTGTTTGAACAATCAAAGAATCTGGTCCTCTGTAAAAGAACTTGTTGTTGAATAAATTTACACCTTTTTTATAAACCAAAGTTTGCATAAGAATGCCCTTGTGGTATTCAGGTATAGTGATGGAGTCTCCTATTAAGTTGTATCGAACTAAATTTTTGACAGGGTCAGTAGATTGGTTGTTGACAGAGTCATGCATTGAAAGCACTACTGTGTAACATTTTGAAACAGCCCTTCTAAAGAAATAATCGTAAAGCGTTAAAGGAGGATTGGTGCCAGGTATGACATCTGTTCCTCTGTACCTTCTAGTTGTTCCATCAGGTAGTTTATCAGCTGGAATTGGGTTAATAATAGTTGTTGGTCTTAACTTGGTTCCTGCAGGAATGGTGTATTGCCAATAGCCTTTTAAATTAGCAAACGGGTCAGGGATTGGTGCATTCAGCGTTATTTCCCTGTCTGGATTGATGTCTGCGGGATACATATTGGCCATGGTATCCGTTCTGGTAGAATAGGCCCCTGAAGAAAATACTTTTTTATTCCACAAAAATGTATCTCTTGGATGAACCAATTTTACTCCATTTACGTTGCCAGGGAAGGAATAGGTAACTTTTGATGGATCTGTTGTCCAATTGATTGTATCGTATGGAGGGAAATCACGACCATTTTTATACCACCTCAATACATTGTCCCAATTTTCATAACCATGAATTGGTAGTGAATCAAATGAATATTTACAGTTTAAACCGCCAGCATAAACATTGCCATTTGCCCAGAATCTTGGTTCTGTTCTGTTTCTGAGGTCTTGTGCTGAAGTATATGGAGGGCCAAATGGAGTTGCTGTCTGACTTGGAACAGAGAATGAAGTACAAGCTGGAGCAAAATCATCCCCAAAATCCCATTTCATATACAAATCATTTGATTGGTAAACAGTTGATGCGTTAGGGAATTCTACAGGAAAATCTGGTCCACATTGGTTAGCCAAGTATTTTGGAATAACAGCAGGTGGAGGACCCTGAATTGCAACATTTGGGCCTAGTATGTTTACACCATAACCATATAACTCAGATCGGAAATAAAATGAATCTCGTTTTGTGATGTCATCATTGAAGAATTTCCAATAACTCACAATACTATCTACATAATTGTTTCCGCCTACTTCACTTGGTATTTTACGGAACGCTGATATAGAATCTGGTTGTGTCCTACCTGGAAATGGCGCAAAAATGTATCCATTAATGGTATTCAATCTAGGATTGTTTCTTGGCGCACCTGGAGGATTGTTAGCATCTGTATAATTTTTAACATCATTGATGGTATCAATTCTAGACCAAAAATTCAAAACTTTAGCTGGTTTACCAGGGCATGCAACAGATAACTGAGGGAAGTAATGACCAATTCTTTGGTATTTGTAACAAGGTGTAACATCATCTTCAATGATATCCGAACCTGGAGGATTTGCATTGGGATCATTAAAAAACCAAATAATTTTATTTGAAGAAGAGAACACACCCTGCAAAGGATACATGTTGTACAAGCATACACTTGCATTGTTTCGGTTCATGAAACACACAGAGTCTGCCAATGAATCATTTTGGTTGGTTCTTCTACTTCTGATATCAAATTGCAATAAAATATTCTCTGGAAGCTGGTCACCACTGAGGTTAAAATCGTAAACATCATCACAATTGAAAAACTTATGTTTAACGTATAACTTAGGTGCAAAAACACCCCCTTTGATGTATTTATGGGTGAATGAACCCCAATATCTTTGGAAATCTGATGGTGTTGGTGGTTTTGATGATTCAAATGTATTACCATCACCAAAATCCCATTTAAACCATCCTACGCTTCCTCTTAACAATTGGGTCTGGTTGGTAAAAATATAATCTGAAGTATCGCATTTTGGTACTCCAGACAACACAAATTTAGGGTTGATATTGGGCGCCACAAATATATCTTTTGTAAATGTATTGGAACATCCCAATGAGTCAGTAACTCTCAAAGTAACGGTATTCAACCTTCCACCTATTGGATAACTGTGTGCAATTTCATCTAAGCCAGGTGTTGGCATGTTTGTTTCAGTACCATCTCCCCATACCCAGTACCTTTTCTGAATAGATGTAGAAGGTGCAGCACCTTGCAAAGATTTGTCTTTAAAAACATATGAATTGTTTTTGAAACATTGTGAATCTACGCTAGACAAAGACCAATTTGCAGTAGGTCTGGAGTAAACAGTTTGATTGAAACTCGTGTTCAAATTGGTACCATTGTTCATCTTGGCAGTTACTTGAACCAAGTAATTACCTGGTACATTGTAATTGTGGATGTAATAGTTGGATACAGGACTTCCAGTATTCAATGAAATTTTGGTTCCATCACCCATGTCAATTTCATAACTGAGCACATCTGCTGGATTTGCCCCTGTTAAAATAACAGTAAGTTCTAAGGTTCCTTTAACACCATTGTGACAGACAACCTTTGGCAAGGCATTGACCGAAACACTTTGTGCGTTAGAAACAAATGACAAAAGCGAAAACAATAGAAAAATTGTAAGGTGCTTGAGTAATTTCTGTATCATATTTGAGTTACTTATTTTGTTTAAATTCAATTTTGCTAACATACGGCTATTCTGTTTATTTTTCAAGTTTTAACGATTCAAGTATATGTAACCAGCTGCCATACTTGGCCTAGCCTGTTCTTTGAGCTGGTATTCAAGCACATACCTGTAAGAACCTATGTCTACAGGAATACCTGATTCCTGTTGTGTTCCTTTCCAATGGTTGTTTGGTTTGTCTGTTTCAAATATTAAAGTTCCATTTAAGTGAAAAATACGCAACCTGTAAAATTGTGTATGCCCTAAAATGATTTCAAATTCATCATTGATACCATCTGAATTAGGAGAAAAAGCATTTGGAATAACCAATGGTTCTGGAATGTTATTTTCTGTGGTATGTTCATTTCCGGTTGGATAGCTTTTAGCATCAAGGGGCTCAGCCAAAACAGCTTCTTTTTCAAGCTCTTGATGGTTAACATGTGTAGGAGAAAAAATTTGTTCAGCAGGAGATTCAATTTTATTGAATGGTTCTTCGTGCAACAATGTACTTTTTTCAGGTTCCTCAATGTATTGTAGCTTACTGTCAGTTGGCTGCTGTAACTGAAGCTTTGGAATAGGTTTAGATAAAATGGGCTCTGATGCAGGAATTGTTGCTGTTCCAACTTTATTTGATGCGGGAATTGAAACCGCTTTTGGTGGCTCAGTTTTCTGTTGATTGTTGGTTACAATAACTATGGCTGCAGGTATGATTAAAACTGTTAAAATGACCGATTTTAATAGTATGCTGGCTTGTTTGAAAGTTGTAATTGTTTTTGAAATAATCCCATTTGCTTGTTGAGCCGACACTTTTGTCTTCAAGCTTGAAAATAGGTTTGCAGGCACTTCGGGGCTGAAGTGCTCAAGTTGCTGTTTTAGCAAATTGTCTAATGGATGTTTAGTTTTTTCCATTTTTGTAACCCTGTTTAGCAAACCAAATATTTTTAAATTGATGCCTTGCCCTTGCCAATTGAGATTTGGATGTACCTTCATTGATGCCCAATAATTCTGCAATTTCTGCATGTGAGTAACCCTCAACTGCGTATAAATTCAAAATTGTTTTGTATCCAAATGCCATTTCATTCATAATTTGAAGTATTTCTTGTTGACCTAGTTTAATCATAGCCCAATTTTCATCCTCAACTTCAGCAATTTCTTCAATTCCGGTTAAATTCAAGTGTTGTTTGTTAGACCTGTAATGTTCTAATGCAGTTCTTACAAAAACTTGTCTTAACCAGCCTTCTAATTTGCCTTTTCCTTCAAATTGTCCAATTTTATCAAACACCTTTAAAAATCCTTCTTGTAATACGTCTTTCGCATCTTCAATTTGAGAACAATACCTCACACAAACCCCATACATGGCGCTCGCAAAAAAATGATAAAAAGCTTCTTGTGCTTTTGGATCTTTGTTGATACAGCCCCTCAGAATTTTTTCATCTAATTGTTTGCTCACTTTGAATTGCTTATACTAATGATGCAAAGAAATACATAAAGGTTGCACGGCATGATTATTTTTTTTAAAAAAGAATTAAAACACGCTTTAACTTTAAATTGTATGCTATAATTTGTACATTGGTTCAATGTATTTAAGAATTTTAAGTCTGCTTTTGATGTTTGTTTTTACTAATTCAATAGCAACTACAAATCAAATAAATAATGCCACAGGCAAATTGGAACTTCTTGAAAACAAAGGCCAATGGGACCAATCTATTCTATACAGAGCTAGAAATGCTGCAACAGATGTACATGTTGGATCAAACTTTATACAATACTATTTTTTTGATAAACAATTAGGGTTTACTGGTAACCACGCCAAAAAACACACCAATACAAGCGCTCAAAAAAACATTCAAATCCATGGAATTCGCATGAAGTTAAATGGAGCTAACACTAATTGTAAATCAAGTCATTTAGCACTGCCACATTATTATAATTTTTTCAAAGGTGCCGATCCACTCAAATGGGCAAAAGGAGTAGAAGCAACTCACGAAATTCAGCTTCACGAAATCTATCCTAAAATTGATTTACAAATACAAAGCAACAACAATGGCCTAAAGTATACTTTTGTTTGTTCGCCTCATGCAAATATTTCCAATATTTTGCTTGAAATAGAAGGTGCAAACAGCTTGAAACTTGAGTATGGAGAACTTCGTTTAAAACATTCTCTGGGAGAAATGATAGAAAAGAAGCCATATGCTTACCAAATTATAGAAAAAAAAGAAGTGAGGGTTCCCATTGAATTCGAACTAAAAAACAACAACCTAACTTATAAACTAAAAGGTAAATATGACCCTGCTTATACTTTGTTTATAGACCCTGAGCTGGTCTTTTTAACCTATTCGGGTTCAACTGTAGACAACTTTGGATGCACCGCAACTCCTGGAGAAAATGGAACCATGTATACGGGTGGATTGGCATCCAACCCTGATGAAGTGCTTCTGCCAAATGGTAAATACCCAGTTACAGCCGGTGCTTTTCAGTTAACTTATGCTGGTGGTGGCACTTCTGAAGGGGAAGATTTAAAAGATTTTCCATGTGATATTGTAATCAGTAAATATTCAGCTGATGGAACTAAACTTTTATGGGCTACCTATTTGGGCGGTGACAACAATGAAGTGCCACATAGTTTGGTTGTAGACAAATTTGACAATTTGCTCGTATTTGGGAGTTCCTACTCCTCAAACTATCCAACAAAAACTGGCTGTTACCAAACCAATCGTTCAGGAAGAACAGACATTGTCATCACTAAATTTTCAGCTGACGGTAAAAATTTAATTGGTTCAACTTATGTAGGAGGTTCAAACAATGACGGCATCAATTATAACAACATCACGAACTATTTTTTTGCAGACAGTTATAGGGGCGATATTCTAACTGATGAAAATGGTAAAGTAATCGTTGCAAGTGTTACCCAATCAGCCGACTTCCCTGTTACTTTTGGAAGCTACCAAAATGTGTTGAAAGGATTTCAAGATGGTGTAGTATTTCAATTAGATAGTACCCTTAAAAACATCGAGTGGTCTACTTTTATTGGAGGAACAAACATTGATGCATTGTACAGCATAGACCTTACTAAACAGAACGAGTTATTTGTTTCAGGTGGAACCAATAGTGAAGATTTAGCGGCAATCAGCTCTAATTCATACCAAACCAACAACAAAGGTAATGTAGATGGATTCATTGCAAAGCTAAACCGCAATGGTACAAACTTAATTGCTGCAACTTATTGGGGAACCAACCAATACGACCAAATATATTCTTTAGACATTGATCCCAATAACCAAGTGATAGTTGTTGGCCATAGTGAGGGAGATATGCCTGTTTTAGGCAATGTATATAAAAACAATGGCAGTCACCAATTCATTGGTTCATTTACTAATGATTTAAAAACATTGAATTGGTCTACTGTTTTTGGATCAGGTAGACCAAACATTGATGTTACCATTAATGCATTTATGGTAGATGATTGCGGTAGAATTTATGTGAGTTCTTGGGGTGGAAGCACCAGCGGAAAAAATACTTCTAAAACCGAGGGAATGCAGGTTAGCTCAAATGCATTCCAAACACAAACAGATGGTTCAGACTTTTACTTGATGTGTTTGGAGAAAAATGCAGCTGCATTGTTGTATGCAACGTTTTTGGGTGGTGCTGATCCAAATGCTTCAGGAGACCATGTAGACGGTGGAACTAGTAGGTTCGATAAACAAGGAATTGTATACCAAAGCATGTGTGCCAGTTGTCCAAGTGTTGGTGGGGTTCATTTTATATCCGACTTAAAAACCTCAACGAACGCATTCAGTGAAAAAAACCCAAGTCCACGTTGCAGCAACGCTGCCCTAAAATTCGACTTTCAAATAAAAAGTGCGCAATTTGAATTTAACATTGACACCTGTAGCGGGGTTTTTTCATTTAATAAAGACCCTAAAATAACAGACCCTATCAGTTGGGTATTGCCCGACGGGAAAATGATTGCTGACGATTTTTTCTCTGTAAAAATTGAAGAGCAATATTATGGAGATACTGTTTTAATGATAGTGATGCCCGGAACTACATGTGCAGATACCGCATTTGCAGTTGTAAACCTACCAGATTCAGCAGCTGATTTAAAAATACCTAATGTGTTTTCACCCAATGGAGACAAGCTCAATGATGTATTTGAGACTGCTGGCTTGATTAACCAATGTGAAGAGGTGAAAATTGCAATTTACAACAGGTGGGGACAATTGATGTATGAGTCTTCACAAGCTAATTTTGCATGGAACGGTAAAGACCAATCAGGAGCCGATGCCAGTGAGGGTATTTATTTTGTATTACTCGATGTAAAAAGAAAAAGTGGAGCAGATACGCGATCTTTTCACTCCACTTTAACCTTACTTAGGTAAAACCCTAAAAATTACATTTTCAAAGCATTCAGCATGGCAGCACCAATTTCAGCAGGTGATTCTACCACGTGTAAACCACACTCGCGCATGATTGCCATTTTTGCTTCAGCTGTATCTTCTTTTCCTCCAATAATAGCACCAGCATGACCCATTCTTCTACCTGGAGGAGCTGTTTGACCTGCAATGAAACCCACAACTGGCTTTTTATTGCCATTGGCTTTGATCCAACGGGCTGCATCTGCTTCATAGCTTCCACCAATTTCTCCTATCATAATGATGGCATCCGTTTCAGGATCATTCATCAATAATTCTACTGCATCTTTTGTAGGAGTACCAATGATTGGATCTCCACCAATACCAATAGCAGTGGAAACGCCTAAACCAACTTTAACAACTTGGTCAGCCGCTTCATATGTCAAAGTACCAGACTTTGAAACAATACCAATTCTACCTTTTTTGAATACAAAACCTGGCATGATACCCACTTTTGCTTCCTCAGGTGTAATCACTCCAGGACAATTTGGGCCAATCAAGGTGCAGTTTCTGGTTTTAATGTATTCCTTTACAGGAATCATATCTTTTACAGGAATGCCTTCAGTGATGCAAACAATGACTTTGATTCCAGCATCTGCAGCTTCCATAATAGCATCTGCAGCAAATGCAGGTGGAACAAAAATAATAGAAACATTTGCACCAGTACCATCTACGGCATCTTTGACCGTATTAAAAACAGGTCTTTCCAAATGGGTTTGACCACCTTTTCCCGGGGTTACACCACCTACTAGGTTTGTTCCATACTCAATCATTTGTTGTGCATGGAAACTTCCTTCACTTCCTGTGAAACCCTGAACAATAACTTTAGAATCTTTGTTAACTAATACAGCCATTTTTAAAAAATTAAGCGTGGCAAATATGGGTATTTTTTTTTTTACTTGGACGTTAATCTTAAAAAATGCCCATTTTTAAACAAAATATATGCTTAAAAAAGGTTTGCTTTTCTAGAGTAATTCATTGACAATCTGTAACAATTGTTCTTTATTGAAGGGTTTATTTAAAACCTGATTCATGCCAACATCTTGACATTTCTTTTTAATTTTAGACTGGGTATTGGCCGTTAAACCAATGATTGGTACTTTGCTATGTCTTTTGAAGTACTGGTCACCCCTGATGCGTTTACAGGTTTCAATTCCATCAAAAATGGGCATGTATACATCAAGTAAAAGCATGTCATACTGTTTCTGGTTTAAAGCTTCCAATACCTCGGTTCCATTTGAAACACATTCACACTGATAGCCTGTATCAACCAATACTTTTTCTAGAAACTTTTGGTTCATCATATTGTCATCTGCAACCAATATGAGTTTATTACGCTTTATAAGGCTCTTTGTTGCTGTTGTGTGAGAAGGTGCGTCTACTTCCTCCACTTCAAACTGCATCTTAACCATCACTCCCTGACCTTTGATACTAGATAATTTGAACAACCCGCCAAACAATTGCACAATTGCATGTACAATTTTTAAGCCTTTACCTTGTGGCAGTTTATCGAAATTATTTTGAGCAATTGTGTCCATGAATTCTTTCTTTATACCTGGACCCTCATCGCTGATTTTGATTTCAATTTTTGAGTAATTTGAATTGCCTATTTTTTTTCTTGAAACCAATTTCACTTCAACCTCAATGGTAGTTCCGTTCGAGAAACGGATGGCGTTGTTAAACAAATTGAGCAATGCTAAATTCAACTTACCTTTGTCAAAATTTATCCAATCAGGAACCCCAGAATAGACCATTTGTCTGAATTCGTTGTGCTTAACTTTAGCTTTGGCATCAATAGAGACAAATAAATTCTCTAAAAAAGACAACAAGGAAAACTGCTCTTTATTCAAGCGCAATACTCCCGACTCAACTTCTTGAAGTGTATTCAAATTGTCAACTAAAAAAACCAACTCATCAGTAGCTAATTTTACTGCCAATAAATTCTCTTTTAGTCCATCCATGTTTTTGCTTTCCATGGCCAACTGACTCATGCCTTTAAGCACATGAATGGCAGACTTAAGTTCTCGGTAAAAATCAAGTGAAACAGTTTTCTTGAGTTCAGGCTTGGGAGCACTGACAAACGAAAAACTTCTTTTAAGAAATAAAAACAAAATTGTTAAAAATATCAATGCTAAACCCAATCCAACACTCAAAATACGGTATGTACTTTCACCAGATTCAACTTGTTCTGGCGCTGGTGTCTCTATAGAATTACTCTCAGGCAATTCAGTATCCTCCATTGATTTTGTGAGTGCTATACTTTGTTGTGCCTCTTGAGCTTGTCTGGCCTTTAAGAGTTGGTACTCATTTTCATATTTGCTTGCACGGGCTTGATCACCTGCTTGGGTATATAATTTGGCTAAAATTTCTACTGCATTGAGTTGTTCGAATTTGAAATTGAAATTTTCTGCAATTAAAACTGCTCTGGTTGCAAGGTCCATAGCAGAGTCTTTTTTGTTTAAATGATAATAGGCTTTAGCCATACTTCCTAACACCTTAACCAATGATTTCTTATCATTCATGGTTTGGTCAATTAACTGCGATTCTTGCAGGTACGGCAATGCTTTTTTGTATTGGTTTCTATTTAAAAAAACTGTACCAATATTGTTCAAAACAGCTGCCACTTCAAAAGCACTTCCATGCTCTCTATAAATTTCTAATGCAACCACATAGTGGTAAAGGGCCTTTAAATCGTATCCTTGCAAACGATAGGCATCAGCCAAATAATTAGCTATCACTGCCTGATTGTTTTGGTCTTTGAGTTGCTTATACAAATCAAGTGCCTGCAAAAGATAGGTTTCAGACCTATTGGCATCATTGAGTATGACATAAATAGAGCCTATATTTTTTAAGGTGTTTGCAATTCTTCTGTAATCATTGAGTTGTTTAGACAATTTCAATGCGCTGAAATAAAAACGCAATGCCTTTGGATAGTCTTTTTTTCTGCTAGATAAGTCACCTAAACTATTGTAAGCTAAGGCAACTGAATAGGGTTCTTTACAGGTTAAACCTGAGGAGAGACCTTTTAAAAAATATTGTTTGGCTAATGCATACTGAGCCCTGTCTAAATACAACAATCCAATGACGACATTTGCACTGGCAACCCCTTTACAAAAATCTATTTTACTTGAAAGTGCCAAAGCTTGTTTGGCATAATTGCCTGCTTTTGTAGAGTCTGTACTTCTAACTAAAATGGCAATTCCATTTAGCAATTCTGCTCTTTGAATGTCATTGGCAAAAGGTAATATACTTTCTAAACTATCTAGTTCAGTTTCGGCTTTTGCATAAGAAGGCCAAAGCAAACAACTACTCAATAGCAAAATAAAATATATACGCAGTTGCACCATCGGCTTTATTTAGCTTCTTGCATTAAAACAGTCCAATATTCAAAAGCCCTTCTGGTGTGAGGAATGACAATGGTACCTCCTACTAAATTTGCAATAGCAAAAACTTCCATAATTTGCTCAGTTGTGATACCTAATTCCGCACATTTACCCAAATGGTATTTGATACAATCGTCGCATCTCAAAACCATACTCGCAACCAATCCTAGCATCTCCTTAGTTTGAATGGGAAGTGCACCCGATTCATATGCATTTGCATCTAAATTGAACAGCCGTTTCATAACAAGATTGTCTGTAGCCAACAATTGCTCATTCATTTTCTGTCTGTATGCGTTGAATTCTGTTACTAAATTTTCCATGTTTCTATTTACAAGGTACATTCGATACGAGGATCCCAAAATACCTGTTTAAAATTTTTGATACAATCATTTATTACTTCAATTCCTTCTGCTTCTAATTTACGTTGCATTTCATTGTTAACACCAAAAAAATGCTTACCAGTTAAGACCCCATTTCTATTTACAACACGGTGTGCAGGAACAATTGGCATAACCTTATGAGAATTGTTCATGGCATAACCAACTAACCTTGCGCTCTTTGTTGCTCCTAAATAAACAGCAATGGCACCGTAAGTACTTACCCTTCCCGGAGGTATCAATCGAACTACATCATATACATTTTCGGCAAAAGTATATTCCGTCTTCATTACTTTTCTTTGTAGATGGTTTCCAATAAAGTTTGTCCTACTGCTTTGAGGGTTACTCTATCTATCACAGCCATGTTATCTGACAGGGTATGCCAGTGTGCGGGAAATCCAGTTTTGGTTTCGTCCGAGAAATGAATGATGTCTATCATTGGAATGTTTGCCAGTGTGTTTACATAATAGTGATCGTCTGTAATAGCTCCTCCACGGTAATAATAAAACTGATTACTATACCCCAATTGTACTGCCTGATCCCATACTTTTCTAACAACTGACTCAGCATATTTAACACTGAATCCTTCCCATACAAATTTTGCATTTCTTGCACCTACCATATCAAGCAATATTCCATACTTTGGCTGATAAGCACTTTCTTTGGCTTTTTTTGCCCAATACTGAGAACCTAAACAATAAGAATTTTCGAATTGTGGTTTACCCAAATCCTCTGCATCGAAACATATAAAATCTACACCTACTGAGGGTTTATTTTTAGACAAAACCCTTGCCATTTCTAACATTACAGCTACACCACTTGCGGCATCATCTGCAGCCAATATGGGTTCGTTTTTGTTAGATTCATCCAAATCTTGATCGGCGTATGGACGGCTGTCCCAATGGGCAGCTATTAAAATTCTTGTTTTGGCAGCTGGGTTAAAAGAAGCTGTGATGTTTTTGATGTGCAATGTTTTACCATCAAAGTTTTTTACAGCTGCTTTTTGAATGCTGACTGCATCGGCATATAAACCAAACTGTTTTTCGAGCCAATTTCCGCAATTGGTATGGCCTTCAGAATTGGTATACCTGGGGCCAAAACCTACTTGGTGCTGAACAAATTCATAAGCAGAGTCAGCATTGAATTCAGGCGATACCTGAACATATGCAGCTTGAGTGGTTTGGGTATTTTTCTTTGTATTTTTTGACTCATTATTACCGCATGCCATGATGTGAATCAAAACAACTGCAGTAATTGCATTTTTTATTCCTGAAAACGAATAACTCATGTTATAAATTTATTTGATAGGTACTACCGTCTTTACCATCTTTAATGTCAATTCCCAATGCTTTCAATTGGTCTCTTATTGAATCTGAAGCTGCATAATCTTTGCGTTGTTTTGCCAATGTGCGTTGTTCAAGAACCATTTGCATAACACCATCTATTAGGTTTTCATTGTGTGTATTTTCTGTTTGTAAACCCAATACATCAAATACTATTTCGTTGTACAATTTAACCAGTATGGCTTTGTTGTTTTCGTCTATTTTTAATTTACCGTCTTGAACCGCATTGATAGCCCTTACTCCGTCAAACAAAGCTGCCAATGCGAGTGGTGTATTGAAATCTTCGTTCATCGATTGGTACACTTGTAGTTGAATTGCGCTTGCATCAACTTCATTTTGATGACTAGTTGGTAAAGATGAAACCAACTTGCATGCATTCATCAAACGGGTCAATCCTTTTTCGGCTGCTTGCAAAGCTTCATTGCTAAAATCGAGTGTGCTTCTGTAATGTGCTTGCAGCATAAAAAACCTAACCACCATTGGGCTATAACCTCTTTCTAAAAGAGCGTGTGAACCAGAAAAAAGTTCATGCGGTAAAAACGAATTACCCAAACTCTTGCTCATCTTTTGCCCATTCACCGTTAACATATTGGTATGTATCCAATAATTCACTGGCTTTTGGTGAAAACAAGCCAAGTGTTGGGCTACTTCATTGGTATGGTGTGTTGGAATCAAATCCATTCCTCCGCCATGTATGTCAAAATGTTCACCAAGGTATTTGCTACTCATAGCAGAACACTCCAAATGCCAACCCGGAAAACCCTCACCCCATGGGCTTGGCCATCTCATGATATGCTCGGGCTTGGCTTTGATCCAAAGTGCAAAATCTAGACGGCCTCTCTTCTCTGACTGGCCCCCCAATTCTCTAGTGTTGTTGAGTAACTCTTCTAAATTTCTACCCGACAATTCTGTATATGGATATTGTGCTGAAAATTTTTCTACATCAAAATAAATGCTACCATTCGACTCATAAGCAAAGCCATTGGCCATGATTTTTTTAGTGAGTTCTATTTGCTCGATGATATGACCTGTTGCAGTAGGTTCAATGCTTGGAGGTAAATTGTTAAACTGTTGCATCACCACTCTAAAATCTGTGGTATAGCGTTGTACAATTTCCATTGGTTCCAACTGTTCTAATTTTGCTTTTTTACCAATTTTATCTTCCCCCTCATCTGCATCATTTTCTAAATGTCCAGCATCGGTGATATTGCGCACATACCTGACTTTGTAACCCAAGTGACTGAGGTACCTGAAAATGATATCAAAGGAGGTAAATGTTCTGACATTACCTAGGTGAACATTGCTATAAACAGTTGGACCACACACATACATGCCAACCAAAGGCGCGTGAATAGGTTCAAATGTTTGAAGAGACTTGCTGAGCGTATCGTAAATTTTTAGTTTGCCGTTCATAAACTACTGCCAAATTTCAAATATACACTTAATTTGAAGCAGAGACCAAATGCGAATTTATTTGCTGTACAAAGCATGGTAAACCCTTTCCCAATTGCGCCAACCTTGGTACTCGTCAAAAGAAGAATTGTGCCAAATGCCAATGAACTCACCACCCACTTTAGCTACGTTATGTTGTAATTTTTTAACCTCATCAATTGCTTCATCAGGTGTATGTTTGAGTTGATTTTTAAGCGTTACATCCATCACACATGGGCTATGAATGAGTATGTTCAACTCACAATTGTTCTTACAATCAAAGGCTTTAAAAGGAAAAGCGGTAGCAGCTCTAAATCCTAAAACATCAGGATAAGCCATGGAATAATCTTCTTTTATACCAGCCTCTGATAATTTACGAAAGGTATCTGGCCATTTGAATTTGAGAAAATGCTGACGCGAAATTTGAATTTGCTTTTGAATAATGGTACTTAAATGTTCAATTTCTTTTTGTGTTTGTTTGGGAAAACGATGCGATTGAATGGATGGATGAACACCCAATTGAAAAGACTGGTTCAACCTTTTGAGTAGGTTATGAAATTCTTGGCTATTTAAATGGATGTTTTTATCGTGTTTCGTACCATTGGCCATGAGCACAAAAAATAAGGTTTCAACATGTGAAAGCATCAATTGGCTGTAGGTATCATATGGGTCTGGGTCCAATGGAAACCATACATTTTTTACCTGACTCAATTGATTTCTAAATACAAAACCAATCGATTTTTTTAGTTTGTTGTATAAAGTCAACGCTTTGAATTGATAAACAAAATCAATGTCAATGGTATTGATGAACTTTATTTGGTGTTGTTTAAATTGTATGGTAGGAAAGTGTTCTAAAATTTGCAATTTTAATTCTTCCATCCAACAATCAATGAGGGGTAAGTGGATGAATTCATTTTGTACTGCTAATGAATTCTTAGCTTCAAATCTGCCATGCAAGTCTGTACTTCTTTTAGGCAGTAATTCTTCATACCTAGACAATAAATAAAACGAAGCTGCAAATAAGTCAAAAGGCAGTAAAGTATATTTTTCGTGAAGGCTCACTGGAACTTCTACATCTAATTCAAAAAATACGTGCAACCATTTATTATGAGCATGTACTTGTATGTCTTGCGCTGCAACAGTTTGCTCGAACAGTAAACTGCACATTGGAATGTTCACACAATTAGGATAAACATTCAGGCTATAGTTTAATTTGAGTGCAGACGATTTCAAAAAATAGGATTCGTTGTCTGTAATGGTATATGTTATTCCCATCCTGCGAACCAGCAATTCATTGAGTATATAAGTAAAACGTGCAGACTCCTGCGGACAAAAAATGAGCATGCTAAATTTATTCAGACTGATTAAATTGTGATTGACCGTATTTGAAAACCTCTAATAATTGTTTAGGATGCATGGCATTGAAAAAGATTCGGAAACTTTGTGTAGGCTGAAATAAAAACAAAGTAAAAAACATGCCTGTATAATATGTAAAAACAACAGCGTATGCCATTCCATTTAATTGAAACTTTGGAATGAAATAAAAGCTTGTTGCCAAATACATCAATAAGTTCCAAACCTGAAAATAAATGACGATGCGTTGTTTGTTTTGAGCCAACATCCAAGTACCCCATGCCGTTCCATAAAATACTGGAATGGCACCCCAAATATGAATTTTAAAAACTGCTGGCGACAGGTTGTATTTTTCTTTGAACAAGGTACCAATTACTAAATCTCCCAATAATGTGCCACCAATGGCAATCAAGATTGCCGACCATAACATAATGGAACACAATTGGGTATAACGTTTGAGTTGCAATTCAGGGTTGCTTCTGTTATTGATAATTCCTGGAAATACCGCTGCACAAATGGCAACGGGTATAAAATAAGATGCCTCACTCATTCTTACTGCAGCAGAGTATTGGCCCACCAAGTTTAAATCTCTTAAAAAACGCAAGATCAAAATTTCGCCAGATTTCTGATACAACATCAGTACAAAAGAGCCAACTATTAATGGCAAACTATGGTACAATAAACCCTTTGCTTCAGTGAAAGAGAAAGTCCAATTCAAAATCCGTTCACCTTCTTTTGAATAGAAACGCCATTGTAACAACAAAGTAATGAATGCTTCAAAAACTGCCATGCTAGCAAACCAATACACACTGGCTTCTAAATATATTAAACTCAATTTCACCGCTGAAGAAACCAACAAGGAAACCACCTGTCCAATGGCCGTGTATTTACCCTTGACAATTGATTGAAAATACAAATCAACCACCACAAAAGATTGCAATACCACAGTTAAAGTAACAATAAAAACAATGATGGTTTTATCGGGCGTATCCCTGAGCATAGAATAACCTGTGGCCCCTGCCAATACTAAAAATGAACCCACCAACCTAAGTACAAACCCCGTTCCTAAAATTTTATTTTTATCCTCTTTTCGAGTTATCAATTCCCTTACAACTATGCTTTCCAAACCAAGTGTAGACAGTATGGTAAAGATAGCCATAATGCTCAAAGCATAGTTGATAAGCCCGTATTGTGCAGCACCTAAATACCTTGCCACCAATACCCCAACTAAAATACCAGAAATAATTCTGGCCGATTTTTCAAGCAACATCCAAAGACTGTTTGAAAGGTATTTATTGGGCGTATTGCTCATTTATTTTTTACTAAATTCATTCATAGTTAATGCAAGGCCTCTGAATACAAAACTATCACAGGCGTTTACTGCAGTATCAATTAACAAGGGTAGTTCTGCTGCTTCATTGGGTGTCCAATTACCCAGTACATATGCTATTTGTTTGCCTTTGTGGAAATTACTGCCAATTCCAAATCGGAGCCTTGGATAATCTTTTGTTTGCAAGCATTCGAAAATATTTTTTAAACCATTGTGACCAGCATCACTCCCTGATGGCTTGATCCGAATCTTACCAAAATCAATGGCTAAATCATCAACCAATACCAACACATTGGCCAATGGCACTTGCATTTCCTGCATCCAATAACGCAATGCTTTGCCACTCAAATTCATAAATGTAATGGGCTTGATGAGGCATACTTGTTTTCCTTTAAAAGAATAGTTTGCCACTTCAGCAAATTTCTGTGTTGAAAACACAGCACCATGTTTGCTTGCCAATGCATCTGCAATGTCAAATCCAATATTGTGTCGGGTATGATTGTATTCAGAACCCGGATTGCCTAAACCTACAATTAGATATTTCAAGAGGCTACAAAACTAAGGGTTCAAATTTGAAAATGCATTTAAAAACAAAAAACCCGGCTTTGCCGGGTTTTTTTATGATTAAACTAAGAATTAGCTTATTTTTTCTTTTTACCACCATCATCACCTTTAGCAGCTTCTTGTGCAGCTCTGGTTGTTTTGATAGTTACAATAGGATTGTTTGGAGAATCTAATAACTGTAAGTCACCAGCATTTACATCGGCAACTTTCATTGATTTACCAATTTCCAAAGCTTCAATGTTCAATTCAATGGCATCAGGTAATTGAGCTGGCAAAGCACGTACACGTAATTTTTTTGCTTTTACCAATAATTTACCCCCTTGTCTTACACCAATTGAATTTCCAACCAAACGAACCGGGATACTTACTTCTACTGGTTTGTTGTCTGAAATTTCAAGAAAATCTGCGTGTAAAATTGCATCGTTTACCGGGTGGTATTGGATGTCTTTTAAGAATGCATGGTAAGTTTTACCATCTATGTCTAATTTTACTTTGTAAGTGTTTGGTGTATAAACCAACATTTTGAAGTCTGGCTCATAAACTGAGAATTGTACATTCTCTTTTCCACCATAAAGAACACATGGAACTTTTCCTTCTGTTCTTAAAGCTTTGGTTGACACTTTACCTACCGAGGCACGTGCGTTTCCAAACATTGCGATTGTTTTCATATATTTTATTTTTTCGGTTTACTCAAAAATCACCGCTTTCTTTCGACGGAAAGCGACTATTTCCCATCAACTATAGATTCTTTCTGTTATTTATTCGGCATTTCGAATAATGAACTGATAGAACCATGTTCAGTTATATTACGGATGGCTTCAGCAAAAAGCTTGGCCGTCGATAATACTTTTATTTTGTTGCTTTGTTTTGCCAATGGAATGGTATCACAAACCACCAGCTCATCAATAACACTTTGTTCAATAACTTCATAAGCCTTACCACTCAATACAGGGTGCGTACACATGGCTCTTACACTGACTGCACCTTTGTCTTTTAACAATTGTGCTGCTTTAGCCAAGGTATTTCCTGTATCTATGATATCGTCTACCATCATGACCTGTTTGCCTTGTACATCTCCAATCAGGTTCATAGAGGCAATTTCGTTAGCTCTTCTTCTTTCTTTGTCAACAATTACCATGTCGCAACCCAATGCTTTTGCATAAATTCTTGCTCTGGCTGATGAACCCATATCTGGTGATGCTATAATGACATCTTTTCCAAAATTGAGGGCTCTCATATAAGGTAAAAACACAATGGACGGATCTAAGTGGTCAACCGGAATTTCAAAGAAACCTTGAATTTGTGGTGCGTGTAAGTCCATGGTAATGACCCTACTAGCTCCAACCACAGTTAACATATCTGCAACCACTTTAGAGCCTATTGAAACCCTTGGTTTGTCTTTTCTATCTTGTCTGGCCAAACCATAATAAGGTATTACTGCAGTGATGTAATGCGCAGAAGCTCTCTTTGCAGCATCAATCATGAGCAATAACTCCATTAAGTTATCTGAGTTAGAAAAGGTTGATTGTACGATGAATACATCACAACCTCTCACAGATTCGTTGAAATTGGGTTGGAATTCCCCATCACTAAATCTGCTGATAGTGCAGTCGCCAAGTTCCAAACCAAATGACTGAGCGATTGATTCTGCTAAATAACGGGAATTGGTGCCCGAAAATATTTTAACCTGGTTGCGTACCATTTTATGTTTAAAAATTATGCAAGCCACAGCAGTGGCTTGCATTTTGTTGACCGACCAGGTTTCGAACCTGGACTCTTCTGAACCAAAATCAGACGTGTTGCCAGTTACACCATCGGTCAATTGAGGTGTGCAAAAGTAGAAAATTAATTAAAAAGGAAAAGCCTTTTCAGAAAAAAAATACAAAAAAGTGTAAAAAAGTGTCTTTTCCTGTGCAATTATAACCAATTCTAATGTGTGTATGTGAAGAAAATATGAAAGGTACTGCATTGGCTTTCAAGAAATTTGAAACATGAATCAAGTCAATTGTGTAGCATTGGTGTTTCCTAGAAGTGCTTTTAGGTATAGAACCTATGCCATGCAATATGCAAAAGCCCTACTAGAAATGAACAAAACTGTGTTCATTTTTAGCCCTGATTGGCTGATTGTCAATGAATACTTACTCAAAAGCATTGCTTTTAAAGCAAAAGATTTCAGGTGTTTCCCATTAGATGAAACTGAAATTTCTTTTGATAACATGGGTATTGCTACAGCTGCTTTGAGTTGGATAAAATTGAACCGCCGCTTGAAACAAACGGAGAAAACCATGCAAACTCAAATTGATTTTGTATTCTTTTGTCCGGTAGACGAGTGGATTGCAGCAGCTAATGGCAAAAGTTTATTAGATGCAACTTTTAAATACCCTTGGAGTGGCTTGTTTATCCATACCGCACACTTGTACAAAAAAAACCTTAAAACTGGAGTTGACCCATCCATCAAAGATCCTGATTATTTGTTTTTGTCTGATAACTGCGTGGGTGCAGCTATCTTAGACAGGTTTAAGAGTCAAGAATTAAAAAGTAGGATCTATAAAAAAGTAGTGGTCATGCCAGATGTAACCGACTGGAGCCTGAACCAAAAACCAAACAACTTGGCCAATACCATTCGTAAAATGGCCGGGAACAGGATGATTGTTGGAACGATTTTGCTTGAGAATGAAGAAGCTTCAGGCTTTCTAGAAATGGCCTCAGAAGCGCCAGAGACTGACTACTTTTTTGTATGTACAGGAAATTTAACTGCAACTGCAAAAAATAAGAACAGTAGATTGGTTTTGAAACAACTCCTGAACAAAAATAAATCGAACCATTTCATCACCCCTATGCGCGTAGAAAGCAGCGAAGAGGTGAACCATATCATTCAAAGTTTTGATGTTTGTTACTTGAATGAAGAAAAAGAAAGTGTGCCTTCATTTTTATTGAGCAAAGCCGCATTTTTTCACAAACCGGTTATAGGTCAAACAAACCAATTTCAAGGTAGGCTGGTAGAAACCTTTCAAACAGGAATAGCAGTGGAATCTAGTATTGAAGAACAACTCAAAGCACTTGAAATTTTAAATACGCACAATGGATTAGCTTTGCCTTATTCTATTTCCAATATGGACAATTACGCACGCTTACAAGATGTTGAAGCCCTAAAAGATGCGCTCAACGATTTACTTTGGTTTTAAAAGTTTTGACATCTTTCTTTGCGCTCAAATAGCACCTTAAATACTTCATGCAAACTCCGGTACTACTCATTATTTTTAATCGCAGCGATACTGCTTTGCAGGTATTGTCAAGAATTAAACAAGCTGGAGTACAAAAGTTATACATATACTCCGATGGGCCCAGGCAAAACAACCTCAACGAAGCTACATTACTTTCAACTGTTCAGAACGAAATTCAACAACACATTGATTGGCCATGTGAGTTGCATTGTCTGTTCGAAAAAGAGAACTTTGGACCAAGAATTGCCATTGGAAGAGGCATTCATTGGCTTTTTGAACACGAAGAACAAGGTATCATTTTTGAACACGATTGTTTGCCAGACTTGAGCTTCTTTAACTTTTGTGAAACATTGTTAAACAAATATGCAAGCGATGAAAAAATCATGCATATTTCTGGAAACAATTTTCAATTTGGTAAAACATGGGGTGATGGTGATTATTATTTTTCACACCTGAATCATATTTGGGGCTTTGCTACTTGGAAGAGAGCTTGGAAACATTATGATGTAGACATGAAAGCCTATCCTGAGTTTTTGAAAACAAACAAATTAGCACAAATTTTTACCGATTCAAGGATGCAAAAAATTTGGAAAGAAATCTTTGACAATACCTATCACAAGCAATTGGCAACATGGGATTACCAATGGACTTTTGCCTGCTGGTATAACAATGGCTTGAGTATATTGCCCAATAAAAACTTAGTAAGCAATATTGGCTTTGATGCTTTGGCATTGAATACCAAAAACCCCAACCATGCGGTTGCCGCTTTGCAAACCCACTCGCTAACTACCATTCAACATCCAACAAACAAACAAGCAATTACAGCAGCAGATGAATACACTATTTTAAAAGTATTTAATCCTACAATTGCTTATTTTGCCTGGCAAAAATTCAAGAAGTTAATTTTTAAAGCGTGAAAAAAATTTTTCATCAACTCATAGGTAGTAAAAAAATTGGGGCTTATTTCAGAGAAGAGCTCGAAAAAATAAAAGTGCTTTCTGCGCAACCAATGGTTAAACACATCATGTCTTTGAAAGAGCCCGTTCAAGACTTTAGGGCTGTGGAATTTTCGGCGTTTTCTCAGTGGGGCGATGATGGAATCATTCAATATTTGATCCATCAATTGCACATTACCCATGATACTTTTATTGAATTTGGCGTTGGCAATTACCTTGAGGCAAATACCCGTTTTTTATTGCTAAATAACAATTGGAAAGGGCTCATTTTTGATGGCTCGGCACAAAACATGGAATTTGTTAAAAATGACAGTATCAGCTGGAAATATAATTTAACAGCCATACCATTGTTTGTGACTAAACACAATATCAATCAAGCCATTGAGGCAGCCGGATTTAGCGGAGAAATTGGCCTCTTACACATTGATATTGACGGAAATGATTATTGGATTTGGGATTGCATAAATGTGGTAAATCCACAAATTGTGATCATGGAATACAACAGCATTTTTGGCAACAAAGCTGCCATCAGCGTTCCTTATGACGATCAATTTTATGTGACCAATGCCCATTACAGCAATTTGTATTTTGGCGCATCGCTCAAAGCCATGTGTTCATTAGCAGCAAAAAAAGGTTACAGTTTTGTTGGCAGCAATACCAATGGCAACAACGCCTATTTTGTAAGAAACGACAAAATGGGTGCACTCAAAGCCATCAGCGCTGAACAAGGATATGTAGCAGCCAAATTCAGACAGAACAGGGATGAATCTGGTAAACTAACCTTCAAATCAGATGCAGAAGCAATTTGGAATGCCAAAGATAAGTTGGTGGTTAATATTGAATCGGGTGAACTAACGCCACTCAGTAATTTTTTATAAGATGTTGGCACAATTTATTTTCAATCAACTACTAGGTTCAAAAGGTAAATACAGTGAAAAAGTTTATGCACTTTTACGCTTGATTTACTTGAAAGTGTCAGATCCAGTAATCCATTGGAACTACCATGGGCAAGTAATTGCCATGAACTTGAGCCACGATTTGCCATTTAACTTGAAACAGCACCCTACTTACAGCCAAAATTTAGGACAAGTAGCACAACTCATTGCTAAAAAATACCCAAACTTTTCAGTCATAGATGTGGGTGCAAATGTGGGTGATTCTGCAGCCATTGTTCAGCACAGGGTAAAAGCACCCGTATTGTGCATTGAAGGCAATCCTAAATTTTTACCATTGCTTATTCAAAACAGTAAACAATTACATGCCATAAGCATTGAAGCATCCTTTGTAGGAGAAACTGTAACCAAAGTAAAACCTGTCAATCAATTGGGTACAGCCTATTTAAAAGAAGATGCCAATGGTTTAACAATTGCAACCATATCATCAGTCATAGAAAAACACCCTGCATTTGCCACTGCCAAACTACTCAAAATTGACACCGATGGCTTTGACAACAAAATCATACGAGGAGCTGCTGCATTTTTAAAACAATCCAAGTCAAGTATATTTTTTGAATACGACCCCTTTTACCTTTCTAAACAACAAGAAAATGGTCCAGCCATTTTTGATTTTTTGGTTGAACTAGGCTACCACAAATGGGTTATTTTTGACAACCATGGGAGGTACATGCTCACCCTCTCAGAGAAAGACAAACACTTGTTCGAAAATTTACACCAGTATTTCAACCAAGAAGGCAAAGTTTACATGGACATTTGGGTGCTACACCAAGAAGATGCCACGCTTGATTACCAAGCATAAACCAATTCAAATTATTGCAAACGAACGAGGTAAGTTCATCGCTTTCTCTTAAATTCGCATTCCAAAATATTTATTATATGTCATTCAGAAAAGAACATGATACCATGGGCGAGGTATTGGTACCTGCCGACAAGTACTGGGGTGCGCAAACAGAAAGATCTAGAAATAACTTTAAAATTGGTCCTGAAGCCAGCATGCCAAAAGAAATAATTTATGCATTTGCATACTTAAAAAAAGCAGCGGCACATGCCAACATGGAACTGGGGGTTTTGGCTGAGGAAAAATGCAGTCTGATTGAAACCGTTTGTGATGAAATTTTAGCAGGTAAACTAGACAATGAATTTCCATTGGTTATTTGGCAAACTGGTTCGGGCACCCAAAGCAATATGAATGTGAACGAAGTAGTAGCCTACCGTGCACATGTATTGAGCGGTGGTAGCTTAAATGATGACAAAAAAATCCTTCACCCCAATGATGATGTGAATAAATCGCAATCTAGCAACGATACTTATCCAACCGCAATGCACATAGCATCCTATAAATTGGTGGTTGAGAATACCATTCCAGGTATTGAATTGTTGAGAAATACTTTGGCTCAAAAAGCAGTTGAATTCAAAGACATCGTTAAAACAGGTCGTACCCATTTTATGGACGCAACGCCTTTAACATTAGGACAAGAGTTCAGCGGGTATGTACAACAATTAGACAATGGTATCAGGGCATTGAAATCTGCCATTGAAATGGTGAGAGAATTGGCCTTGGGAGGAACTGCAGTAGGTACAGGATTGAATGCACCTAAAGGTTATGATGTGCTGGTGGCACAGAAGATAGCTGCATTCACAGGCTTACCTTTTGTAACTGCTCCTAATAAATTTGAAGCTTTGGCTGCACACGATGCCATGGTTGAATTGAGTGGTGCACTCAAAAGAGTTGCAGTTAGTTTGATGAAAATTGCCAACGATATCCGCATGCTCTCATCTGGTCCAAGAAGCGGTATTGGGGAGATCATCATCCCAGACAATGAACCAGGATCTTCTATCATGCCTGGTAAAGTAAATCCAACACAACCAGAAGCTATGACCATGGTGGCAGCCCAAGTAATGGGAAATGATGTGGCGGTTTCAATTGGTGGCAGCAATGGTCATTTTGAATTGAATGTATTCAAACCATTGATTGCAGCCAATGTATTGCAAAGTGCCCGATTAATTGGCGATGCTTGTGTTTCATTCAATAACAATTGTGCAGCTGGAATTCTTGCCAACAAAGAGATCATTCAAAAACACATGGAAAACTCTTTGATGTTGGTAACAGCACTCAACACCCATATTGGCTATGAAAATGCTGCAAAAATTGCTAAGAAGGCACACAAAGAAAATAAAACACTCAGAGAAGCTGCCATTGAACTTGGCTTGGTAACCAACGAGCAATTTGATGCTTGGGTTGTACCGGCTAACATGGTTGGTAATCAATAAAAAAACATACGCGCAGGCTTTGCCTGCGCGTATGTAAAATTTTAAAATGACCTGGACAGACATCATACTCAAAGGAATATTAACCGGATTGGTTTTGACCCTCTCATTTGGAGCGGGTTTCTTTGCTTTGATTCAAACCAGCATTGCTAAAGGTGTTAAAAAAGGCTTGTTTATTGCCTTAGGTGCCATCATTAGCGACATGTTGTATATTTTAATGGCCTTGTTTGCTACCTCATTCATTAGCGAAGAATTACCCAAATACGATCAACTCATTCGCATTTTGGCCATGCTATCATTTTTGTTTTTTGGACTCAAAAACATTTTACAATCTAAAAAGAAGTTTGAGGAGCAAGCCATCGCATCTGAACCCAATTTTTATTTCTTGAGTAAAGGTTTTATACTCAATAAACTCAACCCAATGATCTTATTGACTTGGGTAGGAATCAGTGCCTATTTAAGGTCTTCGTTGTTGTACAATAACTTACAATTGGTGCTATTTTTTATAGCCGTAATGTGCAGTGTTTTTGCTACGCAAGCTTTGATCTGTTATTCTTCAAACAAACTCAAAAGAATGTTATCAGATGCATTCATTCAATGGATGAACATTGCAGTAGGCCTGTTATTTATATTACTTGGAATATTTATATTCTTCTATGGTGGATCGCCAGAATCTGGTATTGAAAAAGCCCGTCACGTGTTGGGCAAATAGTTATCCGAATAAATACGACAAAAGCTCCTCAATTTTACCAACTTCCACCACATTGATTGTAAAATTGGTTTTTGGTAACTTGTTGAATTTTGACAAATAAACCGTTTTGAAACCAAGCTTTTCAGCTTCACCAATGCGTTGTTCAATTCTGTTAACTGCTCTTATTTCTCCGCTCAATCCAACTTCACCTATGAAACAAATTTGTTGGTCAATTGGCATGTTTTCATAACTTGAAACAATGGCTGCAATCACGCCTAAATCTATGGCAGGGTCTTCAACACGAATGCCACCTGCAATGTTAACAAAGACATCCTGCATGCCCATTCTTAAACCGCACTTTTTCTCTAGAACAGCCAATAACATATTCAATCTTTTGCTGTCATAACCATTTGAGTTTCTTTGAGGTGTTCCATATACGGCAGCACTCACCAAAGCTTGTGTTTCTATTAAAAGAGAGCGCATGCCTTCTAATGAAGCAGAAACAGAAATGCCACTTAAATTTTCATCTCTTTGTGTGATTAAAATTTCAGAAGGATTACTGACTTCTCTGAGCCCACCCATTTGCATTTCATAGATACCAATTTCGTTGGTGGATCCAAACCTGTTTTTGATACTTCTTAATATGCGGTAAACATGGTGCCTATCGCCTTCAAATTGCAACACTGTATCAACCATGTGTTCCAATAGTTTGGGCCCTGCAATACTGCCATCTTTCGTAATATGCCCAATTAAAAATACTGGGGTACCTGTTTCTTTTGCAAATCGGATGAGGTCGCCAGCTGTTTCTTTAATTTGAGAAATACTACCAGGACCAGCGTCTATCAACTCACTCTGTAAAGTTTGAATAGAATCTACTATCAATAAATCGGGCTGCAACTGTTGCAAAGCCTTCCCTATTTTTTGTGTATTGGTTTCAGTAAATAAGTAGCAATCTGAACCTGAATTAGTAATGCGGTCTGCTCGCATTTTAATTTGTGTTTCACTCTCCTCTCCAGAAACGTAAAGTACCTTTCTGTTGGTAAATGTCAAGGCCAATTGTAACAACAATGTTGATTTACCAATACCTGGTTCACCACCCACTAAAATAACTGATCCTCGAACCAATCCACCACCTAAAACCCTGCTCAATTCCTGATCTTCAATGGCCAATCTTTGCTCGTTTGTTTGGTTTACTTCTTTGAGTTGAACAGGAACAATGGCTTGTTGATTTTCAGATTTCCAAGCGCTCTTAAATGCAATTTTTTCTTTGTGAATTACTTCTTCAACATAAGTATTCCATTCGCCACAAGCCGGACATTTTCCAACCCATTTTGCAGCAGATGCTCCACAACTTTTACAAAAGAAACTGCTTGTG
This sequence comes from Bacteroidota bacterium, assembly GCA_027491355.1. GTDB lineage: Bacteria > Bacteroidota > Bacteroidia > UKL13-3 > UKL13-3 > CAISCU01. Next base: position 75,562 of record JAIXWI010000005.1, read on the forward strand.
CTTTTAGCCATATCTATTTATTTATTGAACCACATTTGAACAATGAAGTTTCTCAGTAACCAAAACAAAACTGTCCATGCACTCAATGACACAAACATAAACAATTTAATCCTCCATTTATTGGTTTCAATTTGATTTGCAATTAGACAACCTATGGGCAGTGTAAGTATCAATGGACTCAAAAAGGCCACGCCATACAATTCATACTTCTTAATGATTTTTACAACCCACCTGGTACGTTTAGAAAACTTAATTGTAGATGGTTTTTTAGGAACAATTTTTCTATAAAGTATGCTTATAAATTGCCATACATAGAGGTATAAAAATGTTCCAAGCATGCCCCCACCTACAATTGAAATAAAGAACTCAAAAAAGTTAAATTGATAGCTCACAGCCAATCCAAATCCAACAATAAATTTGAATGCACTAAAAAAGGCAACTGTGATTATTTTCTCTAGCATTGTTAGTTTGGTTATGCCTTCTTTTTATCTTGTAAATAAGCAGTTGCAGCTTTTCTGACATTGCCATGTTTTTTTAACAATTGTTGTGCAACAGTGCTGCTGACTTTAATTTCAGACATGAGCATGTTAACGGCTCGCTCCTCTAGTTTATGATTACTGAGTTGCATATCAACCATTTTATTACCTTTTACCCTTCCTAATTTTATCATGATGGCAGTACTGATCATGTTCAAACACAGTTTTTGAGCGGTACCAGATTTCATGCGTGTGCTACCAGTTACAAATTCCGGACCTACTACCACTTCTACAGGATAATGAACAGCTTTGGCAATGGGGCTATTTTTTGAACAGACAATACAACCAGTTTGTATGCCTTTTGCTGCAGCAGTTTCAATTGCACCCAATACATAAGGAGTAGTTCCACTGGCTGCTATACCAATTAAAAAATCCTTGTGAGTTATTTTATGCAACTTTAAATCTTTCCAGCCTTGTTTGGTATCATCCTCTGCAAATTCAACTGCTTTGCGAATGGCTTGGTCTCCACCTGCAATCAAACCAATTACCAAACCATGAGGTACCCCGTATGTTGGTGGACATTCACTTGCGTCTACAATTCCCAATCTACCACTGGTTCCAGCACCTATATAAAACAAACGACCGCCATCTTTTAGTTGTAAACTTGCTTGGTCTACCAATTTTTGAATTTGAGGAATGGCCTTTTTAATAGCCAATGGAACAAGTTGGTCTTCTTTGTTCATATTCGTCAACAAAACTTTGGTAGTCATGCGTTCCAGATTCTGGTAATTAGAATCCTTTTCAGTATCTCTTTCAAATTTGATTTTGGCCATAAATATTAAATCAGATTTAGTCGTTTATATTTGCGTACTTTCATCAAAAATATGGTAAATCATCCCAATAAGTGGCAAACTTTTATCTATGGTCTATTGATTGCATGCGGTATCCTCATCGGAATTTTTTTAAGACCCGGAAACCAATATGCAAATGCTCCAAGCACAGAGAATAAAATTTCTGAAATTTTAGGCATCATCCAGCAAGCCTACGTAGACACAGTGAACATTGAATCTATCGAAAAAAAATCAATCGATGAATTGCTGTCTAATTTAGATCCTCATTCTGTCTATATTCCTGCTGCCGACTTAAAAATGGCCAACGAACAATTGGAGGGCAATTTTGAAGGAATTGGAGTTGAGTTCAATATTTTCAATGATACCATTATGATTGTAAGTGCCCTTAACGGGGGGCCTGCACAAGCATTAGGCATTCAATCTGGAGACCGAATTGTGCAAGTAGATACCATTCCTGTTGCCTCTAAAGGAATTAATTCTGAAAAAGTATTCAAACTGCTCAGAGGAAAAGGAGGAACCGAAGTAGATGTTTGGATATACAGACCTTCAAATCGTCAAAAAATAAAATACCGCATAACCAGAGGTACCATTCCAATTTACAGTGTGGATGCTAGTTTTATGTTAAATGAAAAAACAGGCTACATCAAAATCAGTCGCTTTGCTGAAAAAACACACGAGGAATTTATAAATGCAGTTGAAGCATTGCAATCAGAAGGATTGAAAGAATTGGTGATTGATTTAAGAGGCAATCCAGGGGGCTATTTAGGCATTGCAACCAAAATTGTAGATGAATTGCTGTCGGATAAAAAACTCATTGTTTTTACTAAAGGTATTAACAAAGCTCGAGTTGATTACATCACTGAAAAACAAGGCATATTTGAAAATGGCAAATTGGCTGTCTTAATAGATGAGGGTTCAGCATCAGCCAGTGAAATTTTATCAGGTGCCGTTCAAGATTGGGACCGAGGAACCATCATAGGTAGGAGAAGTTTTGGAAAAGGATTGGTTCAAGAGCCTTTCGATTTAAAAGATGGGTCTCAAGTGAGGTTAACTGTTGCAAGGTATTATACCCCAAGCGAGCGTTGCATCCAAAAGTCTTATGCCCCTGGTAAAGATTATGACCATGAAATTTACGACCGCATTGCCAAAGGAGAATTGGAAAACCCATCAAATGAATCCGTTGCAGATACGACTGCTTATTTTACAAAAATCAAGGGCAGAATTGTACATGGTGGTGGTGGCATCAATCCAGATGTGTTTGTACCGCTAGACACTGCATACGCCTCTTCTTATTTAGCTGCAATTGCTGCCAATGGCTTATTGGGGAAATTTGCATACGATTACCTAGATAAAAACAGGGAAAAGATAAATGCATTTGCTTCTTTGGTTCAGTACAACAAAGCCTTTCAATTGTCTGAAACAGATCTGCAAGCCTTTCAAAAATACACCCATACACAAGGCGTTGATTCACCTTCAAAAGCTGATTTGGCAACAAGCACAGCCTTTATTCAACTTCAGCTGAAAGCTTTAATTGCCCGTCAAATTTGGAGAGAAAATGGTTATTATTTCGTTACAAAAGAAAATGACAAAACCATACAAGCGGCAATCAACGCGCTCAAATAAATTTATTCAATCTGTATTGAACTTATACTGTAATGGAAATTGAAAACTCAAGTATTTGATAGTTCTACCTTGAGCTGCAAATAATTTTTCGTAATGGGTGCGAATGTCTTTGACATAAGCATCTACGGTATTTGAATGGTAAACATTTCTTTCAATGAATAACAACGGTATTTGAAGTTCAGACAATAAAGCTACAGTATATTCAAACAATTGGTCGTCATCTGTTTTAAAATGAATTATTCCTCCGGGTTTTAACACCTGCTGGTACCGTTTTAAAAATTGAATTCCCGTTAGCCTGTATTTTTCATGCCTGTCTTTTGGGAAAGGGTCAGGGAATGTAATCCAAATTTCATCTACTTCATTGGCATCAAAAACCTCTTCAATTTTTTCAATAATGAGCCTACAAAATGCAACATTTGTTCTGGCCAATTCTTGAGCTATTTTAGCACCCTTCCACATGCGGTTACTTTTGACATCAATGCCAATAAAATTTTTTTCAAGGAAAGCACCTGAAAGTGCAACAGTATACTCTCCTTTGCCACATCCAAGCTCTAGAACCAATGGATTATTATTTTTAAAAACAGTTGATTTCCAATTTGATTTCAATTGAAATGGAAATTCAAAACAGTTAGGAAGTAGTTTGTACTCTGCAAATTTTCGAAGTTTGTCTTTCATGAAGGATTGCCAAAATTTATTCGCTTTTTTGACTAGCAGGATTGTTGTTGTCTATGAATGCATTTTTGAGTGTATTGACACTTGGATTGAGTAATAATTGTAACATAGGTCCTGCCATTACTGAAGTAACTACAGCCATCACTACAATTGCTACAAATAAATGCTCGCCAATTAAATTAGCTTGTAAGGCCAGTGTAGCTAAAATAATTTCCATTGCCCCTCTGGCATTCATACCAAAACCTACAGCCAATGCTTCTTTTTTAGACAACCCTCCCCACAAAGCACCTAAACCTGCACCAACAAGCTTACATACTATTGCTAAAATTAGCACAATCAATACAATTTTAATGTCAAAATTGACTATGAAATTTACTTTTAGACCAACTGCTATAAAAAACAATGGCGCAAAAATATTGGTAACAAACTGATGAACAATGTCTCTTGTTTTTTCAGTGACATGTACTGAATCACCAATGGCTATTCCCATAATAAATGCACCAAAAATGGCATGTATACCGGCATATTCTGTAAAAGCTGCTCCTAAAAAAGCCAACCCCAAACTGATAGACAAAAAGCCCCCCGGCCAAGTAAAATTTTTCTCAGCCCATGGTAAAGATTTATTAATTAAAAACCTGCCTACAGTAAGCATACCTACTGCATACATCAAAGTCAAACCAAGTGTATAAACAAAATCAACCCCACCTGCACTTTTGTTCAGCAACCCTAAAATTACTGAAAACAACAACCAACCAATTAAATCATCAAACATGGCTGCAGCAATAATAATCATGCCTATTCGGGTTCTAAACAAGCCCAAATCCATGAGCGTTCTAGCAATAACGGGCAAGGCAGATACGGCCATCGCAGTTCCCATAAACAAACTGAACGGCAAAATATTGTTGGCATTAGATTCGCCAAACAATTCATAAAAATACCTGCCAAAGAAATAGCCTAAACCCAATGGTATAATCAAGCCAACCAAACTGGTTTTAAACGCAACAGCACCTTGCTGGCGAATCAATGAAAGTTCAACTTCCATTCCTGCTACAAATAACAACATGATTACAGATATAGAGGTAAGGCCGTTCAATGCTATACCCACATTACCTGTTCCATTAAAAAACCATTTAGAAATTTCCGGAAAATAAGTACCCAAAAAACTTGGTCCCAACAATATGCCAGCAATGAGTTCTCCTACTATCAATGGCATTTTGAATTTCCTAAAAAACTCTCCAACCAGCCTAGCTGCAATGAGCATGGCACCTATACATACAATAAATTTTATGAGTTCGTGGTGGCTAAGCGTAATCAAAGCGTATATTGGGTTTCTTGTACAATTAATAAATTACATGGGAGGTCGGCCAAAGCAAATTCAATATCATGCGGAAAAACACGGTCTATTAAATTCATCTGTTTATCTGGTGAATTCAAAACCAATAAATCAGCTTGTTTTTCACGCGCAAACTTACTGATTACATACCCAGGTTTACCTTCTATTCGTTCAGTACAAACAGTAATGCCACCACAATCATTGCATTTTAATATCTCTTCCAATTTAAGGTCTTCTTCCTTCACAAATTCTTCTTTAATGGCTTCTACTTCAGCTTCCTTTAATTCTTCATGTCTTATCAATGCCATCTTACTCAAATCTGTTTCTTGAATGATGTTGAGTGATGCTGCCTGATAAGCTTTTCCTATTGCAATTGCAGTAGCTATTGTATATTCTGATTTGGGGTGGTCGCTACCCTCCACAACTATGTGTTTGAAACCTGTTGGATGAATGTTTGGTTCAGTAAGCATGAGCATACTGCATTTAACCTTACGGCTTAATTTTCTCGCAACACCACCTAAAAAATATTTCAAAAGGTTCTCTTTTTCCAAAGCACCTGCAACCAACAAATCAATGGATTCATTTTGGCAAATTGTTAAAATAGTTTCAACTGTTTCACCTTCTTCCCAAATAATTTTATTGGTATTGGCGTCTAATCCAAACCTGTGAATGAGGTGTTTTAAGTATTGTTCTTGATGGATAGTTTTCTTTCCAATATGAATAAAAACCAGCTGCGAACCTAACTTAACTTGAAGTTGTTTTGCCTCAGCCAATAGTGCCTCGCAGCGTGGCGAAAACGCTACTGCAATTGCAATTTTTTTGAAAGGATTTTCAACTAAATTCATGAAACAATTATACGGAAATAAAGCTTGTTTTTGTCGGTGTTTACCGATTATTTGTTAAACTTGTAGTGTTCTTATGAAAAAAGAAACTTTACTAGAGGCTTATACGCTGATGTGTTCAGCCAGGGCTATGGCAGATATTTATGATGCCAATAGGTCTGTAACCAAATATGTTCACTCAACCAGCCGTGGGCATGAGGCCATACAGCTTGCTGTGGGTTTGCAATTGCAGGCACAAGATTTTGCATCCCCCTATTACCGTGACGAGAGCATGTTATTGGCAATGGGCATGAGTCCTTACGAATTAATGCTACAACTCTTGGCCAAATCAGAAGACCCATTTTCAGGGGGACGAACTTACTACAGTCATCCTAGTTTAAAAAGAGATGGATTTCCAAGAATGCCACACCAAAGTAGCGCTACAGGCATGCAGGCCATACCTGCTACAGGGATGGCGCATGGGGTTGCATATTTAGAATCACAGGGCTTGATAGATTTAAATGAAAAACCCGTTGTCTTGTGCAGTTTGGGTGATGGTTCGGTTACAGAAGGAGAAGTTGCAGAAGCCTTTCAAATGGCTGTTTTAAAAAACCTACCTGTATTTTACTTGATTCAAGACAATGATTGGGGTATCAGTGCCAGCGGTTCAGAAATGCGGGCAATGGATGCTTATGAATATGCAGGAGGTTTCAAGGGTTTACAAAGATTAAGAGTGGATGGAAGTGACTTTGAAAAATCATGGATAGCTGTTCACCAATGCATCGACTATGTGCGTGAAAAAAGAGGTCCTATTTTGTTGCATGCCAAAGTTCCTTTGTTGGGTCACCACACTTCAGGGGTAAGAAAAGAATGGTACAGAACAGAGGAGGATCTTACCAAGCATGGTCGCCTTGATCCGCTTGATAAACTGTATGTAAAACTGGTACAACTAGGAGTGAGTGAACAAGAATTGGCTGAAATCAATGCAATAGAAACTGACCGGGTTGCACAACAATTTAAACAAGCCGTTGAAGCAGAAAACCCATCTATAACTTCAGCAACCGACCACGTTTATGCACCTAGTCAAGCAACAGAAGAAGTAGGTAATAGAGCCCCATTAGGTAAAGAACCTGTAGTAATGGTAGATGCCGCTTTGCACGCTGTTGATGAATTGATGCACAAACATCCTGAATGTATTTTTTACGGACAAGATGTGGGTTTAAGATTAGGTGGAGTATTCCGAGAAGCTGCAACTTTGGCTGCAAAATATGGAGAAAATAGGGTATTCAACACACCCATTCAAGAAGCATACATTGTAGGTTCAACAGTTGGTATGAGTGCTGTTGGGGTAAAACCAATCGTTGAAATTCAATTTGCCGATTATGTTTGGAGCGGCATCAACCAATTGGTGTGCGAAGTTTCAAAATCTTGCTACCTCAGCATGGGGAAATATCCAATCAGTGCCATCATTCGCATTCCAATAGGTGCATACGGTGGTGGTGGACCTTACCATTCTGGCAGTATAGAATCTACTTTGTTAACTATCAAGGGAATAAAAATTGCCTATCCAAGTAATGCTGCCGATATGAAAGGACTCATGAAAGCTGCCTATTACGACGGCAACCCTTGCATTATGTTGGAACACAAAGGACTTTATTGGAGTAAAAATCCGGGTACAGAAACTGCTAGGTGCATTGAACCAGATGCAGATTATGTTTTACCTTTTGGAAAAGCAGCAATTGTTCAACATGCAAGTGATGTGGCCATAGACATGGGCGAATCTTGTTTGGTAGTCACTTATGGCATGGGCGTTCATTGGGCTTTAGCAGCTGCCAAACAATTGAATGGGAATATTGAAATTTTAGACTTAAGAACCCTACAACCATTAGATGAAGCCACCATTATGGAGCGTGTGCAAGTTCATGGCAAATGTTTGGTATTGACTGAAGAACCTTTGTTAAACTCATTTGCAGAAAGTTTAGCTGCCCGGATCATGCAACAATGTTTTCAAAAATTAGATGCCCCAGTTGCTACATTAGGGGCTCAAAATGTACCTGCCATTCCTCTGAATACTGATTTAGAAGCTGCCATATTACCGAATGTAGAAAAATTGCTGACTGCTTTACAACATTTATTGAACGCTTAAATAATTTCAAAAAAATAGCCCTATTTATCCAGAAACTATTTGGCAATAGTAGGAATAAACTGCAACTTTGTGCTTTCTCTATTTTACCATGAGCCAAGTACAACCAGTAGGAAATTTAGCAAGCCTTGAACAAGCACAGCAACTGGGTTTAAGACCCGAAGAATTCGAAAAAATCAAAGAAATTTTAGGCAGAGTACCCACTTTTACTGAACTGAGTATTTATTCTGTGATGTGGAGTGAACATTGCTCCTACAAAAACTCTATCATTTGGTTAAAAACACTTCCAAAAGAAGGTGAAAAAATGTTGGCCAAAGCAGGTGAAGAAAACGCCGGTTTAATTGATATAGGTGATGGCTTGGCTTGCTGTTTTAAAATCGAATCACATAACCATCCTTCTGCTATTGAGCCATACCAAGGTGCGGCAACTGGGGTTGGAGGCATTAACCGTGATATTTTCTCAATGGGAGCAAGACCAATTGCTCAACTCAACTCTTTGCGTTTTGGCAACATCCACAATGAAAGAACCAAGTGGTTGGTGAGAGGTGTTGTAAAAGGAATTGGCAATTATGGCAATGCATTTGGAATACCAACAGTAGGTGGCGAAGTCTATTTTGATGATTGTTACCAAATCAACCCGCTGGTAAATGCAATGAGTGTTGGCATTGCAAAAGTTGGGCATACTGTTTCTGCCATTGCTGACGGACCCGGAAACCCAGTTTATATTTTTGGGTCTGCAACTGGCAAAGATGGCATCCATGGTGCTGCATTTGCCTCTAAAGACATAACCGAAGATTCAGCCAAAGATTTACCATCAGTTCAAGTTGGAGATCCCTTTTGGGAGAAGTTGATATTAGAAGCCAGCATGGAGTTGCTTGAAACCAATGCCATTGTAGGTATGCAAGACATGGGTGCTGCGGGCATTACTTGTTCAACCAGTGAAATGGCAGCTAAGTCTAAAACAGGTATGAAAATATGGCTTGACAAAGTTCCAATGCGTCAGGCCGACATGAAAGATTGGGAAATTTTATTGAGCGAAAGCCAAGAGCGCATGCTGGTCATCGTTAAAAAAGGACAAGAAAAAACAGTTGAAAAAATATTCGAAAAATGGGATTTAACTTATGCCATCATCGGTGAAGTTACAGACTCAGCACACGTTCAATATTACATGAACAATGAACTCCGAGCCCATATTCCCGCAGAAAGTTTGGTATTAGGTGGAGGAGCCCCAGTTTATGAGAGAACTTACACTGAGCCTAAATATTTCAAAGAAATTCAAGCTTTTCAACTTGACAACATTACAGATTGTACCATTGAGGAAGCAAAAGACATTGCAAAATGGATATTGGCACAACCAAACATTGCTAGCAAAAAATGGGTATACAATCAATACGACAGCATGGTTGGTACCATCAACCAAAGTACAAACAAGCATTCAGATGCAGCTGTTGTAAAAGTGAAAGGAACAGACAAATCAATTGCAATGACTGTTGATTGTAACAGCCGATTTGTATATGCCGATCCTTTCAAAGGAGGCATGATGGCCGTTACTGAAGCAGCAAGAAATTTAGTGTGTTCAGGAGCAGAACCAGCTGCAATTACCAACTGTTTGAATTTTGGTAACCCATACAATCCTGAAGTGTATTACCAATTTGTTTATGCCATTAAAGGTATGGGCGAAGCATGTAGAAAATTTGACACCCCAGTAACGGGCGGTAATGTGAGTTTTTACAATCAAAGCAGTGATGAAAATGCAGTTTTTCCTACTCCAACAATTGGTATGGTGGGCTTGATTCCTGGTGGTGGCAAACAAATGACCCTTGACTTTAAAAAAGAAGGAGATTTGATTTATGTATTGGGCGAACAACACAACGATATCAGCAGCTCACAGTACTTGGTACATTACAAAAAAGTAAAGCAAAGCCCTGCACCTTTTTTTGATTTAGACCAAGACCACAAAACACAAAAAGCATTGCTTGAAGCCATTGCTCAACAATTGGTTGAGTCGGCTCACGATACCAGTGAAGGCGGTTTGTTTGTAGCCTTGTTTGAATCTGCAAAACCCAATCAAATGGGTTTTCATATCCAACAAAATAAAAACATCCGAAATGATGCCTATTTATTTGGTGAAACACAGGGTCGCATCGTAGTTTCTGTTACGCCACTTAAAAAGCAAGCATTTGAGAACTTATTGAGTCAACACAGTGTAAGTTTTGACTGTATTGGTCATGTAAGTGCAGGAAGTATAGACATAAACGGAACATCTTTTGGTACTACTTTAGAATACATTGATACCTATGAAAACAGTTTAGGTAGTCTGTTAGAATCATAACATTACCAATCCCTCAAAAATGGCACTCGATCAGTTAGAAGACGAATACAATTCAGAAGAAAAAGAAATGAGCTTCTTCGACCATGTCGATGAGTTGAGAAGCCATATCATGAAATCTGTAATTGCCATTTTTGTATGCGCAATAGTAGTGTTCTTTAACAAATACCTCTTGTTTGATGTCATTTTATTTGGACCTATGCATACAGATTTTTGGACCTACCAAATCATGTGCGAGCTTTCCAATAAATTCATCGGTAACGATATGTACTGTGTCAAAGAGATTGGTTTTGTATTGTCTAACATTGATATCACTGGCCAATTTACTCAGCATTTATTCATTTCATTTGTAGGTGGTATTATTGTTGCATTCCCTTTTGTGCTTTGGCAACTATGGCGCTTTATCAAGCCTGCACTGAACGAAAAAGAAATCAATTATGCCAAAGGACTTGTGTTTTTTAGTTCTATGTTATTTTTCATAGGCATTGCTTTTGGTTATTTCATATTGTCACCATTGTCAATCCAGTTTTTGGGCTCCTATCAGGTTAGTAGCTTGGTAAGCAATGAAATCAACCTGGAGTCTTATGTATCTTTTGTTTCAACTTTAACATTTGCAACCGGCATTATTTTTGAAATGCCGATATTGGTTTATTTCTTAGCTAAAATAGGCATTCTTGGTAGTCGTTTGATGAGCAAATATAGAAGGTATGCAATTGTTGTGATTTTAATCATAGCAGGTATCTTGACCCCTTCTCCAGACATGGCGAGTCAGATCATGATGGCCATTCCATTGTACGGGCTTTACGAGCTAAGTATCATTGTTGCAAGACGTGTAGAAAAAAATAAAAATAAAAAATAGTATGGGTATCAAAATAGCCATTGCTGCAGATCATGCAGGTTTTGAGTACAAAACAGCCATCAAACAATTTTTAACCGAAAAAGGATTTGAATGCATTGATTTTGGTGCACATTCATCTGATTCAGTAGACTATCCAGATGTTACTCATCCTTTGGCAAATGAAGTAGTGACTGGCAACAGCACTTTTGGAATCTTAATCTGTGGCAGTGGCAATGGTGTTTGCATGACAGCCAATAAACACCAAGGTATCCGCGCTGCTTTATGCTGGAACAAAGAATTAGGAGAATTGGCCAGGTTGCACAACAACGCAAATGTGCTTTGTTTGCCTGCACGTTTCATTGATTTACACACTGCAATTGCCATTTGTGAGGTATTTTTAAATACCGCATTCGAAGGTGGAAGACATGCCAACAGGGTTCAAAAAATAAACTGTTAATTGACAAACGAAGCAAGCATAGCAGCCATCTCGAATGGTAATGTTCGAGCCATTTCAAGAGCCATTTCAGGTATTGAAGATGAACACCCTGCTTATTCAGAATTGTTAAAAAGCTTGCAATTTAAAAACACACCTGTAATTGGTTTTACAGGACCTCCTGGCGCAGGAAAGAGTACACTCATTAGCGCATTGCTATCTCATTTAAATACGCTCAACAAAAGGGTTGCTGTGGTTGCTGTAGATCCTAGTTCGCCCTTTAGCAAAGGCGCATTGCTTGGTGACCGCTTGCGCATGAACGAGCATTATTTACTTCCCAATGTATTTATCAGGAGTATGGCAACCAGAGGCAGTTTGGGTGGTTTAGCCCCTAAGGTTTTTGAAGTTTGTGACCTATTAAAATGCGCCAATTTTGATTATATATTTATTGAAACTGTGGGCGTTGGACAAAGTGAAGTTGAAATTGCTGCATTGGCAGATACCACAGTTTTGGTTTTAGTACCTGAAGCTGGTGATGACATTCAAACCATTAAAAGTGGGATCATGGAAATTGCCGACGTATATGTGCTTAACAAATCGGACCGAAGTGGTGCCGATATTTTTTACAGAAACTTGGTTCAATTGGCACATCAAACGGCCAATAAAGATTGGGAAAACCCCGTTGTACAAACCATTGCCAACGATAAAAAGGGTGTTGAAAAATTACTAGATGCCATTGTTGCTCATCAACACAGCGAACACCACCACGAGAAAAAAATTGAACTCCTAGTTAAGAAAGCCATCAACCTCATTACCCAATCCAGGATCAAGGACTTGGTTCCAGAAGAAATTAAAAAAAATATCCAAACTGAATTTAGTGAAAACTTTAACCTGTACAGGTTTGTTAAAAGGTTTATACAATCAGCAAAATGAAAATTACCATTGTTTCTGGCTCTGCCAGAGAAAACAACAATACCATCCGTGTAGCCCTAGCACTTAAAAAAATGTTGGAGCAAGCGCATGAAGTTCAAGTCATAGATTTCAACCATTACGATATTCCTTTTCTATCTCAAGGCGGCTTCAAACCAACAACATTGACTAAATTTCAAGCACATTGCGTAACCGCACTTGATGAAAGTAACCTGATTTTATTTGTCTCACCAGAATACAATTGGAGTACAACCCCAGAATTGCTCAATTTGTTGCATTGTTTGGGTACTGCTCCATTTAAAAATGCATTACAAAATAAAGTGTTTTCTTTTGTTGGGGTATCAACAGGTAAAGGCGGTAAAGCGCCTGCCATTCAGTTGATGCAAATTGTAAACAAGCTCATTGGATTTAGCCAAACCGAATCAATTGTTTCAGCTAAAATATTTGAGGTTCATTTTGTAAAAGAAGTACTAGATGAAAATGGAAACAGTTTAGGCAACCAACTTTTCGACAATGGTTTCAAAGAATATTTGAATTACACATTGGATATAGCTAAGAGGTGGCTGAGGGCTTAATTTATTGCGGAACTTTTTCTATTCTAATACCTGAAGCTATGACACCTGTTAAGGTATCATTACGCATGTTTTGCTCCAGTTCAAACCTGTAAATGCCGTTTTCTTTGAACCTGAACTTTTCCTTTACAGGAACTTGATAGTCGAACAAATCGCCTAAACCTTTACCAAGCCATTTGCCATTCTCATCAGCTAAAATCAATTCTTTACGTTCAGTTTGTTGTTGCATAGATGGGGTTGTTGTATGCAAATTCACATACATATTGCTGAACAAATAATCGGCACTGATCCTCACATTTAAGAATAAATTGTATTGGGCTATGGTATCGGTAATGGGCACATCAAAAATGAGTTTATTTTGATAGTTCCAACCCTGAACCGGGAGGTCTTTGTTTTCATCAATGAGTCTGTTAGCATCACAAGCAATGAAAAACAAACTACTCACCAATACCAATATGTTCAATAGTTGTTTCAAGTTCTTATTCTTTTGGTTTTTGTTCGTTGGCACTTGACCTATTGTTATTGTTGAACTTCTTTTTAAAAGGTGGTTTCTTTCTGGCTTGGTTAGCTTGAACTGGTTGAACATTGGTTGATGGCTGACTGGTTTTTGCCTCAACTGGCTTGGCATTCGGTTGCTGTGTGTTACCTCCATTTCTGTTGCCTTGCTGTGACTTATTGTATGGAGGTTTACCTGACCTGTTTTTGTTGCGGTGCTTTTGCCTTTCTCTTTCATCTAACCGGGTAACAGAATCAATGCCCATATCGTTTTGGAAATCGAGTTCAACTTTTACCTGCTTGTTTGGTTCAGGTTTAGCATGAATCAATTCTGGCCTAATGCCATTGTTATTTTGTTCAACAAACTTGTTGACTTCTTTTACAGATAAATTGAGCCATTCACCACCCATTTCAGACTTCGGAGCAAACCACATGATGCGTTTGAGGATATCTGTTTTAACCAATTTGTAAGATTTGTCATTGGCAAAATCGAGGACCAAATGGGTATTTTGAGGGAACTCTTTCAAAGCTTCTAAGTAAGCATCTAATTCAAAGTTCAAACAACATTTCAATTTGCCACATTGTCCCGATAGCTTCAACTGATTCAAAGAAAGATTCTGGTATCGAGCAGCATTGGTGTGTACCAATTTAAAATCAGTAAGCCAAGTACTACAACACAATTCTCTTCCACATGAACCAATACCGCCCAAACGACCAGCTTCTTGCCTGTAACCAATTTGGCGCATTTCAATTCTTACCTTAAAAGCATCCGCCAAGCGTTTAATCAGTTCTCTAAAATCTACACGCTCTTCAGCTGTATAATAGAAAACTGCTTTTCTTCTATCGCCTTGGTATTCTACATCACTTAGTTTCATACTCAAGCCCAATTCCATGGCAATGCTTCTTGCTTTGTACATGGTGGGTACTTCTAATTCTTGGTTTTCTTTTAATTTGGCTACGTCCGCTTCATTGGCTTTTCGGATGATTTTTTTGAACTCGCCCTGTTCTTCAGAGCGGTTGTATTTTTTCATTTGTAGTTTAACCAACTCGCCTTTGAGGCTCAATGTTCCTATATCATAGCCATGCTCTGCCTCTACAACAACTTGTTCATTGATGTAACATTCTACCTGTGCAGGCAAACGATAAAACTCTTTGCGGGTACCTTTGAACCTCACTTCAACAATGTCAAAAGGCTTCTGGTGAGGTGGAAGTTCCATCTCAGCAAGCCAATCAAATGTATTTAATTTATTGCAAGCGCCTGAACTACAAGAGCCAGAGCTGCATCCGCCTGAGCCACATGCCATCTTTTTTTTTATTTAGTATGAAAACTTTTGTTAGCTAATTATTAGCTGTTTTCAATTGCTTGCCAATATACAAAGAAAGATTCAAAAACAGGATTTTTAGGTTCGCATTTCTCTCTACATGGTAGGTGGCATCGTCTAAACTTTTAGTAATTTCAGCTAAATTTTGGTCGTGTAAGAATGGCGAAAACTTGAGCAAGAAAGCCAATTCTGTTTGGTTTACTTTTAACAAATCTTGTTTGGCGTAGCGGTATATAAACGCAGAGCGTATCATTTGACCAGCGTAGTGCAAAAAGTTTTTGATGTATTCTCTTCCCCCTGAACTCAGTGTATCAACCATGGGCTGTAATTCAACCATTTTTTGGCCATAGCAAGAGCGCATCCAATCACTAAAAAGGGTAAAGTAACCCTCGTGGTCTATGTCTACCAATGACTTTGCACGATTAAAGTTACCATCTGCCAACCTAGCTGTGTCTCTTGCTTTTTGTTCTTCCATGCCATATTTGGCCATCAAAGCCTCAATTAAATCGGCATCTGTTATTTTAGGAACCTTTACTAACTGGGCTCTAGACAATATGGTAGGAAGTATTTTTTCAGTATTGTTACCCACCAATAAAATTAGCGTGTATGGTGGTGGTTCTTCTAATAGTTTTAATAAAATATTACCTTCTTTTGAAAGGTACTCTGGCTGCCAAATCACATGCACCTTGTACTTAGCCTCATAGCTCTTTAATCCAAGTCCGTTAATCACCGCTCTGCACTCTTCAGCAGTGATATTGAGTTGCTTGTTTGCCTCACTGTTTATTTTTTGTAACCAGTCAAAATCACTGATATAGGGATTTTCAATAATGGCAGCCCTCCATTCTTCAATGAGTTCCTTACTTAGTTTAGCTGGAGAAGTGAGGGGATAAGTGAAATGTAAATCGGGGTGAATGATTTGCTGAAATTTAACACAAGAAGTACAAGTTCCACAACTGTCATCTGAACCAGGTTGCAAACAATTAATGTATTGGGCAAAAGCCAAAGCAAGTGCTAAATTTCCAGAACCCTCTGGGCCTAAAAAAAGTTGGGCGTGGCTGATACGTCCCGATTGAGCAATATTGAGCAATTTGTTTTTTAGCCCGTTATGACCGATGATTTCTTTGAATTGCACTTTATATTTTATTTTTAACAAATTTAGCCCAATTGATTCTTAGATTGATAAATAATTTTCAGCCTAAAAGTCTTTAATAAATTTTTGCATTTTTATTAATTTCAATAACTTGCTGCCCCCAATGCAAAAAACATTATTCAGACTAAAACTTGGTCAACACTGCCCAAATTGTGGATCTTGGGATTTGGAACGTGTACACAGGTCTTTCATTGCCAGGAACTTATTTTTTTTCCTTAACATCAAAACATACTGGTGCAGAAAGTGCTACATCAAAATTAATTGTTTGAAGAAGGTTTAACTCCCACCCCAAGCTGTTCTGTCTAAACTTCTGAATTGAATGGCTTCGGCCAAATGCTCTGGTAAAATTTTTTCTGAACCAGCCAAGTCGCTAATGGTTCTCGCTACTTTCAAAATGCGGTCATAAGCCCTGGCTGACAATTGCAAACGCTGCATGGCGGTTTTTAGTAATTGGGCTCCAATAGGGTTCAACTCACAAAATTGCCTGGCTTGGGTACTGCTCATTTGGGCATTGCAATGAATGTCATCAAATGCTACATAGCGTTTGGCTTGAATATCTCTTGCTAATTGTACCCGTTCTCTGATAGTTTTACTGCTTTCCGCTTTTTTGTTCGAAGTAAGCAAATCATAATTAACAGGTGTTACTTCAATGTGAATGTCAATTCTGTCCATCAAAGGTCCTGAAATTTTACCCATGTATTTTTGAACCGTACCAGGCGGGCAGCTACATTCTTTTTCAGGATGGTTGAAATAACCGCAGGGACAAGGGTTAAGGCTTGCCACCAACATAAAACTAGCGGGATATTCTATTGAAAATTTAGCACGTGATACAGTCACTTTTCTTTCTTCTAAAGGTTGGCGCATCACTTCTAAAACTGTGCGTTTGAACTCTGGCAATTCATCTAAAAATAAAACTCCGTTGTGTGCCAATGAAATTTCGCCCGGCTGTGGGTTGGTTCCTCCGCCAACTAAGGCCACATCACTAATGGTATGATGTGGACTCCTAAATGGTCTAGTATAAATGAGCGAAGCATCTTTGGGTAATTTACCTGCAACAGAATGAATTTTGGTAGTTTCTAAAGCTTCTTGCAAAGACAAAGGAGGCAAAATACCTGGCAAGCGTTTTGCCAACATGGTTTTACCTGCACCAGGAGGGCCAATTAATATGACATTATGCCCACCAGCAGCTGCAATTTCCAATGCTCTTTTGATATTTTCTTGTCCACGTACATCTTCAAAATCGTCCTTTAAATGTACTTGGTTTTGCTCGAATTCAGTGCGGGTATCAACTGTAACAGCCTGTAATACTCCTTCTTTTCCGTTTAAGAAATCAATTACCTGTGCTAAATTTTCAGCACCATAAACTTCTAAATTATTAACAATAGCAGCTTCTCTGGCATTTTGTGCTGGTACAATTAAACCAGCAAAGCCTTCTTTTCGGGCTTGTATGGCAATTGGAAGTGCACCTTTAATGGGGTTCAAACTTCCATCCAAAGCCAGCTCTCCCATAATGATAAATTTCTCCAGTTTACTGCTTTCTAATTGTTCTGTTGCCGCCAAAAAACCAACTGCCAAGGGTAGGTCATAAGCACTGCCCTCTTTTCTGATATCGGCAGGCGCCATGTTGGTTACAACCTTTTGCCTAGGCAATTGATAGCCATTGTATTTGATGGCACTTTCTATGCGTTGCTGGCTCTCTTTTACAGCATTGTCTGGCAAGCCCACCAAAAAATAACCAATCCCATTGCCTGGGTTTGCATTTACCTCAATGGTAATGGTAACAGCACTCACTCCATATACTGCACTTCCAAATGTTCGAATAAGCATACTCTCTTCTATTTGGCTATAAAAATAGGGCTGCCTGATTATTCCGCAATATTTATCATATTTGCATTGTAAAATTTGAACCGAATGAAAGGCTACCTAAAGTTATTGAAGTATGTAAAACCGTATAAAGGATTGGCATTTTTAAACGTACTTTTTAACATCCTTTCTATTGTTTTCAGCTTGTTTTCAATTGCTTTAATTGTGCCTTTTTTACGCTTATTATTTGGTCAAAGTCAAGCTGTTATAACAAAACCCGAGTTGTCCTTTAGTTTCAAAAACCTGAGTGAGCTTTTCAATTACCAGCTTTCCAATTTAATTCAAACCAAAGGTCCCGAGTCAGCGTTGGTTTTTATTTGTATTGTATTGGTGAGTGCCATTTTGTTAAAAAACCTTTTTCGCTTCTTGGCCTTGTATTTTATGGTTTCCCTTAGGAATTCAGTTGTCAGTGATTTAAGAGAAGCTTTGTTCAAACATATTCTGGTATTGCCTTTGGCTTATTTCAGTGAAGAAAAAAAAGGCGACCTCATCAGCCGTATGACATCCGATATTTTACAGATTGAAGTGGCCATCATGAGTTCTTTAGAAGCCTTGTTCAAAGAGCCTTTGACCATTCTTATTTTCTTAGGTGCATTGATTTGGGTCAGCCCAATCCTCACACTCATTGTGTTTTTAACCTTACCCATTATGGGTTTTTTGATTGGTAAAATTGGCCGAATGCTGAAAACTTTCTCTCAAAGAGGACAATCAAAATTTGGCGATTTGGTTTCCCTGTACGAGGAAACATTGATGGGTATTCGTATCATCAAAGCGTTCAATTCACAAGACTTTTTCTTGAGAAGATTCAAAAACGAAAACAGCCTTTATACACGTATCAATATTGCTTCAAACCGAACAGGAGATAGCGCCTCACCTATTTCAGAAACACTCAGTATCATTGTTTTGGCCTTTATTTTATGGTTTGGCGGTAAATTGGTTTTATCGGGTTACGAAGGTGTCAATGCCGAAATATTCATTGCCTTCATTGGTATTTTCTCTCAATTGTTACCTCCGGCAAAAGCTTTCTCAACCGCATACAGCAATATGCAAAAAGGCCTTGCTTCTCTTGACCGTGTGAATGAGGTATTGGAGAGTGAAGAGGTGATTACCGAAAAAACAGATGCAGTTTCTTTGACCCAATTGCATAACAAAATTGAATTCAAAAATGTCAGCTTTAAATATGCTGATGAATGGGTTTTGAAAAATATCAACTTAAGTATTGAAAAAGGCAAAACAGTTGCTTTGGTAGGCCCTTCGGGTAGCGGTAAATCTACATTAACCGATTTAATTCCACGCTTCTATGACCCAACAGAAGGAGAAGTTTTAATAGATGGCCACAATATTAAAAACTTGAAAATTTTAGACTTACGCTCAATGATGGGCATGGTGGCACAAGAATCCATTTTGTTCAACGATAGCATTTACAACAACATTGCTTTTGGTAAAACAAATATCTCCAATGAACAAATAGAGCAAGCGGCTAAAATTGCCAATGCCCATGAGTTTATCATTCAAACAGAAAAAGCATACCATACCAATATTGGCGACCGTGGCAACAAACTCAGCGGTGGTCAACGTCAACGACTCAGCATTGCGCGTGCGGTGAATACCAACCCCGATATTTTAATTTTAGATGAAGCTACTTCAGCATTAGATACTGCAAGTGAAAGGGTAGTTCAAGAAGCCTTGAACAATGTCATGCAAAACAGAACTACCATTGTGATTGCACACCGTTTGAGTACCATTCACAAAGCTGATTTAATTGTGGTTTTAGATAAGGGTAAAATTGTGCAAACTGGCAATCACCAAGAACTCATTCAACAGGAAGGTTTATACAAACAATTGCACCAACTGCAACAAATTATAGAAGCTTAATGTGGTTTAAATTTGCAGCATTTTGTTCAAATTGGCTTCGTCAAAAAAAAGAAGTAAAAGCAAAGCAAAAACAGCTGCAACAATACCATGCAATCTTAGAAAATATTTCTGCCTTCAAAACTACAGAGTACAATGCACTAGCTAGTTTGGTGTTTAAGCTTGACGACATCGGCGATTATTTATTATTTGAGGATGCCTTTTATAACTGGGCACTTCAAACACAAAAAACACAACAACTGTATTTGGTTGGTAATGAAACTTGGAAGGCTTTGTTTGAATTAAAATTCAAAGACATTGCCATTGTTTGCATTTGGGTAAACAAAACCAAATGGCTAGCACATGAACAATACCGTATTCAGTTAGCAAAAACACTCCATACTATTGCCCCCTCAAAATGTTTATACCCTTCATTGACAAGGTCTTTGTTATTAGAAGCAAGCATGGGCAGTTTGTTTCCAAAAGCTGAACACATTGGATGCAACAACAATAAAAATGCTGATCAACAATTGGCAGTACCCCTTTTAACAAAGGCCATCAACACCCCAAAATTTGCACATGAATTAGCTTTGAATGCCCATTTTTTTGGTGGACAAATTTTTGATGTTTTGCCCAACGAAAATGAAAAAGCTGCTTATTTTATTGTTGGAATTGGAGGCAACCAAAAAAGCAAACATTGGTCTCCAAAAAAATACAGCCAGCTCATCAAAGCTTTACTAAATAAGTATCCTAATTTATGTTGTCATGTACTGGGTGGCAAGGCCGAGCATGAACAAGCGCAACTAATACTCAAGGCTGTTAACAATACAAGGTGCATCAATAGTTGCGAAAAAATTAAATTAGATCAATTGGCTGGCTTCTGCATACAAGCTGAATTTGCCATCTGCAACGATACAGCCGTTGCACATGTTTGTGCCTTAAACAAAGTTCCGCTTATAGTTGTTGCCAATGGTAACAGATACGGCCGTTTTTTCCCTTATCCTGCTAATTTTAGTTGGGTAAAAACGGTATATCCAGTTCAGCTAAAAATGAACCTACCTGTACATTACGATTGGGAAGCTAAATTTCCTATCAATGCCATACAAACGCAAATGGTTCTGAATCAGCTTACTTTTTTATTGGATGCTACCAATAATTGACCAGAATCATTTTTTACCTATTTAGAAAAGTTCTAAATTGCGCAACAATGAATGTATCAGAATTATCACCCGGCATGCAGGCAACTATTGTAAAAGTGAAAAGTGAAACCCTTTCTCTCAAGTTATTTGAAATGGGCGTACTTCCAGGCGAACAAGTAAGTTTGGCGCATGTTGCACCGTTTGGTGACCCCATTGCCATTCATGTGGGTGAATACAAATTGTGTCTTCGATTAGAGGATGCTTCAGAAATTGAAATAGTAGCGAACTAGTGGAAAAAAGCATTACCATAGCCTTAGTAGGCAATCCAAACTGCGGCAAAACGTCATTGTTCAATGCTTTAACCGGCTTGAAACAAAAAGTTTCAAATTTTCCAGGAACCACTGTAGAGAAAAAAACAGGTGAAACATGGTTAAATAACCAAACCAAGCTACATGTGATTGATTTACCTGGCACCTACAGTTTGTATCCAAAATCGGCAGATGAATTGGTTACCTATGAAATTCTCCGTACCAAAGCAGAAAACAACTACCCTGATTTGGTTGTATTTATTGCTGATGCTGCCAATTTAAAACGCAACTTATTGTTGTTTACTCAGGTTTGCGATTTAGGAGTTCCTGTCATTCTTGCACTCAATATGCTTGACATTGCGCATCGCCGTGGAATTGCCTACAATATTCAAATGTTGGAGCAAAAATTAGGAGTACCAGTTATAGAAATCAATGCTAGGAAAAAAGAGGGCATAGACCCTTTAAAAAATATTTTATTAGACAGCAAAAAAAGACAAACGGCTAACTATTTGAGTTTGTCTAATTTGGAACCAGCATTTTTAGATGCCATTTGTAAGTTAACTGATAAAAGCAATCCATATGCAGCATTGCAATATGCCATCAATGCATCTGTATTGCTGAATGAACAAGCTAAAAATATTCAAGATGTATTTCAAGAATTTGATTTTGATAGCTTAAAATTTCAAGAACATGAAGTACTCAACCGTTACGAAAAAATTGAAGAAATTGTTCGGGCATCTAGAATCAAAAAAACAATTGGTATCAAACAATCGCTGAGTAATAAAATAGACAAAATACTCACGCACCGCTATTGGGGAATTTTAATATTCTTAACCTTGTTGTTTTTAATTTTTCAGGCCATTTTTAGTTGGAGCTCATACCCAATGGATGCTGTTGAATACTTATTTACAGCAACCACTGACTACCTGAAAAACACTTTACCAGCAGGTATCCTGAACGATTTATTAGTAAACGGAATTATGGCAGGATTAAGTGGTGTTATAGTGTTTCTACCCCAAATTGTCATTTTATTTTTATTCATAGCTATACTTGAAGACATTGGCTACATGGCTAGGGTTGGTTTTATCATGGACCGTATCATGCGCCCGTTTGGAATGAACGGAAAATCAGTTGTACCGTTGATTGGAGGTATGGCTTGTGCTGTTCCTAGTATCATGGCAAGTAGAAGCATTGAAAATAAAAAAGAACGCTTAATTACCATGCTGGTAATTCCGCTTATGAGTTGCTCTGCCAGGTTACCCGTATATACTTTACTGATTTCAATTTTGGTCCCAGACACCTCAAAATGGGGTCCTTTTAACATACATGGATTGGTATTAATGGGTATGTATTTACTAGGTTTTATAGCGGCCATTTTGAGTGCGTGGGTGTTTAAATTCATCATCAAAAACAAAGAAAAAAATTACTTCTTAGTAGAGTTGCCTTCATATAAATTACCTGTACCTTCAAACATAGTCATCACCCTCGTAGAAAAGTCAGGAGCATTTGTTTTTGGAGCAGGAAAAATAATTGTAGCAGTATCCGTTATTTTATGGGTATTGGCCTCAACTGGACCTACAAAAAATATTCAAGCAGTTAAACATAACTACACTGAAGCACTATCAAAATTAGAACAAAGCCCTGATTTAGAAAACCAAAAAGCTGCATTAAATTTAAATTACAAATCGCAGTTGTTAGAAGCAAGTTATGCTGGTGAATTTGGAAAATTAATTGAACCAGCAATCAGACCATTGGGATTTGATTGGAAAATAGGAATTGCATTGCTCACGTCAATGGCGGCAAGAGAAGTTTTTGTTGGTACAATGAGTACAATTTACAGTGCCGAAGGTTCAGCAGACGATTTGGGTTCTATACGTGCCAAAATGAAAAATGATACCAATAACCAAACACACAAGCCTGTTTATACGCTTGCTACAGTTTTCTCACTGTTGGTTTTTTATGCATTTGCATTGCAATGTATGAGCACATTGGCCGTGGTAAAAAAAGAAACTGGAGGCTACAAATGGGCAATTGTTCAATTTGTTTATTTGACATTTCTGGCTTACGGAAGCAGCTTGCTCATTTACCAGTTTTTTAGCTAGTTCAAGTAGCTTAACTTTTGCTTTGTTTTCTATTTATTTTACTGATTATTAATAAAATAAGAATTTATAGTGGTTTTATTTATTGATTGGCATATCTTTTCACGAAATTTGCAAATTCTTATTAAAACAAGGAGACTGAAAAAAAATATATGAGGCAGCTGAAAATTAGTAAACAGTTCACCAATCGCGAAAGCAAATCTTTGGACAAATACCTGAATGAAATCAGTAAGGTACCGATGATTGACGCGCAAGAAGAAGTGGAATTGGCAAGAAGAATTAGAGAAGGTGATCAGGTTGCATTGGAGCGTTTGGTAAATGCCAACTTGAGGTTTGTTGTTTCAGTGTCAAAACAATACCAAAACCAAGGTTTAACACTTGGAGATTTAATCAATGAAGGCAATTTAGGCTTGATCAAAGCGGCTAAAAGATTTGACGAAACAAGGGGTTTTAAATTCATTTCATATGCTGTTTGGTGGATCCGTCAATCAATATTACAGGCTTTGGCAGACCAAAGTCGTATTGTTAGGTTACCTTTAAACAAAGTAGGTTCAATTGGAAGAATTGGAAACACCTCGGCAAAATTAGAACAAGAATTAGAGCGGGAACCAACCGTTGAAGAAATTGCAGAAGCAATGGATATTCCATTACAGGAAGTAGAAAATGCACTCAGATCTACAGGTCGTCACTTGAGTATTGATGCCCCGTTAACAGACGGTGAAGACAATACCCTTCTAGGTATTCTAGATTCAAACGATGAACCAAGACCAGATGTACAGTTGATCAATGAATCTTTACAAAAAGAAATCAACCGAGTTATTTCTACATTGAGTGAAAAAGAAAGAGATGTGTTGAAATTCTATTATGGTTTGGATGGTGGCCCTGCCCATACCCTAGAAGACATCAGTGAAAAAATTGGATTGACCCGAGAAAGGGTTCGTCAAATCAAAGAAAAAGCACTGAGAAGACTCAGAAAATCAAGCAAAAGCAAAATTTTAAAAGCTTATTTAGGCTAAAAAAATCCCGATCCAAACAGATCGGGATTTTTTTTGACTTCTGTTCTATCCACATCATGGGAAAGAATTTCTTTTTGCTTTGATATAGAATGCTTACACTTGAGTATAATCTGATCACATGGCGTTAAGTAGATTTTGGAGCTGGATGTTAATAGCCAGTATTTGTTTTGTATTTTATTTGATGGTAACAGGAAAATTGTATACCCTCAATGGCTTGGTCAATGGCAAACAAAGCGACCCTGTTTTGCAAAAAGAAATGAATTTTGAGCCTACTCAATTTGACAGTGCTTTTGTACAACAAATTCAGGCCGCCGAAAACAAACAAGTAGTCTCGAACGATACACTTTACCAATTAACCAACAAGCAAACAATAGAAGTTTATTATGGCAAACAAGCAGCAGATGGGCTCTTTACAACCTGTAAAAACACCATGACCGATTTGTGGTTGCCATTGATTGGTTACCTGACATTTTTTTGTGGCTTGCTCAATTTATTAAAAGATGCAAAAGCCATCGATAAAATTGCTGTAAAACTTGCACCTTTTTTTGAGCGGATTTTTCCTGAACTTCCCAAAAATCACGAAGCATTTGGTTATATGACCATGAACTTTGCAGCAAACTTCTTGGGGCTTGACAATGCAGCTACACCTTTTGGTTTAAAAGCCATGGAAAGCATGCAACAAGTGAATACTAACAAAGAAAAAGCTTCTAACAGCCAAATCATGTTTTTGTGCTTGCATGCTGCTGGTTTGACACTCATTCCTACATCAATTATTGGATACCGTGCGGCACAACATGCCAGCAATCCTGCAGACATTATGGTACCAACAATTGTCACCTCATTTATTGGCACACTTGCCGCTTTACTATTTGTAAGTATCAAACAAAAAATAAATTTATTAAATGGTGTAGTCATAGGTGCAGTGAGTATTGTAACAGGTATAATTGTTTTACTGATGGTTTATATCCAACAACTTGTTGGACTCGAAAAAATTCATTTTACTGGCAATTTGAGCAATGTGGTATTACTGGCAATTATCTTGTTGATTGTAGCTTATGCTGTACTCCATGAAAAAATATTTACGCAAAACAATTCCAATTTATTCGATTCATTCATTGATGGTGCAAAAGATGGCTTCACAACCGGCGTAAGGGTATTGCCATATATGATTGCCATGTTAGCCGCTTTGTCTATTTTCAGAAACTCATCCCTAATGGAATTACTCATGTCTGGGTTAACAGCTGCTATGAACGCTTTTCATGTAGATCCACAAATTGTTCAATCTATTCCTGTTGCACTCATGAGACCCTTCAGTGCAGGAGGCGCAAGAGGTTTTATGCTAGATGCCATGAAAACATATGGACCAGACAGTTTAACTGGACAATTGTCCTGCTTGTTTCAAGGAGCAGCTGAAACAACGTTTTATGTAGTTGCACTTTACTTTGGCTCTGTAAAAGTAAAAGATGCGCGTTATACCTTGGGAATTATGCTACTGGTAGATTTGGTATGTGTAATAGCAGGAATTGGTATTTGTAAAATTTATTTTTAAATGCCTGCTTGGATACAAGTAACTTTAGAAGGTGTACTGCTTACCGTCATGGTTTTTCCTATCAATAAACATTTATTTATTTTTTCGTGACCACATGGCAATCCAAATACAATTGGAATTTGGTAGACCGATAAAGCCTCTTGGATGATTTCATTTGCACATTTACCAAATGGGATGGCGTTGTCTTTCATATCGCTCATGCCCCCTATTAAAACTGCTTTCAATCCTTTAAAGAAATTTGCTCTTTTAAGGCCCATCATCATGCGGTCTATGTGATACAGGTATTCGTCTAGGTCTTCTAAAAACAAAATTTTATTGCTTGGGTCTGGTAAACTTTCAGAACCCAACATCGCATACAATACCGATAAATTACCGCCAATTAATTCACCTGAAACAGGTAGGTTTGTCATGAGGGTGTTATGAGGATGTTGGTCAAATTCTATCGCAACACCTTCGCCAAACAATGCACTTTTTAAACTTTCAACAGAAACCCTATCAAAGCGTTCAGGTTGCATGTTAAATGCCATGCATGCATGCATACTTGGTATATGATATTTTGCAGACAAATGCGCTAAAAACACCGTAATATCACTAAAGCCAATGAGCCATTTAGGTTGTTGTAGAAACTTGTCAAAGTTCAAAGAGTCGATGATTCGTATACTTCCATAACCACCTCTGGCAAACAAAATGGCTTCAATTTGAGGGTCATCCAAAAGTTGTTGTAAACCCATTGTTCTGACTTCATCTGTTCCGGCAAACTGATGCTGTTCCTCATAAATTGTGTCCGATAAAACAACCTTTAAACCCCAAGATGCTAATACAGCAACTGCATCAGCAATTTCTGCTGCATTTACCTTTCTTGCACTGGCAGCAATAGCAATGGTAGATCCTGGTTTGAGATAGGCTGGACTATTCATATAAAAACTTATGAATATTTTTCGTTGAATTTTACTTTAATATCAGTAAAAATATCTTTGACTTCTTGTTCTTTATTTTTGTCTGAAATCAATAAAACATCTGGTGTATCTACAACAATTAAATCTTGAACTCCATTTAACACAACCATTTTGGTTGCCGAAGCCAATGACTTATCTACCATGCAGTTAGTGGTGTTGTAGGTTAAAACATGAGTACCCTTTTTAACGTTTTGATCGACATCTTTTTCAGAAATATCATACAAAGAAATCCATGTACCCAAATCATTCCAACCAAAAGTTGCAGGCAACACATATACATTGGATGCTTTTTCCATGATGCCATAATCTATAGAAACAGCTCTGGTTTGCTCATAAATTTGTTGAATGACTTCCGATTCTTTGTCTGTAAAATAAGCATCCAAAGCTTCTTTGAACAAAGCAAATTGCTCAGGTACAAACTCTTTGAAAGCAGATTTAATGGTAGAAATACTGAAAATAAAAATTCCGGCGTTCCATAAAAAATCACCACTATTTAAAAAGGCTTTGGCCAAATCAAGTGAAGGTTTTTCAGTAAATGTTTTAACTTTTTTTAGGTCATTTGATCCCTCTAAATATTGGATGTAACCATAACCAGTATCGGGTCTGGTTGGGTGAATTCCAAGCGTAACCAAGGCATGGTTTTTCTGGGCAAAGTGTATGGCATCTTTTACATTGGCCAAAAACAAAGATTCATCTAAAATTAAATGGTCGCTGGGTGCAACAATGCAAATGGCGTGTGTATTGATTTTGCTGATTTTACCACAAGCATAAGCCACACAAGCTGCAGTATTTTTACCCATTGGTTCAGCCAAAATTTGTTGAGCTTGAATTGAGGGTAATTGCTCCTTTACCAAAGCAACATATGACTGATTGGTCACAACATAAATGTTTTCAGGTAAAAAATCCCGTAAAAACCTTTTATAAGTTTGTTGCAACAAAGAGCTTCCGGTACCAAGAATATCTAAAAACTGCTTTGGGTAATTGCTTCTACTTGATGGCCAAAAACGGCTGCCAATACCGCCAGCCATAATAATTGCATAATTATTTTTGTTTTGCATAATTTAAATCAGACGCAAATTAGCTGGTATTTTCCAAAGATTTCATAGTATTATTTTAAAAATAGAAATGTTAGACTTAACTTAGTACACAGATATATAAACTAGCAATTGTACAATTTTACGGCTTCAAATCCGTTTATATTATTCAATTTCAATTACTTATAAAAATGGCTGAACAAATTCGCCCAACATTGAACAACACAAAAGAAACAATAGATTTAAAACAAGCCCTCAATACATACTTTGGGTTCAATAGTTTTAAAGGTGAGCAAGAACAAATCATCACCAATTTATTGGCTGGTAATGACACATTTGTAATCATGCCTACTGGAGGCGGAAAATCTGTATGTTACCAATTGCCCGCTTTGATCATGCCTGGCACAGCAATCATCATATCACCCTTAATAGCTTTGATGAAAAACCAAGTGGATGCATTGCGTTCACTCTCACATGACAAGGTTGCACATTTTTTAAATTCTTCATTGAACAAAGGAGAAATCACTTCTGTAAAAAAAGACATCAATGCGGGTCAAACCAAAATGTTGTACATAGCTCCTGAAACCCTTAAAAAAGATGAAACCATAGACTTTTTAAAAACCATAGACATTTCATTCGTAGCTGTAGATGAAGCGCATTGTATTTCAGAATGGGGGCATGACTTCAGACCAGAATACCGAAGAATCAAACAAATGGTAAAAGAAATCAAAGATGTACCAATGATTGCTTTAACTGCAACTGCAACTCCAAAGGTGCAGTCTGATATTATGAAGAATTTACAAATGTCAGATGCTACAGTTTATAAATCTTCATTCAACAGAGCAAACCTTTATTACGATATACGCTCAAAAGGTAAAAAAGGCGAAGCCATCAAAGAAATTGTTTCTTTTATCAAAACAAGGCAAGGAAAATCTGGTATCATTTATTGCTTGAGCCGAAAAAGAGTGGATGAAATTGCTGGAATTTTACAAGCCAACGGCATCAAAGCGCTGCCTTATCATGCGGGTTTAGATGCAAAAGTTAGGGCCGATCACCAAGACCGTTTTTTAATGGAAGATGCCGATGTAATTGTTGCAACCATTGCCTTTGGAATGGGAATTGACAAACCAGATGTAAGGTTTGTTATACATTATGATATTCCAAAAAGTATTGAAGGTTATTACCAAGAAACAGGCAGAGGTGGACGTGATGGATTGGTTGGCGAATGTGTGTTGTTTTACAACCCTGCCGACATTGATAAATTAGAAAAATTTTTAAAAGATAAACCTGTTGCAGAAAGAGAAATTGGCGAGTTGTTGATTTTTGAAACCCAAGCTTTTGCAGAGTCTGCATCTTGTAGAAGGAAATTCTTATTGCATTATTTTGGTGAAGAATTTGATGAGAAAAATTGCAATGCCATGTGTGACAATTGCAAGCATCCAAAAGAAAAAGAAAATGCTACAGCTGCTGCAGTAAATGCCCTCGAATTGATTGCAGAGGTTAAAGGTAAATACAACCTAAAACACATTGTAGATGTATTAATGGGTAATAAAACCCACGAAATTACCATGAGTGGACACCATGAACTTCCTGCGTTTGGTATAGGTAAATCTCGTGAAGAAAATTACTGGAAATCAGTTATCAGACAATTGCTTTTACAAGGATACATTACCAAGAATATTGAGAATTATGGCTTATTGAGCTTGAATGAAAAAGGTGTGGCATTTATTCAATCGCCTACTCAATTTGAAATCAGCCTCGATCATAAATTCGAAAAAATTGCAGACGACGACGACAGCAGTCCAGAACCTGAAGGAGTTTACGATGAGGTATTGTTGGAATTGTTAAAAGAACTCAGAAAAAAAATAGCCAAAGAAAAAGGATTACCTCCTTATATTATTTTCCAAGAGCCTTCATTGGAAGAAATGGCGTTAAAATACCCAATAACACTAGAAGAAATCAGTAAAATTTCAGGTGTAAGTAGTGGAAAGGCCACTAAGTTTGGAAAACCATTTGCCGAACTCATTGATAAGTATGTAAAGGAGAACGACATTGAAAGAACAGAAGATGTAGTTATTAAATCGGTGGTAAACAAATCTGCACGGAAAATTGCCATCATTACCAACATAGATAAAAGGGTATCGCTTGATGACATTGCCAGAGGCCAAGGCTTGAAAAAAGATGAGTTATTGGTGGAAATTGAAAACATTGTAAACAGTGGAACCAAGCTGAATTTAAAGGCTTATATCTACGAAATTACAGAAGAAGAAATAGTAGATGAAATCATGGATTTCTTCAGAAGCACTCCTGACAACGTAATGGCAACTGCACTCAAAACATATGGCGATGAGTTTAGCAAAGACGATTTACAATTGATGCACATTCATTTCATCTCTGAAATGGCAAACTAAGCTTTTTTAAAAATAAATTTGTTTGTGCTGTCTATTTGATACATTTGTTGCCTGATTATTTTTTCAAGTGAATCATCAACATGAGAATAGCCACAAAGTTTCTGTGGCTGGGCTTATTGTAGCCCTCGGCATTATCTATGGAGACATAGGAACTTCGCCACTGTATGTAGTAAAAGCCCTTACTAAAGGACAAAATATTACAGAAGATTTTATAAAAGGAGGTCTTTCTTGTATTGTATGGACCATTACTTTGCTCACTACTGTTAAGTATGTAACACTTGCCTTGCGCGCAGACAACAATGGTGAAGGTGGTATTTTTTCTTTGTTTGCATTAGTCAAAAGAAGAAAACCTTTCTTGATTGTTGCTGCCATTATTGGAGGATGTACTTTATTGGCAGATGGTATGATTACCCCTCCAATTTCTGTTTCTTCTGCTGTAGAAGGATTGCTCATTTTAAACCCAGACATTCCAACCATCCCAATTGTATTGACCATCATTACATTATTGTTTTTAATGCAAAGAATGGGCACCTCTGTAGTAGGTAAAATGTTTGGCCCTGTAATGTTGATATGGTTCAGTATGCTAGGCATTTTAGGTATTTCATATATCATAAAATACCCATCAATTTTGGAAGCATTGAATCCTTATTATGCATACGAATTCTTAGCCGTTCCAAGTCATTTTTGGCTGTTAGGTGCTGTTTTCTTGTGTTCTACAGGTGCAGAGGCTTTGTATTCAGACATGGGTCATTGTGGTAAAAATAACATCAGGGTTAGTTGGGCATTTGTAAAAACAACTTTGTTATTGAACTACTTTGGACAGGGTGCTTGGATATTGGAGAAATTAAACAAGAATCAATCTATTCAAATTGAAGAAAATCCTTTTTTCTCTATCATGCCTGAATGGTTTTTATTGACTGGTATCATAGTAGCTACTGTAGCAGCCATTATTGCTTCACAAGCTTTAATAAGTGGTTCGTTTACGCTAGTAGCAGAAGCGCTGAGGTTAAATGTTTGGCCTAAAGTAACCATTAAATACCCCACCAATTTAAAAGGGCAGATTTATGTGCCAAGTGTTAACTGGCTCCTTTGGATTGGATGTGTAACCATTGTATTGTACTTTAAAGAGTCTGCTAAAATGGAGGCTGCTTATGGCCTGGCCATTATCATTACCATGATCATGACCACCATTTTGCTCATGAATTTCTTGCAAAAAATAAAGGCACCTAAATTATTAATCGTTGTACTTTCTCTTGTTTACGCAACCATTGAAGCGGCATTTTTAATTGCCAATATTGAAAAAATCCCTTCAGGTGGCTGGATGACATTATTGGTGAGTTCAGTCTTCATGGCTGTGATGTATGTATGGTATAGAGGCCGTAAAATTAAAAACCGTTTGACTGAATTTGTGAACTTAAAAGATTACCTACCTCTCTTATTTGAACTGAGTAAGGACAACTCTATTTCTAAATATTCAACCCATTTGGTTTACTTAACCAGTGCCGATAATTTAATGGAAATAGAGAACAAGGTCATTTATTCCATTTTGCAAAAAAGACCCAAAAGAGCCGATGTGTATTGGTTTGTTCACATTCATGTTGATGACAAACCTTATACCATGGAATACCGTGTAGACCATATCATACCAAATGATGTGGTTCGTGTAGAATTCCGATTAGGATTCAGGGTTGAACAAAAAATCAATTTCTATTTCAGACGCGTAGTAGAAGAATTGGTAAAGAATGGAGAGGTTGACGTTCGGTCAAGATACGCTTCTTTGAGGGGCCAAAACATTACCGGCGACTTCCGATTTGTTGTTTTAAAACGTCACCTTTCCCACGACAATGAATTGAGCGGTATCGAAAAAAGAATCATGGAAATGTACTTCACACTCGACAAACTGAGTTTGAGTGAAGAAAAAGCATTCGGCTTAGATACCTCATCGGTTTTAGTAGAAACTGTTCCTTTGATGATAACCCAACCTAGAGAATTTAAATTACAAAGGGTTTACAGTAAGACTACATTTGGCAAACCAACATCTTCATCAGAACACTAATTGCCTTTAGGACGTTCCAACACATAGTAACAGGTAGTTGTAAACCAATCTCTCAACCATGGAATTGCAGCCAATAAAGCAAATTGCTTTTTAGGTTTTACTCCAAACTTATACAAGTAACTAGGATTGATTAAATACAATTCTCTTTTTTGAATGACAAAACCTGCTCTTTTCACAATGCGTTCAAAACGATTGATGCTGATTTGGGTTTCTTTTACTTCTAAAATGTCGCGGATACGACCTTCGCTTTCGCCAAATAATTTTAAAATGCCTTTGTAAATGGGCGTTGGAAGTATGTGGAAGTAAGGTAAAAAATGTAAAAACTTGCTATCTAAACTTTGCTGGTGTCCGCCAAAGGGCATGAGCCATGGTGGAAAGGCAAAGAAAATACGGCCACCTGGTTTTAAGAAATGAATGATATGTGACACAAACCTTTCTTGGTCATGGATATGCTCAATGGTGTCTTTTAACAAAATCAAATCAAACTTTTCAGTTAAATCTTTTTCTGGGTCAATGTCGTAAACATTTTTATTGATGATTTGCACCTTTTCAGCTGCAATTTCTGCTTTCAAAAACTCTTTGGCAATATTGCTGGCATAATCCCAAAGTTCTA
This sequence comes from Bacteroidota bacterium, assembly GCA_027491355.1. GTDB lineage: Bacteria > Bacteroidota > Bacteroidia > UKL13-3 > UKL13-3 > CAISCU01. The sequence goes on from JAIXWI010000005.1 coordinate 108,445, forward strand.
TTCCTGTAACCCTACAACCCTTATCAGCAAAAGCTTTACAAATGCCTCCATAGCCGCTTCCTACTTCTAAAAATTTCATACCATGAGCAATGGGAAAAGTTTGCTCAATAAATGGAATGATAAACTGTTGGGTTGTATCCAATTGTTGTTTAAAATACCTGTTAAAATCTGTTTGTAATTCTATCATATTGCGCTAAAACAAACCCAAAGAAAGCAAAAAAATAGGAGAAAATGAGAAAATGAACAGTTCGGTTATAAATCTGCTTTTATTCCTTGCCATTTATTTATATTTCGGAAATTTTTGATAAATGAAACCAACTTTTCTTAAAAAATTCATCCCCCACTTGATTGCTTTAGGCCTGATTTTATTGGTGGTTGCCACTTATTTTAACCCAATTTTCAGCGGTAAAGTGTTAAAACAATACGATGTTTTACAATGGAAAGCAACCTATCAGGAAATAGCAAATTTTGAAAAAGCCACAGGTGAAAGAACCTTCTGGACCAATTCTATATTTGGTGGTATGCCTAGTTACTTGATTGGAGCATCATACCATGGCAATATCACTTCTGATATTTTGTTTGCTTTTTCAGATGTATTCAAACATCCAGCTGATACCATTATATTGTTGTTTGCATGTTTTTATGTGCTTTTATTAACGTTTGAAGTGAACCCTTATTTGGCAATAGTTGGGGCATTGGCCTTCACATTCTCGAGTTTCAATTTCATCAACATTGATGCTGGTCATATTACCAAAGGCAATGCCATTGCATTTATACCATTGGTTTTAGCTGGCATTAGGTATGCACTTACCAAACATAAATTATTGGGAGCAGTATTTACAGGTATTGCTGTTTCATTTGAACTGGCAGCAGGACACTTACAAATTACTTATTACCTCATTTTTATCATTTTGGTTTGGATGTTGGTAGAATTGATTCAACATATCCGTGAAAGAAAAATTGGTTCTTACATACTCACAGGAGTGTATCTTTTGCTTGCAGCTTTGGTAGGAATTGGAACCAATATCACAGGCTTGCTCACAACAGAAGAATATGGCAAATACAGCATCAGAAGTAAATCTGAATTAACCAAAACAGTTTCAGGAGAGGCAAACACTGCCAATAGCAGCAACGGGCTAGACAAAGATTATGCAATGGCTTGGAGCAATGGTGTAATGGAACCTTTTACTTTATTGATGGCCAATTTTTATGGCGGCTCGTCAAATGGCGAAATGTCTACCTCAAGTGAAACTTACCAAAAATTAAAAGACAATGGCATTCCTGATGCCAAAAAAGTCATTAAACAAATGCCGGTTTATTGGGGAGAACAACCATTTACAGCTGGCCCAATTTACTACGGTGCAATCATTGTGTTCTTGTTTGTATTTGGTATGTTTTATTTAAAGGGGAACGAAAAATGGTGGATTTTTGGTGCAGCCATGTTGTCTATCTTCTTGTCAATGGGTAAGAATTTTCCCATACTTACTGATTTATTTTTTGATTATTTCCCCTTGTACAATAAGTTCAGGTCAGTCACATTCATTCTTTGTGTAGCACAAACACTGTTTCCGCTATTGGCAATCTTATCTATCAAAGCACTCATTCAAAACCCAATTAATAAAGTACATTTAATTAAATCATTGAAGTGGACTGTAGGCATTGTTGGTGGTGCTTGCTTGTTGTTTGCATTGGTTCCTAGTATTTTCTTTGACTTTACTGCAGCAGCTGATGAAAGATTGCCAGAATGGTTGAGGAGTTCATTGGTAGCCGATCGCCAATCATTGTTACAAACAGATGGTTTCAGATCATTGTTCTTTATCATGGTTTGTATTGGTTTAATATGGGCCTATCAACTCAATAAAATTAAATCAGAAATTTTAATCTTGACATTGGGCTTGTTCATTACCATTGATTTGTGGAGTGTAGACAAACGTTATTTGAATGACGATGATTTTGAGCGCAAAAAAGCTGATGCCGCTGTTCAAAAAACACCTGTAGATGAACAAATTTTGTTAGATCCAGACCCTCACTACAGAGTTTATAATAACAATACAGATTTTGACAAAGATGCATTAACAGCCTATTACCACAAATCGATTGGTGGATACCACGGTGCAAAAATGAGAAGGTTCCAGGAACTCATTGAATGGCATTTGAGTAAACAAAACATGGAAGTGTACAACATGCTCAATGTAAAATACTTTTTGGTAGCAGATTCTACAGGCAGACAATTTGCTGAACGCAATCCGTTTGTAAACGGAAACGCTTGGTTTGTAAGCACTATACAATGGGTTAACAATGCAGATGAAGAAATAATGGCATTAAATGGTTTAAAAAGCAAGCAAACTGCAGTAATTGATAAAAAATTTGAAGCTCAACTGAACAATTTAAAACCTTTAGAAGACAGTACAGCTCAAATCAAATTAACCAAATACCAACCCAATCAGTTGAACTACCAATCTGACAATAAGCGTGAGGGCTTGGCAGTATTTTCAGAAATTTATTACGACAAAGGTTGGAACGCATACATTGATGGCAATTTGCAAGAACACATAAGAACAAACTATGTGCTCAGAGGATTGAGAGTTCCAGCAGGAAAACATGAAATCGTGTTTAAGTTTGAACCTCAAACTGTGGCATTTGGAGAAAAAATAGCTTACGCCAGTTCTGGAGTTTTGTATGGCTCATTGGTTTTGATTGCTGCCGTTTTGTTCTTTACCAACAAGCGTAAAAAAGACAATTAAAAGATTTATTTCATCAAATGGCTATTTTTTTTTAGATTGATTGTAATAAAATCCTTCATATTTAGATATTTGCATTGCTTTGAATCAACTCATTGAACTCAAAAATCTCTTGTCTGCCTTTCCAAGGCCAAGGGTGGTGATAACAACTCATCATAAACCGGATGCTGATGCCCTCGGATCATCCTTGGGTTTGCTGCATTTTTTAATTCAGCTTGGCGTTCCAGCTCACGTGGTAAGCCCCACAGATTATGGAGATTTCTTAAAGTGGATGCCTGGTGAGAAAGAAGTTGTTAATTTTGAAAAAGAAAAAGAAAAAGCAACCGCATTGGTGTCGGCAGCCGATTTAATTTTTTGTTTAGACTTCAATACCCTCTCACGCATCAATTTATTGGGAGATTTGGTAGCCAATGCAAAAGCAAAAAAAATATTAATTGACCACCATCTTGAGCCTGAAGGCTTTGATGATTACAGACTTTGGACAACCAATGCATCCAGTACCAGTGAACTGGTATTTTGGTTGATAGAGCTTTTTAATGAAGTGGACAAAGTGAGTGTGGACATTGCTTCTTGTTTGTATGCAGGTATCATGACTGATACTGCTTCTTTCAAACATAACTCTACCAAACCAACCACGCATAGAGTTGCAGCTAAACTTTTAGAAAAAGGAGCACAACCAAATAGCATTCACGAAGCCATTTACGACAACTACTCAGAAAACAGAATGCGTTTCATTGGCTATTGTTTGAATGAGAAATTACAAGTTATACACGACTACAAAACAGCTTTAATTCTTGTAACTGCAGAAGAACTGGAACGTTTCCAAATCATCACCGGAGATACTGAAGGATTGGTAAATTATGGCTTGTCAATTACTGGAATAGAGTTGTCCATTTTAGTCGTAGACAGAAGCGTTGCTAGGAAAATGAGCTTCCGTTCTAAATCAAAATTTCCTGCAAATGCATTTGCTAGAAAACACTTTAATGGTGGCGGGCACTTTAACGCCGCTGGTGGTGAAAGTGCTGATGACTTGCTTACAATTGAGAAAAAGTTAAAACACCTATTACCTGAATACATCGCATATTTAATTTGAAAACTATAAAAATGAGAAGCACCTTTGCCATACTGGCTACCGTTGTTTTATTAGCAGCTTGCAATAAAGACAAAACCACAGAAGACGGTTTAGTAAACTACCGTATTTTTAAAACAGATGAATCGGCAAGGGCCGTACAAAAAGGAGATATCCTCTTACTACACATGAGAGGAGTAGCCGAAAATAAAGATACTGTTCTTTTTGACAGTTATGTAAATGGAAAACCCTATTACATTCCTGCTGAAGAAAGCACTTTAAAAGGCTTATTCAGTTTGCTTAAAAAAGGTGATAGTTTGTCTTTCAGCGTGAGTGCAGATTCATTGTATATGAAAAGTTTTGGCGCTCCACCTCCTGCAAACATTGGAACTGGAGAAACCATTCAATTCTTGGCAAGTTTAGTTGATGTATACAGTCAAGCTGAAATGCAAAAAAGAATTGAAGACCAATCTAAGGAAAGCATTGACAGAGATTCTTTGAATTTTCAATCTTACTTGGGTAGCTTAGACAATGTTCAAAAAACAGCAAGTGGCTTGTGCTACCAGATTGTCAAAAAAGGTAATGGTAAAAAAGTTCAAAAAGGCGCAAGTGTTGCTGTTCAATACAAAGGCAGCTTGTTAGATGGTACTGTATTTGACCAAAACATGGATGGTAAGCCTAATTTTACTTTCAATGTAGGTCAAAACCAAGTCATTCCTGGTTGGGATGAAGGTTTGCAATTGATGAGTGAAGGTGATGAATTCAAATTCATTATCCCTTACAAATTAGCATACGGTGCTCAAGGAAATGGTCCAATACCAGCTTATTCATCTCTTGTATTTGAAGTTAAATTGATAAAAGTAAACTAATCAATCATGTTTAAAAGAATTTTGTTAATGGCTTGTATGTTCAGCACAATGCTGTTACAAGCCCAAACCAAAGAAACAATTAAAAGAAAAATAAAAGTGAACGAAGAAGTAACAACAGCAAGCGGACTCCGTTACAGAGTAACCGAAATGGGAACAGGAAAACAAGTATTAGCCGGTGATAAGGTAACTGTTCATTACACAGGTAAACTAACCAATGGTACTAAATTCGATAGCTCAAAAGACAGAAATCAACCTTTTAGTTTTAAAGTTGGCGCCAATCAAGTGATCAAAGGTTGGGACGAAGGTTTGCAATTGTTGAGAGTTGGTGACAAGGCTACTTTTGTTATTCCTTCTGAATTGGCTTATGGTGAAAGAGACATGGGTACCATTCCTCCAAACAGTATTTTGGTATTTGATGTTGAAGTAATTGACAGCAAAACAGCTCCTAAATTGGTGCCTTTTAATACTGCAGGTAAAGATACCAATACCACTGCATCAGGTTTGAAATACATCAATGTAGAAAACGGAACTGGTGTGCAAGCAGCAAACGGCAAAACAGTTTCTGTTCATTATACTGGTTATTTAATGGATGGAAAAGTGTTTGATTCTTCTGTAGAACGTGGCGAGCCAATTAGCTTTCCTTTGGGAAGTGGAATGGTGATCAAAGGTTGGGAAGAAGGTATTGCCTTGATGAAAGTTGGCGATAAAAAACAATTGATCATTCCTTCTGAATTGGGATACGGAGCAAGAGGTGCAGGAGGTGTGATTCCTCCAAATGCAACGCTTAAATTTGATGTTGAATTGGTAGATGTAAAATAATTAAAACCGGCTTAGGCCGGTTTTTTTATGCCTGAAAACACATGGATTTAATGGCCTCAACAAATTGTCTGTCGTTGCTCAATCTAGGAATTTTGTGTTGACCTCCTAATTTTCCTGCTTGTTTGAGCCAATTGTGAAAAGTTCCGCTAGGCACAACATTAATTTTAGGGGGCATCATTGCAATGTCTTTATAGCGTTTGGCTTCATAATCTGAATTCAAAGTTTTGAGTTCTTGATCTAGGATATAGCTAAAGTCATTGATGTTTTCAGGTGGATTATTGAATTCAATAAGCCATTCATGCCCTCCATTTCTGTTTTCATTGAAATAGATAGGACAGGCCGTATAATCTGCAATTGAAACTTTTAGAATAGAACAAGCTTTAGCAATGGCTTCATCTGCATTTTCAATGACCAGTTCTTCTCCAAATGCATTGATGTAATGTTTTGTCCTACCTGAAATTTTAAACCTAAATGGATTGAGCGAGGTAAACCGAATGGTATCGCCAATGATATAGCGCCACAATCCTGCATTGGTAGAAATAACCAATGCATAATTTTCATTGAGTTTTACTTCATTTAAATTACAAGTTATCGGGTAATCCTTTCCATACTCAGACATTGGCATAAATTCGTAAAATATGCCATAATCAAGCATGAGCAGCATATCTGAAGCTCCTAATCGGTCTTGAATACCTATAAAACCTTCACTGGCATTGTAAGTTTCCATGTAGTTCATAGTACTCCCTTTTATGAGCTGAGAAAAACGTTCTTTATAGGGTGTAAAACTAACACCACCATGCACATACAATTCTAAATTGGGCCATATATCAAGTAAGTTTTGCTTACCCGTAAGCGCAAAAAGTCTTTCAATTAAAACTATTGTCCAGGTTGGCACACCCGATATATTGGTGACATCTTCATGAAGGGTAGCATGGGCCATTTTCTCTATTTTCTCATCCCAATTGTCCATAATGGCAATGCTCAATTCAGGTGTTCTTAAAAAATGAGCCCAAAATGGTAGGTTTTGCATCATGACAGCACTCAAATCGCCATAAAAAGTTGCATTGCCAACTCCTTGTTGGTTTATCTGGTGACTTCCACCCATTACCAAGCCCTTTCCATTAAATAATTGAGAATTGGGCTGTTGGTTTAAATACCATAGCAATACATCTTTTCCTCCAAGAATATGACACTCCTCTAGGCTTTCATACGTGACAGGAATAAACTTACTTTTAGCACTGGTAGTTCCGCTTGACTTAGCAAACCAACTGACATCTGAGGGCCATAAAATATTTTGCTCACCACGCATCATCCTTTCTATGTAATGCTTAAAATCATCGTAGTTGGTAACTGGCACTCTTTCTTTAAATGTTTCAATAGAGTGAATGGTTTTAAAATCATATTTCCGTCCAAACTCTGTAACCTGAGCTGTTCTGATTAGTTGAATTAATTGGTTGTATTGCACACCAAATGGATTACTCAACATGGTTTCAATAGCAGGTATTCTGCGCTTTAAATACCAAGTTACTATTGAATTAATGATGGCCATGTAACTGCAAATTGAACATTTTTTTTCTGTTTACAAAATGGCAGGTCTTTACACAAATACAGGGGCAATTGCCCCTGTATTTGTGTAATCAATCAAATTTTTCACACAAGGTGAAAGCTTTGAAGCTTAAAAGTATGGCAACAACTAGTTGCTTATCACGTTTAAGTCAAAATTTAAGCTGTTTTCCATTTTAATAGGTTCAGCTTCAGAATTGGTAATTGGTAATTCTGTTAAAGTATTTAAAGTTGCTTCTTTACTTTCAACTTTCTTTGCAACAGTTGGTTTTGATTTATTGATGTCTGCAAAACCAGCAACCTCCAATTTATTTTCTCTGGCAAACATGCCAAATGCAATGGCTTGCTTGATACCCGATAAGGTTAATTCTACTTCAAATTCATCAGCAGAGAGACCTTTAGGCAAAATGGTACAAACCAAACGTGCATCCATACAATAATCAATAATTGGTTGAATGTTCTTTTTCTTGGCAATTACAATAGTTTTCTCTGTGCTCATAAATTCTGCGTTAAAAATTTGGGAGACAAAAATACAAATACCGCTACGAACTTGAGGTTAAATTTTAATAGATTTTATTCCCAACGAGGGATTGATTTCATGTTCAGGGATATAAATTTTCAACCAAACTTTTATTTGCCCATTTCGGGACCTTTTTTCTAAAATGATATTTTTCCCATTTTAGTGCAGTATGGTAAAACTGCCTTGTTTTGAGCCAACTGTCTCATCATAACCAGTGTAATTGATTTGATACAAATACACATCTTCAGCAACAAAGTTCCCGTTAACTTTTAGGTCCCAATAGGCAGTTTTGGAGTCTGTTTTAAATACTTCTTGGCCCCAACGGTTATAGATGCGAATGTTAAAGTCTTTTAAAAAAATGGGCACCCATTTAAAAACATCGTTCAAGCCATCTCCATTGGCTGTTACAGCATTGGGCACATAAATTTCGGGGCTCTGGAATAAACTTATGGTATTTGATAGACTTGTGTAAACAGTATTAGCTGTTGCTGAGGTTACAACTGAATCGGCTTGTATGGTATAATAAAAAATCCCCTCATCTGAATTTAAATTGTTATCGGTGTAGCTCTTAAACAATGAATCAGGCTTGGCAATTTTTCTTTGCATATTAGATGGGTCTGCTCGTAAAATGTTGTATGACAGAGGGGCATTCATCCAACCTACATAAGGAGTCCAGGTTAAATTGCTTGCAAATGGAACTGATTTACCCGTCAAGTGCATTGTACATGATTGAACTCCAATTGGCCCGTAATTGTCACAAGTATCTTGCATTACTAAATAGTAACAAAAAGCAGATTGTTGCACATCTACATCTGAATCAATGTATTGGGTATCGTTAATGTTTTCAAACGTTTGTAACAGTGTAAAGTTGCTATTGGGTTTTGCTTTGTAGAGGTAGTATTTGGCGAAATCTTTTTCCCAACTAGGCTTCCATTCCAAATATATTTCTTTGTTATTTTTAACAGTTACATATTTCAACATTTGTTGGTCAGGAATAAATTTCAATTGATCAAAAGTTCCCATAGTATCCGAGCTAGGCCCTTCAACACCACAAATATTAACTCCTTTCATAAAATATCGGTAGTTGAATTGGTTATAATTAGGTGTATTCAAGTCTTTGAAATAGCGGTTTTGTGAATTAAAACTAGAATCAAGTAATTGAGTTGTATTCCCAGCAATGCGGTACAATCTGTAATGACTGAAGTAAGGATTCTTTCCAAAAAGAGAATCACCATAATACAAAAAGGTTTCTTTGTTGTCAATTAACGTCATACACAACAATGCTGCACTGTTTACAATTGGCATTGGTTTATATTGTATCCAAAAAGTATCACTTTTGAAACCTGTTCCTGGACAATTACCTTTAGAGTATATAAAAACAGGATACAGGCCACTTTTATCAGCGCATGTGTTCTTGAAACAAATATCAGTAGTTACTTTTTTGTATCCAGTTTTAAAAGAATCAGCTGGTGCTAATGTATGATTAAGAGAACTGTTTAAGGGTATTTGTACCGTTAAATTCAATGAATCTTTTGATGTGGCAACAATTTTCATGCAGCTTTGTTGGAGCACTTCAATTGGAATGGTATCTGATGGAAAAGGCAATCCATTTACTTGTAATACTTGAATGTTTGGTGGGGGTGGATTTTTTACTTTTATCCAAAACAATGCACCAGCTTTTTTATTGAGCGGACATGAATTATCTGTTGCTTCTACAAATACTGGAAATACGGGTGTGTTTAAATGTTCGCAAGCACTTTGAAAACAAAACTGGGCTGTTACAATGCCTGTTCCATTGGTTTGTGGAGGGAATATTGGTTTAATGGTCAAAGGAGAATCCATGATTGGCGATGAAATTTTCATATAAATGGAATCACCGTTGGCACCATCTCCTTTTTCTGAACGGATGGTCATACAGATATTGTCAGGAATCTCGATGAATACAGTATCATTTGGAAAAATAATTTTGTTATCTACAGATACCATGAAGGTTTTGGGTGGGTTTCCAGAACATGGTGTTACCGTAAATTGTAGTTCAAGCCTGACTTCACCAATTTTAATTCCATTTAAAAATTCTTCAACCATGATGGATGCTACAAAAACACCAGGAGTACTGGGAATACAAGAAATTTCACCTGTTATTGGGTTAATTGACAATGGTAGAGTCCCTTTGATTGCGTTGGAAGCATTGAAACCAGGATTCCATGCAATGGTTTGATAAGGTTGTGGATTCATAGGTAACAATTGCCCGTTTCCGTTTGGATTACTTGGGTTATTCCTATCCAAATGACCATTGAGTGGTGTTACCAACGAATACCTCAACTGGTGATTGTCTGGATCTACGAAATTTAAATTGTACTTAAACAACGTATTCGTGCACATCAAAGTAACTGGGTTGTTTTGATAAACCGGACTGCTGTTACGAAATCGAGCTGCAGGAATTTCGGCATACAATGAAATGGCAGCATCTCCTGGAAATTGTATGTTGTTGATGATTTTGTTTCTGCAACAACGTTCCCAAGAAAGATAATAACCGGCATTGTTTGAGTACCTATTATCGGGCATTGATATTACCTTGGTATAGGTTGTCAAATCTGTGCAACCAGTTGTGATAATTGGGCAGTTGATACCCGAATAATCTAGCTTACTGTAAGCATTTAAATCTAAATCTAATCTGATGCGCTGCATTAAAACATCAGTACCCTTCTCAAACAAACCCACATAAATAGGATCGTCAAAATCTGGCAGGGTCGGTTGTTCTGCTGTACGACTATTGGGATCACAATCTCTGAAAATTTTTACACTCACCTGATAATTAGTTCCTCCCATCCATTTTACCTGAATGGTGCCACCAACTAAATGGCTTGCTTTTGTAATGATTGCAAAGCAGAACAGAATTCCTATCAGTATGTACTTCAAAACATTCAAATTTAAGTGTTTCACTTATGAATTCAGATTAAATTTCTATATAATATTGGTTTGAGTTTATACTTTTGTCAAATGCATATCAATACAAGTAAATTCGAGACTGAGCTTCAGGTTAGGCCTGATGACATCGATATGAACAACCATGTACATAACAGTAAATACCTCGATTATGTTTTAGCTGCCCGTTACGACCAAATGGAGAGGTGTTATCAAATGTCTATGTCTGAGTTTATTAAACACAATTTTGCTTGGGTAATTGAGCGTACATTTATAGAGTATAAAAGACCGCTCTTCATAGGAGAAAGATTCATTGTGAGAACCTGGATAGATTCGCTTTTACCGAAGGGCGTAAAGGTTTCATTTGAAATCATTAAAAAAAACAACAAGGTTTCTTGTACAGGCTATTTCAATTATACCATGATTGATGCTAAAACATTAAGGGCAACCACAATACCAGACTGGATTATTGCACGTTATTCTATTTAATTACTTATTTTAGGTGCTTTATGTTACAAAGTTATTTCAAACTTCTGGTGTTGGTCTTTTTGACTTCTGGTGTGATATACTCCTGCAAAAAAACAGATAACTTTACCAATCAAGCAGTAAATTTAAGCTTCTCCACAGACACCCTCAATTTCGATTCATTGTTTGGAAAGCTGTACAATGCTACCGATTCAATCAGCATTTTCCCAAGAAGCATCACTTTACAAGTAAGGGTAACCAATCCATCAGCATACGATGTCAAAACAAATATTTCTCTAGATGGTAACATTTATGGCTTTTTCAGACTGAATGTTGATGGCAGACCTGGCAAACAATTTGAGCAAATAGAAATTGGCGCAAAAGACTCCATTTACATTTTTGTGCAAGCGAGTATTGACACCATTGAGGTGATGGGGTTTCAAGAAATAAAAGACAAACTTGTATTTGAGACCAATGGAAACAAGCAAGCAGTAGCTTTGGTTGCCTATGCACAAAGTTCCAATTTTTATTCGAATAAAGTGCTGAATTGTAATAAATATGAGGACATGAATTGGAACAATTCAAAACCTTACTATTTAATGGATTCTGTGTTGGTTCAAAAAGGCTGTACTCTAACCATTGATGCTGGAACACGGATACACAATTACAATAATTCTGCCATTTTAGTAGCTGGCACATTGATTGTAAACGGCAATGTTAACTCGCCTGTTGTATTTGAAGGAAGCCGGCTTGACGATGATTACAAAGAATTGGCTGGTCAATGGATTGGAATACGCTTTTTAAAGGGCAGTGTTAACAATTCCATTAAAGGTGCCGTTATTAAAAATGCATATATTGGAATTGAAATAGATTCTCTTTCAGAAAACAATCAACCCAACTTGGTGCTTGAACAAACTGTTATTAAAAACATGAGTGCAGTTGGTTTATTGAGCTATTCAGGAGAATTAAAAGCCAGTAATAATTTAATATACAACTGTGGTTTGTATGGCCTTGTTGGTGAGTTTGGAGGAAATTATGAATTAACGCACAATACAGTTTATTTGGGCAACACAGGAACTGTCAGAAAAGATCCAGGAATTATATTTAGCAATTCCCCATTGAGAAATTCAGATGGTAGTATTCGATTTAGCATTCCACTCAATTTAACCCTCACCAACAATATTTTTTATGGTAATTTAGATGATGATTTTTTCATTAACAACGATGTTGAGGGATTACCTATTCAAACAAATATTATTGAAGCTAACTTAATCAAGTCTAAAAACACAGTTTATAATACCAATAAAAATATTTTAAACATTGACCCTCAATTAAAAGATGTGCTCAACAATGATTTCGACTTGAAAGCTGGAAGTCCTTGTAAAGGAGCCGGGAAATCAACAACAATCTTCGTTGATATTTTAGGCAGAATTAGAGATGCTTCTTTTCCGAGTATTGGTGCATTTGAAGGAGAGTAATGCTTGAAATGGTTTCATTTTTAATTGTTTATATCTTTTCTTGCTTGTAAAAAACCACTTCACTACTTTTGTGACGCTTTCGGTTCAACCTAGTTGATGAAAAGGGAACTTGGGTGAAATTCCCAGACAGTACCCGCTGCTGTAAACACCGTCTTTATTAAATATTTTAAGCAATTACAATTGTCACTTTCAGCATACTGATGGGAAGACAGGCTTAAAAAGGTGTAAGTCAGAAGACCTGCCATGGCAAATAAATTGCTTGACTTTCGGGAAAAAAAGTCGGACAGCTGCATGAATGTGTACCTATACTCATTTCTGGGTCTGCCTGCCGTTTCCCATAATTAATTTTGAATTGAAAATGTTTTCAATGGTATGCGTTTTTTTTGGTGGCTTACTGAGCCCCTTTTATTTGCATGCACAATTGGATAGCAATCATCAATTACACCAAGTAATGATAAAGGGGTATAGGTTTTCGGGCTTTCATACAGGTTCATTTCTTCAAAACATTGACCTAGAAAACAAAGCATTTCAGTTTAACCAAAACATTCACCAAATACTATCGCTCAACGCTGGTGTTTTTATTAAAAACGGCGGACCATCTTTATTGGCATCTAGTGCAAGCAGAGGTAGTACCGCTCAACAAACATCAACAGTTTGGTGTGGCATACCCATAGAAAGTCCAATGTTGGGTCAAACAGATCTTTCCATGTTGCCATCATTTTTATTTGATGGAATTGGTGTGTTGTATGGTGCTCAATCCAGTTTATTTGGAAGCGGTAACATTGGAGGTACCATCCAACTCAATCATTCCAATCATTTGAAAAAAGGCTTACACACAGAGTTATTAATGGGTATAGGTAGTTTTAATGAATTTAGTCAAGGTGTAAAGCTTACTTATGCCAGGAATAAAATCAGCACGCAGTTTAAGTTGTTGAACCAATTTACCGGCAACAATTACACTTTTGAAATAGATGGGATAGGGAAACAACGCATGCAACATGCTTCAACAAAACAAATAGCTCTGATGCAAGAGTTCAACTATACACCCAATCGTTTGCACAGTTTTGACCTGAAAATTTGGTTGCAAAAAAACAACCGACTCTTGCCTGACCTGTTAGGAGCCACTAAAGATGAGGCCATTCAAAACAATAATTTTAATAGGACTATTCTCACCTACAAATTCAGCAAAGGCAATTACCAACTCCAATCAAGAACAGCGTTGTTTAATGAGTTTTTTGATTATTCAAGTGTAACAACGCCATTAACAAACACCCGTTTTTTACAAATTAGTCAAGGCTTAGACCAATCATGGAGGTATAAAAATCATCACATTTTATTAAGCGGACAATACCAATATATAAGAGGCTTTACAGACAATTTTATTTCAGAAAAATCATACCATCAGCCAAGTGTATTACTAACCGTTCAATCGAGCTGGTTCAATCACCAACTCGAAACACAAATCAATATTCGTAAACAATGGTACAATTTAACCAATATACCTATTGTACCCGGGTTTGGATACAAGTGGCAAATTACAAATTGGTTATCATTGAATGGTAATGTTGGTGCTGGATTTAGAATGCCCACTTTGAATGATTTGTATTGGAATCCTGGAGGAAACCAAACGCTAAAGCCAGAACAAAGTATCAGCGTAGAAACTGGTATTGTAATTAAAAATGAATACTATCAAATTAGACTCAACGCATACAATAAAACTTGTAACGATCAAATTACTTGGACTAGCAGTTCTAGTGGATTTTGGCAAGCAGAAAACATCAATCAGGTTGAAGTAAACGGGTTTGAACTTATATGGCAACTTGAAAAAAAATGGTTTGGTTTGCCATTTGGTTTCAGAGGCCAACACGATTACTGTTTGGCACTTAACAAAGCACAAACCAATGCCACAACTTTTGATAAGCAATTAATGTATGTACCTAAAATCAAGCATTTGATACAATTTGAAATAGGTATCAAAAAGTTTAAGCTTCAATATGTGCATCAATATGTGGGACAGAGATTTTACACAAGTGACAATAGTGAAGCATTGCCGGATTACCAACTTGGCAATGTATTTTTGCACAAACAATTCAACTTCAAAATGTACAGTGGAATTTCAATGCAATTGGGTATTTTAAATTGTTGGAACAAACAATACCAAAATATATTAAACAGACCTATGCCAGGTCGTCAGCTCAACTTCACCATCAATTATCAATTTTAAACCATGAGAAATATTACAAAAATTTTTTTAGTAAGCTTACTTCTGCTAACAACACGCATTACTCAAGCACAAACAATTTCAACTTTTGAAAATTTAATTTTACCAGAAAAAAGTTATTTAAATGGTAGCGATTATTCAGGAGGTTTTGCAAGTGGAAACGCATTTTTCGTTAACTTTTTTGATACTGTTGCTGGTGATTTTTGGACTGGTTTTTCCATTTCAAACATGAAAGATACAATCGATGTTGGATACACCAATATGTACAGTGTAGTAAATGCTACAGGTTACAATGGGTCTAATAATTATGCGGTAGCATACCAATCTGCCAAAGTAGTATTAACAGGAAATGCCAAAGGAAAACAAGTATTGGGTTTTTTTGTAAACAACGGAACTTACCCTTACAATGACATGAAAAACGGAAGTGCATTTTCAAAAAAATTTGGTGGCAGCAGCGGAAATGATTCAGACTATTTTAAAATAAACATTCAAGCATGGAAGGCCAATGGAATTCCTGCCGATACAGTTTTGACATTTTATTTAGCCGATTACAGAGATGCTGACAGTACCAAAGATTACATTGTCAAAGATTGGACTTGGGTTGACCTAAAAGCACTGAATGACATTGATAGTTTATACATGACTTTTGAGTCGAGTGATACAGGTCAATTCGGCATCAATACACCTACTTATTTTTACATGGATAATTTTACAACCAGAGATTTAAGTAGTACTGTTTCGGTCAATGAATTGAAGCCAGCACAATCAATTGTAGTGTATCCAAATCCAGTAGAAAACAAGTTGTATATTGGTGGAATTGAAACCATAGAATCTATTCAAATTTTAGATTTAAACGGTAAACTCATAGCTACAAATACTGGCGAAAACCAGATAGAAACAGCTCAATTGCCCGCAGGTTTCTATGTGCTAAACATAACTGCTGGAGGTAGCAAAATTTTAAAAAAAATAGTCAAATACTAAGTTGAAAAAACTGTTTTTTTTGTGTGGTATTTTAGGGGCCGTGATTTCGCGGGCGCAGTATGCGCCCGCGGCAGGAATACCTGGGTCTAGCGCTATTTACAAAGATTCATCGATTGTAGCATTTTGGGCAGATTCTATTTTTTTTAACAGGGGTTATATTGCAATTAACGACAGCAGTCTTGGACTTGCTAGTGTTGGAGATGCCAATTCAGCAAAAGGAAAAGCCCTGGAAAATGGTGTCTTAAGTTTGGGTGATGGTGGAACTGCTACTGCTTTTTTTCAACAAGGCATTTTCAATCTATCAGGACCGGAATTTGCCATATTTGAGAATGGATTTGAGCTGACTGGTAGTTATAAATATCACATTGAATTGGCCTATGTAGAAGTAAGTACAGACGGTATAAAATATTACAGATTCCCGAATCATTCAGCTACACAAGACAGTATTCAAACAGGAAATTTCGATGGCATGTTTCCTGAACAAATTGATGGCTTAGCTGGCAAATACATTGCAGGCTTTGGAACACCTTTTGACTTAGAATTGCTCAAAGACAGCATTGGTAACAAACCCGTATATTACATTAGGGTAAGAGATGTTGTTGGTGCATTAAATGATAGTTTTTGTAGCTTTGATTCAGATGGAAGAAAAATAAACGATCCATGGCCAAGTTCTTTCGCCTCTAGTGGTTTTGACTTAGATGCCATTGCATTGCTAAATGAAATCGAAACTGTACTTCCTGAAAGCAACAATACAGGGTTGAATGTATATCCCAATCCAATCAACAATGAATCGATGCTTTCAATTGAACTGGCTCAAGAAAGTCCTTTTGATATATACGTATACAATGCCATAGGGCAATGCTTGATCAAGTCAACCAATAACATAAGAAAAACAAGCATTCCAATCGCTTTCAACGGTAATTTTTTAATTGTTCAATGTAAACAAAACAACCGTACATTCACTACCAAAGTAATAAGGCAATGATGAGAAGGATTATTTTTTTATGGGCTGTATTTCAGTTAATGCTAAGTTGTGATCCTAAAATAGAACATGAGGTTACTGCAATTACTGGCAAAAAAAATGGTTTTCTCATAGGTAATGAAGGTAATTTTCAATGGGGGAATGCCAGTCTGTCGTTGTATGATAAGCTTGAAAAAAAAGTATACAAAGACATTTATAAAAGCAGCAACAACAAAGACTTAGGTGATGTATTGCAATCAGTAACCTATTTCAACAATGCCTATTATTTAGTCGTAAACCATTCAGGGAAATTAGAAGCAATTGACTCCGATAATTTTAAAACCAAATTTACAATTACCGGAATGCGCTCTCCTCGTTATTTTACAGCTATTAACAAAGAAAAAGCTTATGTAAGTGACATGCTTGTAAATGGCATTTATTGTATCAATTTAACTGAAAAAAAAATTGAAAAAATTATTCCATTACCAGGGTGGAATGAACAATTATTGATAGTTGGAAATACCCTTTTTGTTTGTAACAAAAACTCCAATAAATTATTCCTAATAGATACACAAACTAACACTGTCACAGACAGCATTCAGGTAGCAAAAGGTGCTAACAGTATTTGCTTAGATGCCAATCAAAAGATATGGCTAGCTTGTGGTGGGAGTTTAACAAATTATGCTGGTTACTTGTTTCAGATAGACCCTCGTACTAAACATATCATTAAACAATTTGAATTCAAGTTGAACGAGGCACCAACAGCCATACAATTTGAATCTAGTAACAATTGTTTGTACTATTTAAATGGCAGCCTGTTTCAACTTGCGGATACTGCTACAATTCTGCCTAGTGTACCAATTGTTAAAAAAATGAATGCCAATTTTTATGGATTTAACATCATAGATCAGCAATTATTATTGGCTGATGTTAAAGACTTTGTTCAAAGTTCAACCATAAGCATTTATGACCTTAATGGCAATCTAATAGAAACTTTCACTGGAGGTATCAATGCTGCTAGTTTCTGTAAGTTGGCCAATTAATTTTGCATAATCACCATTTGAGTTGGATAGGCAAATTCGCAGTTGAATTGCTTTACAATTTCCATGATACGTAAATTGATTCTTTCTTTAACTTCTACCATTAAATCAAAATCAATGGTGTTGACAAAGTAAATGACCAAAATATTCAAAGAACTTGCATCAAACTCTACAAAACGAACTGTCATTTCTTTACCAGTTAAAGGGGTTTCTTGTTGTATTGCATTTTTTATTTCAGCAATAATTTGCATGATTTCTTCTGGTTTCGATTTATAGTTCAATGACAAATTGAAATGAACACGCCTTTGAGAGCTCTGCGAAATGTTATTCAAGTTAGAATCTACTATTTTTTTATTGGGTACGTGTAGCAAACTTTTTTCCATTGTTCGGATGCGGGTAGTTCTAAAACCAATTTTTTCAACAACACCTTTTACGTCTCCAAGCTCTACTAAATCACCAACATTGAATGGTTTATCTATGTAAATGATAAAAGACCCAATTAAATTTGCTAAAGTATCTTGTGCTGCTAAAGCAATGGCCAAACCACCAATACCCAATGATGTAATTACAGCTGTAATGTTTACTTCAAATGCTTTTGCGAGAATAACAAAGAAGCCTAAAATGTAAATTATTATTTGTGCCAAACTTTTAATGAATACAATCAAATCTGGACTCAATGTTGATTCTTCTGTATGCGTGTAAATATATGCTGTGAAATCTACACCTCTTTTAAACAGTCGCATCCAAACCAAAATCAATGCAATTAAAAATACAGCATGAATGAACCAGCGTAAACCAAACTCTTTCACTGAAACAAAATTCCACTCTTCTGGAAAGCTCAATTGGTTAAATGCAGCATACAAAATAAACAGTTGTACCAATTGACTGAAAGGTTTGTGTAAGAGTCGATGAAATTCATCAAAGAATTTACCCTTGCTTAATCGTTTAAACAATTTGTAAGCAAGCCAGGAAAAAAACCTGGCAAAAAGACCACTGAATACAAAACCAATAACCAATACTAGCACAAAACCAGCATAAGCTTTGAGGGTGTTTCCAAAGATCATTTCGTCCCAATTCATGTTGTTTTAATTTACAAGATTTACCAATGCCATTTCAAGGCCCTTTTTCAATAAACCTTTTGTACGTGGATTAAACTGATGAACACGCATCATGGCTTGCCAAATGGTTTTGGAAGTATCTTTAAAAATGGCTTCATCCGTTAAATCAACTTCATCATTGCTCATGCAATAAGCAAACACCCTGGCCATACCACAATTTGCTATATAATCTGGAATTACTGCCACTTGGTCGTCAGTATAATTAGCAACAGGACCCATGAATATTTCATTGTCTGCAAATGGAACGTTAGCTCCACAACTAATTACTTCTAAATCGTTCGCAAGCATTTGATCTACCTGAGACCTTGTAACCAACCTTGATGCAGCCGCAGGTACAAATATTTCAGCTCCTATTTGCCAAATGCGTTCATTGGTTTCTTCAAAAGAAAGCAATTCAGGATGCACCAATGTATTGCCCTCTTTTCTTAAAAATAAGTCTTTGATTTCTTCTTTAGAGAAACCTGTTGGCTTCACCAAACCACCATTTCTGTCTATAATTCCTACAATAATTACTCCATACAAACTCAAATAATAAGCTGCAGCTGCACCCACATTCCCCCAACCTTGAATGATAGCTCTTTTCATGGCAACATTTCCGCCCCAAATACTATAATAATGACGCACAGCTTCTGCAACACCAAAACCCGTAATCATATCTGCAACTACATATTTATTTGTAACGTCTGGTGAAAATCGTTCATCGGTAAGCACTTTTGAGACACCCACATTTAAGTTTTGAATGCGTTTGGCTTTACTGATTTCGTCTGTTTTAAAATGTCCGTTAACTACCCCTTCTTGAGGATGCAATAACCCATTGTTTGCCGTCATGGGAATTACCTCATGAATTTCGTCTACATTTAAGTCTCCACCGGTACCATAGTATGTTTTAAGAATTGGATGAACTGCTTTGTACCAGCGCTCCAAAACGCCTTTTTTTCTAGGATCGTTGGGGTCAAAATTAATACCAGACTTTGCTCCTCCAATTGCAGGTCCTGCAACGGTAAATTTTATCTCCATTGTTTTGGCCAATGAAGTCACTTCATGCTTGTTCAAACCCATTCTCATTCTGGTTCCCCCTCCAGCAGCACCTCCTTTTAAAGAGTTGATGACTATCCAACCTTCGGCTTCTGTTTCACTGTCTTTCCACTCAAAAACAATTTCTGGTTGTTTTTCTTCATACTTCTTAATTAATTTTTCTAATTGCATATACTTTGTATTCTTTTTTAACGATTGAAATTACCCCATAAGGCTCCTGCTACATGACTCTGGGTTGAACCTGTTACTGATTTGTAAACATTGGTTTCATTCCTGAATCTGAGCACACCTAGAAATGCAAAAATAAGCGCTTCCTTGAAATGTATGGTTAAATTATCTGGAATATGCAATTTGGCTTTTGTATTTGAGCCAATAGATTGCACTAAAAAATGATTCATGGTTCCACCCCCGCTTAACAATACTTGATTCACCCCAGCCTTGTCAATGGTAGTTCCTATTTGAAAGCCAATATGAGCCACCAACGTCGCCATTTTATCAGCAATTGAAACGCTTGAGTAATGTTCTAACAAAGGCCAAAAACAAGCATCAACCCATTCTGCACCTAAAGATTTTGGTCCCTTTTGTTCATAAAAACCCAATTGATTGAACTGTTCAAACAGCTCAGGCTCTAAACTGCCAGATGCAGCAATTTTACCCTCAGCATCATAGGCAGCACCAGTCAATTCAGCTAAACGGTTCAGGACCATATTACATGGACAAATATCAAAAGCACTTAAAACAGTAGATTTATGTACAGAAATATTGGCTATTCCTCCTAAATTCAAACAGGCCTCTTCGTTTGGAAACAAATGTAAATCACCAACTGGAACCAATGGAGCACCATGGCCACCAAGTGCCAAATCCATATTCCTAAAACCATTGACAACAGGTAACCCTGTAATGGCTGAAATAGCTGCACCACATCCAATTTGTGCTGTAAAACCTTTTACGGGTTGGTGAAAAATAGTATGACCATGTGAAGCAATTAATATTGGTTTTAATTGGTTTTCTTCCATAAAGTCTAAAACCAATTTACCCATGTACCTTCCTAATGCAGCATCCGTATCTGCATATTCAACAATTGGAGCAAGTGGTAATTGTTTTAATTTGTTAATCCAGTGTTGCGGATAAGAGTAAGTTTGTGCTTTTACTATTCGATAGGTCCAATGGTTTTGTTCTAGCTTAAATATGCACATGGCAATGTCTAAACCATCTAAGGAAGTTCCACTCATCAAACCAATTACAGGGTATTCTTCGTTCAAAGGTTTACTCATCGGATACTATTCTTGAACTACAATTTGTTCTAAAAAGTCTGATAAAATTTCGAAGTCTTTCATACCTGCTTTTTCTTCAGAGTCGCCATCAAAACTCACTCCAAAAGGCTTTATAACTGAGAGCATGCTTAACTGCTCAATTAAATTACCCCTAAGCTTGACGATGAATTCAATGCCAATTTTTGCAAATATTTCAGGGTTGTTCAGTGCAACTTTTTCCCAGTTAATAAAATGAAAAGCTTGTACTTGCTGCTCATGTTGCGTACACAAATGAAGCAGAGCGGTTGGAGAATATTTTTCCAAGTCTATTGTTAAAATAACCGGCACCTGAATGTCACTGATGTTTTCAGAAAAGGTTTCCTGCAACTCAACAATATCTATGTTAAGCAATTGAACAATGGTATTGATGTCTTGAACCGATTGGTTGCCAAATTCACCTACAATATGTGAACCACTTGTCCAATCTATGATTTCTTTGGCTTTAATAGGTGGTATGAAAGCGGGTGAAGTATTGTCAAAACAAAAGCCTAAATAATGAATGCCTGCTGCTGCTGCAAACCTGGCATCTGTTAAATGCTTGGTGTGATTAATTTTAGTGTGGTAAAGAAAACGCATTTGATAACTTTAAGTATTGGTTATTTTTTCTTGAACAATGGCACATTGCTGCAAGCTTCACCATACATGATACTCTTTGCATATGGTAGTAATTTATGGGTAATTTCAAGATAAGCTTGAACGGGTATATTCACATTGCTACAACCTTTAACAATGACTCTTTTTCCTTCAAATTCAGCAGCATTAATCTGTTGCAGCGCATCATAAAATAGGGTTTGATTGAGCAAGTTAATGTCACCAAAAACATACCTATTTGCATAAGGTTCAACAGCAATACCCAACAACATGTATGCCCAAGTAGGCACAATAGCATCTGTTGAACAACAAAATGCGATGTTCTTACCCCTGAATTCGGCCCAATTGTTTTCAGCTATAAATGCCCTGAAATCTTTTTCCTTGAGCATGAGTTCTTTGTACAAGTAATTTTTAATGTCAAATAAAACACGGTCTCCTGGATGGTAAAATGTCTCTAAATCAAGGGTAATTAAACCACTTGCCTCCACTCTGTTTACAATTGCATTCTCTGAATCCATTTTATCTTAAGTACATTGATTTTTGAATGGTACGTTGACCCAATACTTGAACCATTGATGTATCCGATAAGAAACCTTTTTGGGCGCATAAATAATAGTTGCCATTGAGTAAATAGCCAAAATTCGCAATGCCAGTATTGCTTTCTGTTACCAATTGGTTCAACGGAAACCTTCTCAATAAATCGTCATAGCTTACAAACAAACTTACCAATGTTCCAGGTTGTACATTGATTGCATTTCGGTCAAAAACAGTGACTACAAGCTTCCCATTGAAACTAGAGCTGTCGGTGGTAATTACTTGATTGGGCTGAATTGGCTGAGACGAATCTGTTTTACCACAAGCAAAAATCATGAGTGATATGAACGCAAAAAAGAAATACTTCATGTGCTTATTTAATTTCAGTAATTTTTACTGCATTGGTTCTTGATCTTTCTGTAATGGGCATACTGGCTGTATTGATGACCAATTCGCCAGACTTAACAAAACCCATATCTACCAATTGTTGATTGATATCATTGAGCGAAGCGTCTGTACTCTCAAAACCCCTGTATAAAAAACCCCTCACTCCCCAAACCAAACTCAAAGTATTGAGTAAGCGAGGATTGGTTGTAAAAATAAAGATAGGCGCTTTGGGTCTGTAGGCTGCCAATCTGTAGGCAGAATATCCCGAGAAGGTCATTCCAACAACAGCCTGAGCTTTTAGGTGGTCTGAAATTCTAACTGCTGTAAAGAGTATTTCGTCTGATATGAATGTAGGAGAAGAAGCATCTGGTCTGGTCCCTTTAAAATAGGGCGCGTTGGTTTTCTGTTCTACTTCAGCAATGGTTTTACGCATATAATTGATGGCATCTATTGGATATTTACCAACAGATGTCTCTGCACTTAACATAACTGCATCCGCACCATCCATCACTGCATTGGCAATGTCATTTACCTCTGCTCTAGTTGGTACTGGGCTGGTAATCATACTTTCCATCATTTGAGTTGCAATGATGACTGGTTTTGATTGTTCGATACATTTTTTTACAATCATTTTCTGAATCACTGGCACTTGCTCCATAGGCAATTCAACGCCTAAATCACCTCTAGCCACCATCACACCGTCTGTAACTGCTACAATTTTATCAATGTTTTCTACAGCCTCTGGTTTTTCTATTTTGGCAACAACCCTTGGTTTCCAGTCGTTTAATTCAATGATGTTTTTTATAAATATCACATCATCAGCATTTCTGACAAAGCTCAGCGCTACCCATTCTACTTTGTGTTCCAAGCCAAATTTCAAGTCATCTAAGTCTTTTTGAGTCATAGATGGAATAGACAAACGTGTATCGGGTAAATTAAAACCCTTTTTGTTACTTAACCATCCACCTACAATTACCCTACATTTTATTAGGCTTTTCTTGTTAGATTGCAGTACTTCCAAAGCCAATTTACCATCGTCTAACAAAATACGTTCACCTGGATTGACATCTTTGGGTAAGCTTTCAAAATTGACATAAATTTTTTGAGCTGTACCAATACATTTTTCGGTTGTGACCTCAATAGTAGCACCTTCTAGGAGTTCAATTCTGCCATTTTCCATCTCTCCAACTCTCAACTTGGGTCCTTGTAAATCGAGCAAAATAGCCACATGCGTATTTAGGTCTGCATTTACTTTTCTGATATTGTGAATTACCTCTAAATGATCACTGTAAGCACCATGAGAGAAATTCAACCTGCAAACATCAACACCTGCAAGTACAATCCTTTTCAAATTTTCATAGCTACTGGTTGCTGGTCCAATGGTTGCAATAATTTTTGTTCTGTTAAATGCTTCCATATTCGAGTGTGTCATAATATCCAACTTAATTTTTGTTTCAATTTAATTTGTTCAATTTCTGCAACCAATCTGATTGCTGAGATTTGCCTGATTTTGGTGAAAAATTCGTTCAAGTCAAACATATCAATCCCACCTCTTATAACAAGCAAACAATCGAATTTGGCTAATTCTGGTGCTAAAAAATTCTGTTCAGATTTGTTAGCTAATAAGGTAAACTGCAAGTGATTGACTTCATCTTCATACTCCATTCTAGCAAATTCTGTTTCTGCAACCGGGTTAAAATCAGGTAATTCCAAGTTTTCAGTTCTGAAAAAATTCGCATCACAGTGCTTATTCATCAGCCAAGCCAAACGGCTGAACCTTTCATCGCTGACCATTCCTAGCAGCAAAAAATCAATATCGGGTTCAACTTCTAAACTCAACTTTTTCACCATTACAAATAAACAAAAAATATCTGAGCAGAACCGAAAGATTAATTTCTTATCAAAACCCCAAAAAGAAGGCGATTGTTAAAATTTGTTTTTTAAACTTAAAAAGTAGTTTATTTGCAGAGAATAAAAATAACATTACAATGTCAGACATCAGAGGAAGAGTTAAAACAATTATTATGGACAAGCTCGGAGTTGAAGAGAGTGAAATCAACGACGAAGCAAGCTTTACCAATGACTTAGGTGCAGATTCTCTTGACACCGTTGAGTTGATTATGGAATTCGAAAAAGAATTCAATATTGCAATTCCGGATGACCAAGCTGAAAAAATTGGTACTGTGGGTCAAGCAATTGCCTACATTGAAGGAAACGTTAAAAGCTAGTTTTAAGCTTTAAAAAATTACAAATGCGTTTGCGTAGAGTTGTTGTAACAGGTTTAGGTGCCTTAACACCTATTGGCAACACACTTGAGGCGTATTGGGAGGGATTATCAAATGGGGTAAGTGGTGCAGCACCAATTACCCAATTTGATGCTTCCAAGTTCAAGACCCAATTTGCTTGTGAGGTCAAGAATTTTGAACCCTCAGATTTTATTGACAAAAAAGAGGCAAGGCGAATGGATCGCTTTACTCAATTTGCCATTGTTAGTACTGATGAAGCCATTAAAGATGCTGGCCTTGCGGCTGCTCAAATTAACCCTGATAGAATTGGTGTTATTTGGGGAACAGGAATTGGTGGTCTTCACACTTTTTTACATGAAGTAAGTGCTTTTGCAAAAGGTGATGGCACACCTCGTTTTAGTCCTTTCTTTATTCCCATGATGATTGGTGATATTTCACCAGGTTTGATATCAATCCGACATGGCTACAGAGGTCCAAACTTTGCAACTGTATCTGCATGCGCATCTTCAACAAATGCCATTGCAGACGCTTTCAATTACATACGTTTAAACAAAGCCGATGTCATTGTTACTGGTGGCTCTGAGGCTTGTGTCAATGAAGCAGCAATGGGTGGATTCAACTCAATGAAAGCATTGAGTGAGAGAAACGATGACCCCAAAACAGCTTCAAGACCTTTTGATTTGGACCGCGATGGGTTTGTTTTAGGAGAGGGAGCTGGTGCCTTAATTTTAGAAGAACTAGACCATGCCTTGGCAAGAGGCGCAAAAATATACGCAGAGGTAGTAGGTTGCGGCCTTTCGGCAGATGCATACCACATGACAGCTCCACATCCTGAAGGATTGGGTGCAACACGTGTAATGATCAATGCATTAGAAGATGCTGGCATGCAGCCCGAAGAAATTGATTATATCAACGTACACGGAACTTCTACACCTCTTGGTGATCCTCAAGAAATAAAAGCAATCATGAATGTGTTTGGCGAACATGCTTATAAATTAAACATCAGTTCAACCAAATCCATGACAGGCCATTTATTGGGAGGAGCTGGAGCCATTGAAACCATTGCCTCAATTTTAGCGGTTTACAAAGGAATCATCCCACCAACCATCAATCATTTTACTGATGACCCTGCATTTGACCCAAAACTGAATCTTACTTTTAACAAAGTTCAACACCGAGAAGTAAACGCTGCATTGAGCAATACATTCGGGTTTGGTGGGCATAACGCTTCGGTTATCATCAAAAAATTTACCAAGTAATTTGCGGTTTAAAGATTTGATTTTTGCGGTTTGGCCCTTTATTGAAAAGGAAAAAAGGACCTTATCTAAACAAATCAAACAAATCACAGGATTTTATCCCGGCAGTTTGTATTGTTACGAACAAGCCCTTAGGCACCATTCTGCCTCTAGAACCATTCACCAAAATGGTTCAAGAGATAGCAATGAAAGGCTTGAATACCTTGGCGATGCCATGTTGAATGCTGTTGTAGCAGAATACTTGTTTAAAATGTTTCCTTACCAAGACGAAGGCTTTTTAACACAAATGCGGTCAAAAATAGTTAGCAGAGAAAGTCTCAATGACTTGGCATTGAAAATTCAACTCAATAAATTGGTGGTTTATGATAAAAGAACCATGCAGAATTTAACCCTTAGAAACAGTATTTTTGGAAATGCACTAGAGGCTTTCTTGGGTGCAATTTTTTTAGATGGTGGTTTTTATACTTGTAGGAAGTTTATTCTAGAAAAGCTCATCAAATTCCATGTAGATGTAGAGAAGTTACAACGAACAGAAACCAATTTTAAAGGCAGGTTGATTGAACAAGGACAAAAAGAAGGTGTGTCTGTTGAGTTTTTAACTGAAGAGAATACCTCAAACAAACAAAAAATATTTATTGTAAGTGCTGTTTTTAACAATCAAATCATTGGAATGGCTGAAAACCTGAACAAGAAAAAAGCAGAGCAATTGGCTGCCCAAAAAGCACTTGAACAATTGGCGCAAGTTCCCAAATACAAGGAGCTTAGTCTTGAGCCTGATTCGGATAATTAATGGCTGTTAAAAACAAACCATGAGCTGGTACAGACTGTCCTGCATTAGCGCGATTTTTACTTGCTAAAATTGCACGAAAATCATCTGTATTTATTTTACCTAGGCCAACATCTAATAGGGTTCCAACAATAGCCCTCACCATGTTTCTGAGGAAACGATTGGCAGTAATTTCAAAAACCAATTTATTGTTAGGCTTTTCAACCCACATAGCATAACTGATGCTACAATCAAAGGTTTTAACTTGTGTTTTAACCTTACTGAAACATTCAAAATCTGTATGATTCAATAACAATTTTGCTGCCTCATTCATAGCTGAAATATTTAATTTTGGAGTATAAATCCAACAACTATCTCTTTCAAATGGTGTAGGCTTAGTGGCTATGATATAATTATACGTTCGGTCTATGGCATCAAATCTGGCATGCAAAGTTGGAGCAACTTGAAAAATCTTTTTTATGACAATGTCTTTTGGTAACAAAGCATTGAGCTGGTAAGTAATTTGCGCTGTATCTATTTCCAAATCAAAATTAAAGTGTGCAAAATATTGTGATGCATGCACACCCGTATCCGTTCTTCCACAGCCCGTAATTTGAATGTTAGATTTCAACAAAACCATTAATTTCTGCTCTATTGTTGCTTGAACAGAAGTTGCATTGTCCTGAATTTGCCAACCGTGGTAGTTGAGACCATGAAATGCCAGTTCAATAAAATAACGCATTGGAAAGATTAGTCTAAACCTTTTTCTTGAAGCTGCTGTTGAATTAAGTTTTTCAATTCATCAACCCTGTGTTTCCATGTGTTTTGCTTGCTCATTTCTACCAATTGAACTTTGTTTTCATCTGAAAAATTTTGAAGCACAATTTCAATTTTATCTAAAAAATCTACATGGTTGTCTGCCAATTGAATGACATCTTCAAAAGAACGAATGTCATCAGAAAAATTGGTTGATACCACAGGCAATCCCAGGGCTAAATACTCGTTAATTTTGAGCGGATAAATGCTCTCTGTTAGTTGATTTTTTAGGAATGGAATGATGGCACAATCTGCATGGCACAAATAATCTTTGAGCTTATGTATTGGCCTTGAACCGGTAAAAATAATGTTTGGTAATTTTGAAAGTCCAAACTCATCAATGTCTGCTTGCTCATACAATCCTACAAAAACCAAGAAATCATTTGGGCGGTTGATGGCTATTTCGTATAATAATTGGTAATCTATTCTAAGTTTGCTGAGCTTACCAGTAAACATGATTAACTTACCCTTTAAATCTTTGATTTCCTTTGGCTTTTCTGGCTTAGGATTTGGAATGTAAAACAAATTGGGATCTGCAGCATTTGCAATACGCACAACTTGCTTGCCATGTTTTCCTAAATTCTTACACAATGCATAGGAGCTTGCAACCACTAAATCTGATTGTTCTACTGCTATTTTTTCCATGCGAATGCCATGTTTTGCAATGTATCCTTCTTGTGATATGTCATCACTAGAACGGTACACTTTTAATAGCGGTTGTAAGCAATTTTTGGGGATGACATTGAAATAGGTTGGCAAAAAAGAATTGAAGAACACATAGCGCTTAATCCCATAATCCTTGATTACTTTTTTCAATACCTCAGCAACCAAGCCATTGTTGTAACAGGCCATCCAATCATAAAATTTACCATCGGGAATAAAATTAATGGGCAAACCCATTCTTGGTGTTACTGATGTAAATTTTACACCATCTATTGCAACTTCATGGTAAATATTTTTACCGAACAAGATTGCATCTCTTCTGGTAGAGCTTGGATCTATTTTTTTGAGCTTTAAAACATCTTTAAAAGAAAAGGGCTTGTCTATATAAAATACCCTTTGATTTTTTGCAAATTCCTTGGCAATACTCAATGTAGATGAATTGAGTGTGTTGTCCCAACGGGCCAAACCTAGAATAATGAGGTCATAATCTTGAGCCATGAATTGCGCTTGTGCTTAAATCATTGGTAAATTGTTAAATAATATCGAGTATTCCAAAGTTCTTTTCATTTTTTTTATTTTTTTTTAAGGTTTTTGTATGTTGAAGTAAGCATCATTATTTTGAATCCGATTTGTAGGCTCAAGAACTTAGCGTAATAACTAACAAATGCTGTCTATTTTTATTAATATTGAACAATTATTTTAGACCCTATACAAGTTTTTCATGCAAAAATTTTTAATCAAAGATTTAGCTGCTCAAGTTGGTAACGAAATTACACTCAAAGGCTGGGCAAGCAATAAAAGAGAAGGCAAAGGTTTAGCTTTCATTATATTGAGAGATGGTACCGGATGGTGTCAGTGTGTGGTTGCACAAGAAAATGTGAGTGATACTTGTTTTGAAGAAGCAAAAAAAGTGAGCTTAGAAACTTCACTTGAAATTACTGGAAAAGTTGTAAAAGATGAGAAGCAAATTGGTGGCTATGAAATTCAAGTGAGCAATTTGCATATCATTGGTCATTCATCAGATTATCCTATTGCTAAAAAAGAACATGGTGTTGACTTTTTAACAGACAACAGACATTTATGGCTCAGAAGTCAAAGACAATGGGCAATCATGCGTATCAGAAACCGCATCATATTTGCCATTCACGAGTTTTTTCAGAAAGATGGATTCGTACAAATGGATGCCCCAATATTTACTGGAAATGCCTGTGAGGGAACCTCAAACTTATTTGAAACAGATTTTTACGGTGACCCTGCTTACTTAAGTCAAAGCGGTCAGTTGTATGGAGAAGCCATGGCTTTTTCATTGGGTAAAATTTATACTTTTGGCCCAACTTTTAGAGCAGAAAAATCAAAAACCAGAAGACATTTGAGTGAATTCTGGATGATTGAACCTGAAATGATTTTCCATGATATTTTCGACAACATGGATTTAATTGAACGCTTTTTGAGAGCTGTTGTAACTGCTGTTTTGAACGATTGCGAGAAAGAATTAGAATTGGTTGGAAGAGATACCGCTATTTTAAAAAACATCATCAAACCCTTTCCGAGATTAACTTATGATGAGGCAGTAAAAATTATCAAAGGCGAAGTGGATGTCAATGGCAAAAACGCCATTCAATCATTAGAAGATGAATTGGTTCTGGTAAACAAAAGAATCAACACCGTTGAAGAAGAAATCAAAACAAGAGAAGAAAAAATCAAAACGCCTGGAATGAAAAAGGGTGAAATTGGATTTAACCAAGCCCAAATAGATAAACTCAAACAAGAATTATCAGATTTAGAAGAACAAAATAGAAATATTCCTCAATGGTTGAACAGCGCCCGAAACTTTGAATATGGCAATGATTTTGGTGGTTCAGACGAAACCGTTTTAACCCGTTTGTTTGATGTGCCAATTATGGTTTACAACTGGCCTCACGAGGTAAAAGCATTCTATTTAAAAAGAGATCCAAATGATAGCCGATTTGCACGTGGTGTAGACACATTGGCTCCAGAGGGATATGGTGAAATTGTTGGTGGAGGAGAAAGAGAAACAGATGTAAACTTGCTCATCAACAAAATCAACGAACACCAACTACCAATGGAAGCATTTGAATGGTATTTAGATTTACGTAGATATGGGACAGTTCCGCATGCAGGCTTTGGATTAGGTTTAGAAAGATTGGTGACTTGGATTTGTAAATTACCACATGTAAGAGAAAGTATCCCATTCCCTAGAATGTATGGCCGATTATTGCCATAATACTTGTCAATGAAGTTCAAAAAGATTTACTTTTTGTGTGCTATTTTGGTTGTATTTTGTGTGCATTCTAAAACACTTAATGCACAAGGAAGCAAAATAGAACGCCTCCTCAATTGGGGTTATAAAATAGTAGAAGGTGATACCGCCAAGCATAAAAAAAACTTTCTAATTATTCTTCCAATTTGGGGCGTTTCACCTGAAACAGGTTGGCAATTGGGTTTGTCATCAGGATTTGTTATGAGACTCTCCAATGATAGCATTACAAGGCCATCTTTGGCAAGGTTGAATTGGCAGTTTACTGAGTTCAAACAATTGAGTATCCGACCCACAATTGATTTGTTTTTCAAACAAAACAAATACTATTTCAAGGGACAATTTGTGTACAATGATTTCAACGAATATTTCTGGGGAATTGGAAATCAAACAGACGATATCAACAAAGAGCAAAATGAGTTTAAGCAAATGAAATTAAACCTTCGTTTGCTTAAACAAAAAATCAAAGGATTATATGTTGGTCCGCAATTACAATACGAAAAATTGTACAACATGAAGTTGGGTCCTAAATATATCAGTCAAGATGTTACCGGCTTAAAGGGTTTTGAAAGTTTTGGAATAGGCGCCGTGTTAGTATTTGATAACCGCGATGAAATTTTTTACACCCAAAAAGGTACTTATATTGAAGTTTCTAGCTTGTGGTTAAACAAAGATTTGGCAGGTCAGTTCAGCTTTGATAATTATTTTGTTGATGCAAGACATTTTAAACATTTAGGCAAGAGAAACATACTCGCCTTTCAGTTTATTGCAAATTTTAACAACGGAAATATTCCATACAGACAACTTTCTGCTATTGGTAACGAGAATTTCATGAGGGGTTATTACAATGGACGTTACAGAGACAAACACCTATTTAGTTTTCAAACTGAATTGAGAACTGCTGTTTGGGGACCTCTAGGAGCTGTATTTTTTGGCGGAATAGGGAATGTGGGAAATTCAATCGCTAATTTAAGTAAACAAATTAAACCCAATTATGGATTGGGAATAAGAGGAGTATTGTTAAGAAAAGACCATATCAATTTTAGAATAGATTGGGGCTTTGGAGAGGATAGAAACAAAGGCTTGTATTTAACACTACACGAAGCGTTCTAATTCCAATTAATTAAATCAACTAGAACTACTTTGCATGTTTATTGTACAAATGCAATAAAATGCCATCTTTTAAACCTGTATTGGCAGGGGCCTGTATGGTTTCAATTTGCGCCCAATTCAAAATGCGCAAATAAATATCTGCCGATACATCAATGATGTCTGCTCTGTCTGGATTCAATTTCAATTGTTCAATTCTTTCTTGTACAGCCATTTTAGATACTTTTCTATGAAACCTTTTGAGTTGATCGGCCGTAAAAACTGCAACATTAGAACCTTCGTTAATGAGATGAGCAATTTTATTAATGGTACCACTGGTTACAATAGCTTCTAAAGGATGAAATCCTGCTGTTTTATGTTGTACCCAATGTTCTATAGTTTGCCATGTTTTTTCTTTGACAGCACCATCAAAAGCCCTTACTGTTCCTAAATCAAATGACACAGAATTGATGATTTTACAATTACTAATGAGGGTCATTTCTGTACTACCTCCACCTACATCAATGGTTAAATAGTTTTTGTCCTTTTGAAACAAATGTTGTACTGAGTTTAAAATCAATTCACTCTCTTTTTTTCCATCAATGATTTGAATTTTTAAGCCCAATTTTTCGTGTACAATGTTAGCTAGTTTTTCTCCATTTTTAGCTTCTCTCATAGCAGAAGTTGCACATGCCATATAATGATCAACTTCAAATGCCTCAAGCATCAATTTATACGCAGCCATTGCTTTAAAAAAGAGTTTGCGTTTTTCTTTACTAATGTGTTTGTGTTTGAACGCATCGTCACCTAAGCGCACTGGTATTCTAACAAATTCTATTTTTTTAACTGGCTCTTTACCTGGATCATTTTCTACAGTTCTTACAATTTGTAAGCGAACTGCGTTTGAGCCAATATCAATTGCTGCTAATTTCATAAGCCTTTACTTTAACCACCTTAGGTACCAAGGCAATTTATTTATTTTTAAACGGAAATAGTATGTTTTTGAGGAGCCAAAACTTTTAAAAAACCTAGCAATTCCTGGAATTTCAGAACCTTCAAAATCGAGTAACATAGAATGGTCGGCAAATTGTACAATCACATGGTCGAATAAATAGTGCATGGCACCCATTTCTCTGCCCTGGTGAGAGGCATTGCCCAATATGAACACCAATCTGCCTTTGTGCACAATGAATGCAGCGGCAGCCACCATTTTACCATTTGCTTCAAATACACCTTTCACCAATAATTTATTTTGATTGCTGAGTGCTTCAAACAAATTTGCCAACAATTGGTAATGCTTTGCTTTTACACCTTTGGTTACATGTCCTTTATTGGATTGGTAAAACGAAATAGCTTGACTGCCAGTAATAGCCTCAATTACCAAACCCATTTTTTGTGCTTTTTTGATGTTTCTTTTGGCTTGGTTTCCGTATGCCTTGTATATTTTAGAATAGGGTTTATTTAAACCCAATAAATAATTTTTTGCCTTTTTAACAGGGTATTCTGTGGCAATTGCTGCATTGCTTTCGTTCAACTGAATAGCAGCAAATTTAAACTGTTCAGGTATGGCTTGAATGAATGTTTGGAGTAATTCAGCAGTGGGAACTGTTCTAGAAAAAACACCTAATTGTTGGGTAAAAAAGGGCTGATACAAATAAGCAACTCCCCATTTTTTATGATGGGTCAAAGGCATCACAGCTTCGTAATCATTGAATACCAATGCATGCCAATGAGGGCTAACTTTGTTCAAATACCAGCTATAAGCATATACCAAAGAAAAGTGGGATTGTTCAATGCACAAATCCCACTTTTTTTGATCAATATTTTCGTGTTGAATGAATTGTATCAACGCGTTGTTTTACTAAAACGGTAAATCATCCGTTGTGTTGTCAGGCGAAAAAGGAGGCTCTGGATCTGCATGAAAAGTATCGGTAGCCGCATAACCACCACCTTGTGCCACTGGTCCGTTGGCTTCAATTTTCCAAGCTCTGATATCGGTGTACCACCTACCATTGTATTCTCTAGACTCAATATTAAGTGATGCTTTGATTTCAGTGCCTTGAGGAAATTTTTTTAACTCCTGCACTTTTTCATTCATTACACTCATACAAATTTTTCTCGGGTAGTTGTCTAAAGTTTCTACTACAAATTCTTGTTTTGACCAAGGTTTACCGGCTTTACTTTGTCCTCCGGTTTCAGGCATCACCTGAATAATTTTACCAATAATGTCTAATGCCATAAATACTATTCTTTATTTCGTTTTACAAATTACAAAAAATCAAAGGGCTTTCTGTAATTTTTTATTTTTTTACTGAAATACTCAATTCTGTTAACTGTTTTTCTGCAATTTCTGATGGGGCGTCAATCATTAAATCGCGGCCAGAATTGTTTTTAGGGAAAGCAATAAAATCTCGGATTGATTCTGCGCCTCCAAACAAAGAGCATAACCTGTCAAAGCCAAAAGCAATCCCTGCATGAGGTGGAGCACCGTATTCAAAAGCATTCATTAAAAAACCAAATTGGGCTTGTGCCTCTTCATTACTAAAACCCAAAAGCGTAAACATTTTTTGCTGTAATGTTTTATTAAAAATACGCACTGAACCTCCTCCAACTTCTACACCATTGATCACCATGTCATAAGCATTGGCTCTTGGGCTTTCGTAAGTGGCATCTAATTTACCTGCTGCCATCAAGCTCAACATTTCGTCTATTTGTTGAACATCACTTGGCTTAGGCGAGGTAAAAGGATGGTGCATGGCAAAGAACCTACCCTCTTCTTCAATGAATTCGAGGAGCGGAAAATCCATTACCCATAAACATGAAAAAGTATTTTTATCTCTTAGGCCCAATTGCGAACCCATTTCTAAACGCAATTCATTCAAAGCTTTTCTGGTTCTGTGTTTTTCACCAGCTAAAATTAAAATTAAATCGCCGGGTTCAGCTTGCATTTCTTTGGCCCATGATTTCAATGCGTTTTCATCATAAAATTTATCAACGCTTGATTTTACAGTGCCATCATCATTCACCCTAGCATATACCAAACCTGTTGCACCAATTTGCGGCCGCTTCACAAAATCAGTCAATTCATCCAATTGCTTGCGGGTATAACTGGCTGCATTTTTAGCACAAATACCAACTACCAATTCTGCTTCATCAAATACCTTGAAACCTTTGTTTTTAACCAAATCATTCAATTCAACAAAACGCATATCAAAACGGGTGTCAGGTTTATCGCTGCCATAATATTTCATGGCATCGGCATACGTCATTCTTGGTACACTAGCTATATCAATGCCTTTTACTTTTTGAAATAAATGACGCACCAATCCTTCAAACATATTCAATACATCTTCCTGTTCCACAAAACTCATTTCACAATCTATTTGTGTGAACTCTGGCTGCCTATCGGCCCGTAAATCTTCGTCTCTGAAACATTTTACTATTTGGTAATACTTATCAAAACCGCCAACCATGAGCAATTGCTTGAATGTTTGTGGCGATTGTGGCAAGGCATAAAATTGTCCGGGATTCATTCTGCTTGGCACCACAAAATCTCTGGCACCTTCAGGAGTTGATTTAATTAAAACAGGTGTTTCTACTTCAATAAAATCTTGGGCATCTAAGTAATTTCTAGTTTGTTTAGCTACTTGGTGACGCAATTGCAAGTTAGCCCTAACTGAAGCCCTGCGCAGGTCGAGGTACCTGTATTTCATGCGCAATTCATCTCCGCCATCTGTATTTTCTTCAATGGTAAATGGTGGCGTAGCTGAAGGATTTAATACCTCTATTGCTTGAACCATGATTTCTATATCACCTGTAGGCAATTGTTGGTTTTTGTTTTCACGCTCTTTCACAATTCCTTTTACTTGCAACACATACTCACGACCCAACTTTCTGGCTTGTTCGCACAATTCAGCATCTTGATCCATGTTAAATGCCAATTGGGTAATGCCATAACGGTCTCTTAAATCAATAAAAGTCATGCCTCCTAAATCTCTGCTTCTTTGTATCCATCCGCTCAAAGTCACTTGATTGCCTGCATGCGCCAGGCGCAATTCTCCGCATGTATTCGTTCTGTACATAGTATTTATTCTGTCGTCAATGAATGCGCAAGTTAAGAAAGGCAAATTGCATCACAAAGTAGAATTGAAAGGCCACATTTTTTATTGCTGAAATAGCCTAATTTCGCTCAGCGAATGGCTGCAAAATAAATGGAAACACTACTTTTTACGGATGAATGGTTTATGAAAGAAGCCCTCAAAGAGGCCCAAAAGGCTTTTGAGGAAGGGGAAGTACCTGTAGGAGCCGTGGTGGTTTTAGACAACAAAATCATAGGCAAAGGGCATAACCTAACCGAGCGTTTGCATGATGTAACCGCACATGCCGAAATGCAAGCCATTACAGCTGCAGCCAATTACTTAGGAGCTAAATACCTCACCGAATGTAAATTGTATGTAAGCTTAGAGCCATGTAACATGTGCGCTGGCGCAATTTACTGGGCACAATTGGGCGAACTCATAATTGGAGCACCTGATACCAAGCGAGGGTTTATGGCAACTGGATCAAAAATGCTGCATCCAAAAACGTTGGTTAAGAAGGGTATATTGGAAGATGCTTGCGCCAATTTGATGAAAGATTTTTTTAAACAATTGCGTTAAAACAAATGGGTTCCATTTGGGTTGATTATATTTGAAAACTTTAACATTAATAGAATACAATTATGGCATTTGAATTACCCGCACTCGGATACGAGTACAACAGCCTGGAGCCGCATATTGATGCCCGCACCATGGAAATTCACCACAGCAAACACCACAATGCATATGTTACCAATTTAAACAATGCATTGGCTGGAACACCAGCAGCAGATTTGAGTTTAGAAGAAATTTGTAAAAACATTGGTCAATACCCAGTTGCTGTGCGCAACAATGGGGGTGGACACTACAACCACAGTTTGTTCTGGACTTTATTGAGCAACAATGGTGGAAGCCCTTCAGCTGCATTGATGACTGCCATTGAAAATGATTTAGGTGGCATGGATGCTTTTAAAACAGCATTTAACAACGCTGCTGCTACTCGTTTTGGCTCAGGTTGGGCTTGGTTGAGTGTAAATGCCGATAAAAAATTGGTAGTTTCTTCTACGCCAAACCAAGACAATCCTTTAATGGACATTGCCGAGGTAAAAGGTACTCCAATTTTAGGATTGGATGTTTGGGAACATGCATATTATTTACATTACCAAAACAGAAGACCTGATTACATTTCAGCATTTTGGAATGTGATCAACTGGAACGAAGTGAACCGTCGTTTTGAACAAGCAACTAAATAGTTCATTGCTTCAAAACCCA
>JAIXWI010000030.1 GCA_027491355.1 Bacteroidota bacterium
CCTGTTGCAGTGCCTTGCAATATACTAATGCGCATGCCTACTGCATGGTTGCTCACTACCACATTGTTGCTGTTGCGTATTACCGCTTGGTAGCTCATTTTATTGGGAGCTTGGGCAAAGATACTGTTGCCTAAAAATAATGTGCCTATCAAGATGAGTAACAATTTTCTCATGTTATTTATTTAAGTATGAAATGGGAATTTGAGTATTAGTTTTTTAGGGTTCAACTTTACCACATGCATTGGCAAAGGTTTTCTCTACAGAAATATTTCAATTGGGTATTGCTTTTGGCACCATTGAATAGGTTGCCACCTAATAAATAAACCACTTGATCTATCTGAGCAGATTCAGGGTTCAAAACGCCTGGAGCTGCTATACCTGATTGGTTCCATTGACTTGTAGTAAAATCATACGCATAAATGTTTGTAGAATAAGTACTGTCGTTCACCATGCCACCAAATACATACAATTTGTTGTCATATATGCTAATTCCTGCTTTGCTCAATGACATTGGCAAATAAGCCATCCCTATCCAAGTGGCTGTGGCAGGATCGTACACATCCACATTGTTGTACATTCCGTTTGCTGTCTGTCCTCCCACCATGTACAATTTGTTTTGGTAAGCAGTATAGGCTGCACTCCTTCTGCTCAAGCCAGGTAATGACAAGCTTACATAGGCATTGGTTTGCGGATTGTACTGGTAAAAATATTGGTTGCCATTGCTGGCATTTCCTAATACATAAATATAATTACCAATGGTAAAACTCTTACAACTTTGCAAGGCAACAGGCATATTGCTCAATACTTGCCAGGTATTGCTGGCTATGTCATATACTTCATTGCTATTGGTGCTACCTGCATTAGTAGTTCCACCCATGCAATAAATTTTACCTTTGTATTCTGCTAAACCACATTGTTTACGGTAGGTAAAATTAGCAGACAAATTGCTGACAGTTTTGGTAGATGGTTTAAACAAATAAAAACCTGGGGTACCATTGTTTTCAGCTAATAAGTACAAGTTAGAGAAATACACCAATGAAGCATTTACTCCAGTTAGCGTCATTCCTTGTGCTTTATTTAAAGTATCGCTATTGCACAAAGTATTTTGAAGGGTATAAACATTGCTATTCAAAACGCCTTGTTCTATACGTCCGGCTGCTGATTCAAAATTACTATACAACACTTGACCTATGCTGTAGCTCATGTTGCCCGAGGCATTGGTAATGTTATTTCCAGCTGTATTGATGCTTTCTTGTGCTTGACTTTGCAAAACTTGGAATAACAAAATCCAAAAAAGGGTGTAGCTTTTTATTTTCATTTTATGCAATTGGTTTATTGTTTTTAACGTTAAGAATTTGAACTGAACTAATTGTTTTACTTTAGAGCATAAAACTACAATTAATAAAGACAAAATACCAATTCAGTTGTCAATTTCAAACAACTGAACATCCAACTTTATAAATGAAGGTACATTCCAAAATTTGCAATAGCAAACACATGGCAAACCAAGGCTGCATCATATCAAATTTGAAATTTCTGTAATGATATCAGAAGCAATGGCTGATTGCATGCCTTTTGATTTTAATGATTGGGCACATTTGCCATGTAACCAAACCCCATATTGGGCAGCTAAAAACGGTTGAAAACCCTGTGCCAAAATGCCGCCAATGATGCCTGTCAAAACATCGCCTGAACCTGCAGTTGACAACAGTTCATTACCAGTTGCATTGTATGTTACTGCTCCATTTGGATGAATGATTCTTGTGTACGCTCCTTTCAACACAATGATAACCTTGTTTTCTTTAGCAAATTGTTTAGCTTTCTCTAATTGTTCATATGAATTGGTGGTATTACCAACCAGGCTTTTGAGTTCTTTGGGATGGGGAGTTAAAACTGCAATTGCTGGAAATTGCCAGTTGGGATTGTTTTGTTTCAACAATGCACACAAATGAATGGCATCTGCATCTATGACAAAAGGTGTATTTTTATTATTTGTTATAAGTTTTTCAAGTAATTGTAGTGTTTGTTCGTTTTTCCCAATTCCTGGACCAATGGCGATGGTTTGGTATTTGTTTTTAATGGCCTCAATGCTCATTAAATCTTCAATATTTTCTGTATTTGCCATTGCTTCAGGCAAGCCCAATTGAACAATAAACAACAAAGATTCGGGCACATGAAAAGTGAGTAAGCCCAAGCCTGTTCTCATGGCTGCTTTGCCTGCCAATAGCGCCGCTCCTGCCATCCCCTTTGAACCAGCAAATAAACCCAAATGACCATACAATCCTTTGTGACCAAATTTGAATTCATTCCAATTGATTTCAGGTTTTGAAGCTTCATCTTGGTAGCAAATTAGGCTATTTGTTTGCTGCTCAAATGCAAGACTCAACCCAATTGACAATACCATCCAATTGCCAACAAACGGAGCTAATTCTTCAAAGAAAAACACTTGCTTGGGTTGTTGAAAACTAAGGGTTTGAGATGCTTTGATACAAATCAGGTCTATTTGGAACAATTGCGGACTCAAATCAACACTTAAACCTGAAGGAAGGTCAACAGAAATGACCTGCATTTTGGCTTGGTTGATTAGGTGCACCAATTTGGCATAGTAACCTGTTAATGGCCTATTCAAGCCAGCTCCAAACAAAGCATCTATGAGCAAACTATTCCTATCAATGCTTGGCAATTCAGCTTGTTCAATTGAATAGTAGGCTTGAACAAAATAGCTTGATTCTACCAATGCTTGCAATGCAGCATTCAATGAACTGTCACAAAAAACGCTAACCTTGGTTTGCCTATCTGCCAATAATTTTGCAATGGCCAGTCCATCTTTGCCATTGTTTCCCGGACCACAAAACACCAATACCTGATTAAAATTGTGTTCGTTTAAATGTGCAGCAATGGGTCCAATACAGGCCATTGCAGCCCTATTGATCAAATCTTGGAATTCAATTTTTTCTTCTTGAATGGTTTGTTCGTCCCAAGCCTTCAACTGAATTGCATTGAATAACTTCATTGGTTAAAAAATTGAAATACTAAAATCTGCCTGAGCAATCATCACACCAATGGGTTCAGTGTATTCAGCCAAACCCTGTTCCTTTAGCAATTCTTGTATGGCTTCTTTGTGGCTTGGATCGACAGCAATTAATAATCCACCTGAGGTTTGTGGATCATTCAACAATTGAAAATCGCGCATTGAACTCATGCCTTTTACTTTTTTCTCATACGCATTCCAATTGCGGTAGGTATTGTCTGGTATGCAATTTTGAGCCAGCAATTCGTCTATTCCTGCTATAAATGGAATGGCCTTGCTATTGATTTGAGCCGATAATTGACTGCCCTCACATACTTCAATCAAATGTCCAATTAACCCAAAGCCTGTAATGTCTGTCATTGCACTCACAGCATCCATTGCACCTAAAAGCTCACCAACCCTATTTAATTGGCACATTGCCTCTACAGCGGCGTTTAAAACAGTTGTATTGACCATATTCCTTTTCAGTGCAGTTGCTGCAATACCTGTTCCTAATGGTTTGGTTAAAAACAACAAATCGCCGGCTTTGGCCGTATTGTTTCTTTTGATGCATTGCGTAGTTACAGTTCCTGTTACTGACAAGCCAAACAAAGGCTCCTTTGAATCAACACTGTGACCACCGGCAATTGGAATACCAGCTTCTTTACAAATTTGTCTTGCGCCTGCAAGTACACTTCTAGCCGCCTCAATGGGTAAGGTATCAATTGGCCAACCCAGGATAGCATTGGCAAACAATGGCTTGCCTCCCATAGCATACACATCTGAAATGGCATTGGCGGCGGCTATTCTACCAAAATCAAATGGATCGTCAACAATGGGCATGAAAAAATCTACGGTATTGATTAACGAAGTGCCATTGCCTAAATCCCAAACAGCCGCATCGTCATTGCTACCATTGCCCACCAATAATTGCGCAAATGCTGAATGATTGGTGGCATCTCCTATTATTTGGTGTAAAACGGCTGGTGCAATTTTGCAACCACAACCGGCTGCATGGGCATGTGCTGTTAATCGAATCATTGTGTAAAGGTATTGCTTTGAACGGGGTAAAAAAAGACCGCGCGGACAGCTATGCTGTCCGCGCGGTCACCAATTAACAAAAACTATGATTAGTCTTCTTTAGAAGCTTGCAATGCAGCAAACTCTTCTTTAGAACCAACAATTAATTTTTCGAAATCACGGCTACCAGTACCTGCAGGAATTAAATGTCCTACAATTACGTTTTCTTTCAAGCCCAACATGTTGTCAACTTTACCAGAAATAGCAGCTTCGTTCAATACTTTAGTTGTTTCTTGGAAAGAAGCAGCACTCATAAAGCTATGTGTACCCAAAGATGCTTTGGTAATACCCATAATGATCTGAGTAGCTGTAGCAGGATTTGCATCTCTTACCTCGATTAGCTTCTGGTCTTTACGTTTCAATTGAGAATTTTCATCTCTTAATTTTCTTACGCTGATAATCTGACCAGGTTTCACGTTTGGAGAATCTCCGGCTTCAATGACTACTTTCTTGTCAAAAATCCAGTCGTTCATTTCTTTGAAATCCCAACGGTCTACATTTTCGCCTTCTAAGAAAGTAGTATCCCCTGGATCTACAACTTCTAAATGTTTCATCATTTGACGAATAATGGTTTCTACGTGTTTGTCATTGATTTTTACACCTTGCAAACGGTATACTTCCATGATTCCATTCAAGATATAACGTTGAACAGCCAAAGGACCTTCAATTCTCAAAATATCTTGAGGGCTGATTGAACCATCAGATAATGGAGAACCTGCTTTTACGAAGTCGTTTTCTTGAACCAAGATATGTTTAGACAATGGAACTAAGTATTTCTTTTGTTCACCATCTTTTGAAGTAATCATGATTTCACGGTTACCTCTCTTAATGCCACCAAAGCTAACAACACCATCAATTTCGGTTACGATAGCAGGGTTTGAAGGATTTCTTGCTTCAAACAATTCTGTTACCCTTGGAAGACCTCCCGTAATGTCTCGAGTTTTACCAACCACACGAGGAATCTTCACTAAAATTTCTCCAGACTTGATGGTATGTCCTTCTTCAACTACAATATGCGCTCCAACTGGTAAGTTGTATTCTTTTTCAGTTTTAGCTTTTGAATCCGCAACAATGATGGAAGGAATTTTGGTTTTATCTCTGCTTTCAACAATCACTTTTTCTTTGTGACCTGTCTGCTCATCGCTCTCTTCTTTGTAAGTAACGTTTTCAATGATGTTGGCAAATTTAATTTTACCAGTGAACTCTGAAATAATTACTGCGTTGTATGGATCCCAAGTACAGATTGGCTCTCCTTTTTCTACTTTCTGACCATTTTTAACCATCAAATGTGCACCATAAGGAATGTTCATGGTTAAAATTGGAGCTTTAGATTTGGCATCCAAAATTCTAATTTCTCCTTGACGACCCAATACTA
This sequence comes from Bacteroidota bacterium, assembly GCA_027491355.1. GTDB lineage: Bacteria > Bacteroidota > Bacteroidia > UKL13-3 > UKL13-3 > CAISCU01. Next base: position 5,466 of record JAIXWI010000030.1, read on the forward strand.
CTGTTACTTTGCCATCATCAGTGTCTAACTCAGTTGTTCTAATTTCTTCAAATTCAAGAACACCACCAAACTTAGCCACCATTTGAGATTCTGATGCAATGTTAGAAGCTGTACCACCCACGTGGAAGGTACGAAGTGTCAACTGAGTTCCTGGCTCACCAATTGATTGTGCAGCTATTACTCCTACTGCATCACCTTTTTGAGAACCTCTACCTGTTGCCATGCTTCTGCCGTAACATTTGGTACATACTCCGTAACGCGTTTCACAGGTTAAAGCTGACCTAATTTCTACAGTTTCAATTGGAGACGCATCAATTTTGTTGGCAATGTGCTCATCAATAGATTCACCAGACTGACAAATCATTTCACCAGTCAATGGATCGTAGATATCATGTAAACTTGTTCTACCTAAAATTCTCTCGTATAAAGTTTCTACTACTTCTTCGTTGTCTTTCAATGCACTGATTGGAATACCACGAAGCGTACCACAATCGTCTTCACTGACAACAACATCTTGCGCAACATCATGTAACCTTCTGGTCAAATAACCCGCATCCGCAGTTTTCAATGCCGTATCTGCCAAACCTTTACGCGCACCGTGTGTAGAAATAAAGTATTCGATTACTGACAAACCTTCTTTGAAGTTCGAAAGAATTGGATTTTCAATGATTTCTCCGGTTCCTCCACTCAAATTCTTTTGTGGTTTTGCCATCAACCCCCTCATACCACCCAACTGTCTGATTTGCTCTTTTGAACCCCTTGCTCCTGAATCCAACATCATGTAAATAGGGTTGAATCCTTGTTGGTCTTCTTTCAATTGTTTCAAAAGGGTATCAGCCAATCTTGAGTTGATACGGGTCCAAATATCAATTACTTGGTTGTATCTTTCGTTGTTGGTGATGAATCCATTGTTGTAGTTATCCCAAATTTCATCTACTTCAGCTTGAGCTTGTTTGATGAACTTTTCTTTTTCATCTGGAATATTTACATAAGATAAGTTAAATGACAATCCTCCACGGAATGCGTATTGGAAACCTAAATACTTGATGTCATCTAGGAATTGTGCACAACGGTCTTGACCCACTTCTTTGTACATGTTACCAATGATATCTCTCAAAGATTTCTTGGTTAACAATTCATTGATGTAACCAAACTCTTCAGGAACAACTTGGTTGAATAAAATCCTACCTAAAGTGGTTTCTATCAATTTGTATTTGAGTTCACCATTTTCTCTTACCTTCACTTTACATTTTACCAATGCATGCAAATGAATTCTATTTTCATTGTAGGCGATGATGGCCTCTTCAGCTGAATAGAACACTTGACCTTCACCTTTAATTGGGTGTTCAGGTAATGATTTTCTTCCTTTGGTAATGTAGTATAATCCCAATACCATGTCCTGAGAAGGAACCGTTACCGGTGCTCCATTTGCAGGGTTCAAGATATTGTGTGGTGCTAACATTAACATTTGGGCTTCCAAAACAGCAGCGTTTCCAAGTGGAACGTGAACCGCCATTTGGTCACCGTCAAAATCCGCGTTAAATCCAGTACATACCAATGGGTGTAATTGAATGGCTTTACCTTCAACCAATTTTGGTTGGAAAGCTTGGATACCAAGTCTGTGGAGTGTTGGGGCCCTGTTTAAAAGCACTGGATGTCCTTTTAAAATGTTCTCCAAAATATCCCAAACTACCGCTTCTTTTCTATCCACTAATTTCTTAGCAGATTTAACTGTTTTTACGATTCCTCTTTCAAGTAATTTCCTGATGATAAATGGTTTGAAAAGCTCTGCAGCCATGTTTTTAGGAATACCACACTCATGTAATTTTAAGTTTGGACCTACCACAATTACCGAACGACCAGAGTAATCAACCCTTTTACCCAATAAATTTTGACGGAAACGACCTTGTTTACCTTTTAGCATATCGCTCAAAGATTTCAATGGTCTGTTACCTTCAGTTTTTACAGCACTTACACGACGGGTATTGTCAAACAATGAATCAACCGCTTCTTGCAACATCCTTTTTTCATTTCTTAAAATGACTTCAGGTGCTTTGATTTCAATCAAACGCTTCAAACGATTGTTTCTAATGATAACCCTTCTGTAAAGGTCATTCAAATCAGAGGTTGCAAAACGTCCACCTTCTAATGGAACCAATGGACGTAACTCTGGTGGAATAACAGGTAATATTTTTACTACCATCCATTCAGGACGGTTTTCTCCATGAACTTGTGCATTTCTGAATCCTTCAACAACTTTTAAGCGTTTCAAAGCTTCGTTTTTACGTTGTTGAGATGTTTCAGTGTTGGCTTTGTTACGCAAATCATAACTTAAGTTGTCTAAGTTGATTTTTGATAACAAGAACCACAATGCATCACCTCCCATTTTGGCAATAAACTTATTTGGATCATTGTCGTCCAAGTGCTGGTTTTCTTTTGGCAATGAATCCAAAATATCCAAGTACTCTTCTTCAGTGATAAGATCTAAGTTTTGAATGCCATCCTGAGCTTTGATACCATTTTGACATACTACGTATCTTTCGTAGTACACCACCATGTCTAACTTCTTGGATGGAATACCCAAAAGGTAACCTATTTTGTTTGGCAATGATCTGAAATACCAAATATGCGCTACAGGAACCACCAAATTGATATGCCCCATGCGCTCTCTACGTACTTTCTTTTCAGTTACCTCAACACCACAACGGTCGCAAACGATTCCTTTGTAACGAATACGTTTGTACTTTCCGCAATGACATTCATAATCCTTAATAGGACCGAAAATGCGCTCACAAAACAAACCACCCATTTCCGGTTTGAAGGAACGGTAGTTAATTGTTTCGGGTTTTGTTACTTCACCAAAAGACCTGGTTAAGATGCTCTCTGGAGAGGCAAGGCCAATTCTAATTTTGGTAAAATTTGCTTTTATTTTTTGTTCTTTTTTCAAAGACATAATTGAGATTTTTAATGGTTTGAAAATAAGCGGCAAGGCTTGCCTTGCCGCTTATTTGTTTTTATTACTCTAAAGTGATATCTAATCCAAGTCCTCTTAATTCATGAACCAATACATTGAAAGATTCTGGCAAACCTGGCTGTGGAAGGTTATCACCTTTCACAATCGCTTCATAAGTTTTTGCCCTTCCAATGATATCATCCGATTTAATGGTCAAGATCTCTTGTAAGATATTGGCAGCACCAAATGCTTCCAATGCCCATACCTCCATCTCTCCAAAACGCTGACCACCAAATTGAGCTTTACCGCCCAATGGTTGTTGAGTGATCAATGAGTATGGACCGATAGAACGTGCGTGCATCTTGTCGTCAACCATGTGGCCTAATTTAATCATATAAATGACACCTACTGTAACTGGTTGATCGAAGCGCATTCCTGACAAACCATCATTCAAGTATGTTTTACCCCAATCCGGTATTCCTGCTTTTCTGGTATACTCAAGAACTTGGTCATCACTTGCTCCATCAAAAATTGGCGTTGCAAATTTTACATCTAATTCTTTTGCAGCCCAACCTAAAACAGTTTCATAAATCTGACCCAAGTTCATACGACTTGGTACACCTAATGGGTTCAATACAATATCAACTGGCTTTCCATTGTCCATGAAAGGTAAATCCTCTTCACGAACAATACGGGCAACAATACCTTTGTTACCGTGACGACCAGCCATCTTATCACCCACTTTGAGTTTACGCTTATTAGCCAAATAAACTTTAGCCAATTTTAAAATTCCTGTTGGTAATTCATCACCAACTGAAATTGCGTATTCTTTTCTTCTGTAATCGGCTACTTCTTGGTTGTAACGATTTTTATAGTTGGTAAGGATATTTCTTACAACTTCATTTTTCTCTGCATCGCTGGTCCAATTGGTAGCGTTAACGTTTGAAAAATCAATTTCGTGTAAGTTTTTGTTAGTGAATTTAGTACCCTTAGCAATGATTTCTTCGTTGTAAACATTGATAATACCCGCAGATGTTTTACCAGATAATACTGTAAACAATTTGTCAATCAAAATTTCTTTGATTTCTTTCAAATTCTTTTCGTGTTCATCTTTCAATTTAGCCAATTTAGCTTTGTCTTCTTGTTTTGCAGACTTTTCTTTCTTGGCCCTTGCGAATAATTTTTTATCAATGACAACACCGCTGGTAGAAGGAATTGCTTTCAATGAAGCATCTTTTACATCACCAGCTTTGTCACCAAAAATTGCTCTTAATAATTTCTCTTCAGGTGAAGGTTCTGTTTCTCCTTTTGGTGTGATTTTACCAATTAAAATATCTCCTTCTCCAACTTCGCAACCAATACGAATCAATCCATTTTCATCCAAGTTTTTAGTAGCTTCTTCGCTCACATTTGGAATGTCATTGGTTAATTCTTCTTCGCCACGTTTGGTGTCTCTTACCTCTAATTCATACTCAGTAATGTGTATAGAAGTGAAGATATCTTCTTTTACAACCTTCTCAGAAATAACAATCGCATCCTCAAAGTTGAAACCTTGCCAAGGCATGAATGCTACTTGTAAGTTTCTACCCAAAGCCAATTCTCCAGCCTCTGTTGCATAACCTTCACACAAAACAGTTCCTTTTTCAACTTTCTGACCTTTTTTAACAATTGGCTTCAGGTTGATACAGGTATTTTGGTTGGTTCTGCGGAACTTGATTAATTTATAAGTTTTGGTTTCGGTGCCAAAGCTTACCAAACGATCGTTTTCAGTTTGCTCGTAACGAATTTTAATTTCATTGGCATCAACATACTCAATTACACCATTGCCCTCTGCAACCAAAAGTGTTCTTGAATCGATGGCAATTTTAGCTTCTAATCCAGTTCCTACAACAGGAGCCTGTGGTCTCAATAAAGGAACGGCTTGTCTTTGCATGTTTGATCCCATCAAAGCACGGTTCGCATCATTGTGTTCTAAGAAAGGAATCAATGAAGCAGCAATTGATACAATTTGGTTCGGCGCAATGTCCATGAATTCCAACTTTTCGGCATCCACCATCGGGAAATCACCTTCGTACCTAGCTTTGATTTTGGTTTCATTGAAGTTACCTTTTGCATCGTAACGTGCATCTGATTGGGCAATTACCTTACCATCTTCGTCTTCTGCACTTAAGTAAGTTACTGGCTCATTTACCGCAACTTTACCATTGGTTACTTTTAAGTATGGTGTTTCAATGAATCCCATGCCATTGATTTTAGCATGTACACACAATGAAGAAATCAAACCAATATTTGGACCTTCAGGAGTTTCAATCGTACACAAACGACCATAGTGGGTATAGTGTACATCTCGCACTTCGAAACCTGCACGGTCACGACTCAAACCACCAGGACCAAGTGCCGACATACGGCGCTTGTGTGTAATCTCAGCCAATGGATTTGTTTGGTCCATGAATTGAGACAACTGGTTGGTACCGAAAAACGAGTTGATTACTGAAGACAATGTTTTGGCATTGATCAAATCTGTTGGGGTAAATACTTCGTTGTCGCGGATGTTCATTCTTTCACGAATGGTACGTGCCATACGTGCTAACCCTACACCAAATTGTGCATACAATTGCTCCCCTACTGTTCTAACCCTTCTGTTACTCAAGTGGTCAATATCATCCACATCCGCTCTTGAATTTGATAATTCAATGAGGTATTTCATAATTGAAACGATATCGTCTTTAGACAATACCCTATTGCTCAATGGTTCATTTTTACCTAGTTTTCTGTTGATTCTGTAACGACCAACATCTCCAAGGTCATATCTCTTGTCTGAGAAGAACAATTTATCAATAACGCCTCTTGCAGTTTCTTCATCAGGTGGATCTGCATTTCTCAATTGACGATAAATGTGCTCGTGAGCTTCTTTACCACTGTTTGCAGTATCTTTTTGAAGGGTATTCAAAATGATGGCAAAATCGTTGTGAGATGATTCATTTTTGTGAAGTAAAATGGTTTTCACTTCAGCTTCTACAATTAAATCTATGTGATCATCCTCAAGCACTGTATCTCTTTCAATGATTACTTCGTTTCTTTCAATTGAAACCACTTCACCGGTATCTTCATCAACAAAATCCTCTACCCAAGTTCTCAAAACCCTAGCAGCCAATTTGCGACCCAATACCCTTTTCAAACCTGCTTTGCTTACCTTGATTTCTTCAGCAAGATCAAATAAGTTTAAAATTTCTTTATCAGTTTCATACCCAATTGCACGCAACAAAGTAGTTACAGGAAACTTCTTTTTTCTATCGATGTATGCGTACATGACGTTATTTACGTCTGTTGCAAATTCAATCCAGCTTCCTTTGAACGGAATAACTCTGGCAGAATAGAGTTTGGTACCGTTTGTATGGTAACTTTGACCAAAGAATACACCTGGTGATCTGTGTAATTGTGAAACTATAATGCGCTCTGCTCCATTGATTACAAAAGTACCTCTAGGTGTCATATAAGGGATTGTACCCAAATAAACATCCTGTACAATTGTCTTGAAATCTTCGTGTTCAGGATCATTACATGACAACCTTAACTTTGCTTTCAAAGGAACTGAATAAGTCAATCCCCTTTCAATGCACTCATCTATCGAGTAACGAGGAGGATCAACGAAATAATCTAGGAATTCTAACACGAAAATATTTCGTGTGTCTGTGATTGGAAAATTTTCCAAAAAAACTTTGTACAAACCTTCGTTTGTACGACTCTCAGATGTTGTGTCTAATTGAAAAAACTCTCTGAAAGACTGCAATTGAACATCCAAAAAATCTGGATAATCAATTACTGGTTTGACAGAAGCGAAATTGATTCTACCTCCTGCCGGATTATTTATATTGGCCAATTTGATATAAAATTAAAAGGTTACCGACTCTTCGATTTCCATAAACAGAAAAGTGACCCTCGGCAAAGTGCCGGGGTCACAAATGTTAGTGTGCTGAGTTTAAATTACTTAAGCTCAACTTCAGCTCCTGCTTCAGTTAGCTTAGCTTTTAAATCTTCTGCGGTAGCTTTGTCAACACCTTCTTTAACTGGTTTTGGAGCACCGTCAACTAGTTCTTTTGCTTCTTTCAAACCTAAACCTGTTAAATCTTTAACAACTTTAACAACATTTAATTTGTTAGCACCTGCGCTTTTCAAGATTACATCAAAAGATGTTTTCTCAGCAGCTGCTTCACCACCACCTGCAGCCGGAGCAGCAACCGCAACTGCAGCAGCAGCTGGTTCAATTCCGTACTCATCTTTTAAAATTTTAGCTAACTCGTTAACTTCTTTTACTGTTAAGTTAACTAACTGTTCTGCGAACGCTTTTAAATCTGCCATTTTTCTAAGTTTTAATTGTTATTTATTCTAAATTATTATTTTTTATTCAGGACGCTCTGAGAGCGTTTTTACTACACCTGCAATTTTGTTTCCACCTGATTGTAAAGCACCCAACACATTTTGAGCAGGAGCTTGTAACATTCCGATGATATCTCCAATGAGTTCATTTTTAGTTTTTAAACTCATCAATACATCCAACTGGTTGTCACCAATAAAAATATCAGCATCTATGCAAGCACCTTTTAAGTATGGTCTGTCGCCTTTTTTTCTGAAATTTTTAATGACTTTGGCTGGTGCTTTCATGTCTTCACAAAACATTAAAGCTGTATTTCCTTTTAAAGTCTCGGCTAAATTACCCAATTCTCTGCCAGACTCGATCATTGCTTTCTCAATCATGGTGTTTTTAGCCACTTGCATGGTAATACCACTCTTGAACAAATCTCTTCTCAATTGGCTAGTTTGTTGTGCATTCAAGTTAGAAATATCTGTAATATAGATATTTTTATATTGACCGAACTTTTCTACCAAGCCTTGAATGACTTCTATTTTCTGTTCCCTATTCATATGCTGATTGATTAAATGCCAGGTACTGATTTAGTATCAACAGTAATTCCCGGACTCATGGTACTGCTAATGTGAATGCTTCTGAAATATGTTCCTTTTGCTGAAGAAGGCTTCAATTTTGAAATGCTTTGAATCAATTCAACTGCATTTTCGTACAATTTTTCAGGAGCAAAAGATGATTTTCCAATAGATGTATGGATGATTCCTTCTTTGTCTACTTTGAAATCAATTTTACCTGCTTTTACTTCTTTGATTGTTTTGCCAACTTCTTGGGTTACTGTACCACTCTTAGGATTTGGCATTAAGTTTCTAGGACCTAATACTTTACCTAATTTACCTAGTTTAGCCATAACAGCTGGAACTGTGATGATGATATCAATATCAGTCCAACCTTGTTCTATTTTTTGAATGTATTCATCCAATCCAACATAATCAGCACCAGCATCTTTTGCTTCAGCTTCTTTATCTGCTGGAACCAAAGCTAAAACTTTTAAAGTTTTACCAGTACCATGTGGCAAGGCTACTACACCACGTACCATTTGATTGGCTTTCTTAGGATCTACTCCCAAACGAATATCAATATCTACAGAAGAATCAAACTTTGTGTAGCTGATGTCTTTTACTAATTTAGAAGCATCAGTAAGTGTGTATGCTTTTGCAGCATCTACCTTTTTAAGTACTTCTTTTCTTTTCTTACTTATCCTTGTCATTGCAGTTAATTTTAGTTGTTAAAAGGATTTTCACCAGAAACATTCAATCCCATACTTCTAGCAGAACCTGCTACCATTTTCATAGCTGATTCAACTTTGAAGCAATTCATGTCAACGATTTTGTCCTCAGCAATTGCTCTGATTTGGTCCCATGTTACAGTACCATTCTTTTTACGGTTTGGTTCAGCTGATCCTTTTTGAATTTTTGCTGCCTCCAATAATTGAGCCGCAACTGGTGGAGTTTTGATGATAAAATCAAAAGATTTATCACTGTAAACTGAAATCACAACAGGTAAAATTTTCCCTGCTTTATCTTGGGTTCTTGCATTGAATTGTTTGCAAAATTCCATGATATTCACACCTTTTGATCCTAAGGCAGGACCAATTGGAGGAGCTGGATTGGCAGCGCCACCTTTAACCTGTAATTTAATAAAACCTGTTAGTTCTTTAGCCATAAATCATTTTTTTGTACCCTATTGGGTTTATAATACAATTAACTTTCTTTTTCAACTTGAACGAAATTCAACTCCAATGGTGTTCTTCTTCCAAAAATTTTCACCATGACCTTCAATTTCTTTTTGTCTTCCATTACTTCCTCAATCACACCACTGAAACCACTGAATGGACCATCAATTACTTTCACACTTTCACCAACAATGTATGGTTCAACCAAAGTTTCTCCTTGTTCAGCCATCTCATCAACATTGCCTAGAATTCTGTTTACTTCAGAAATTCTTAATGGCGTTGGAGTTGATTTTCCGCCTAAAAATCCTACTACACCATTTACAGATTCAATGATATGTCCAACTTCACCTGAAACATCTGCATGGATTAGTATGTAACCCGGCAAGAATGCTTTTTCTTTAGAAGTTTTCTTACCATTTTTAACCTGGTAAATTTTCTCGGTAGGAATCAATATTTGCGGAACTTGAGGAAGCAAACCCGCACGCTCGAGTTCTACCTCAATTTGTGCTTTTACTTTTTTCTCTTGCCCGGTAATGGCTCTCACCACATACCATTTAAATTGCTCAGTTTGTTGTTCAGACATATGATGCTACCTTTTCTACTTTAGGTTTAAAACAATTTGTAAAAAAATCCCAAAGCAAAACCGCTGGCGATATCAATTACTCCAATTAACAAGGCAATGATCAAGGCTGCAATCATTACAATGATTGTACTTTCTTGCAGGTCATCCCAGCTAGGCCAAGAAACCTTGTTCATTAATTCATCGTAAGATGATTTTACATATTCAGATAACTTGCTCATTTGCTCAATTAATTGCACGGGAACTAGGACTCGAACCCAGATCAAAGGTTTTGGAGACCTCTATTCTACCATTGAACTATTCCCGTTCGTAATTCCTTTAAGTTTTGGCGGAGAAATCAGGATTTTTTCTCTCTTTTCTGTTACCAGAACACTTAAGCCATTTTTGTATTGCTACAAAGAGTAAAGCAAACCGAAACAAGTGTTTCGGTTTGCTTTGTATCCTTATTAAAGAATGATTTCAGTAACCTGACCAGCACCTACGGTACGACCACCTTCACGGATAGCGAAACGTAAGTTCTTTTCCATTGCAATTGGAGCGATCAACTCAACTGTAATAGTGATGTTATCACCAGGCATAACCATTTCTACACCTTCAGGTAAAATAGTTTCACCAGTTACGTCAGTTGTACGGAAATAGAACTGAGGACGGTATTTGTTGAAGAAAGGAGTGTGACGTCCACCTTCGTCTTTTGACAATACGTAAATCTCAGCTTTGAATTTGGTGTGTGGTTGAACTGAACCTGGTTTGCAAATAACCATTCCACGACGGATTTGGTTTTTGTCAATACCACGTAACAATAAACCTACGTTGTCACCAGCTTCTCCACGATCCAAAATTTTACGGAACATTTCAACACCAGTTACAACTGATTTTAATTTCTCAGCACCTAAACCGATGATATCAACTTCCTCTGAAGAGTTGATTACACCACGCTCGATACGACCAGTTGCTACAGTACCACGACCTGTGATCGAGAATACGTCTTCAATTGGCATCAAGAAAGGAAGATCAACTGCACGAGGAGGAACTGGGATGTAAGCATCAACTGCATCCATCAATTCCATGATTTTAGCAACCCATTTAGCATCGCCATTCAATCCACCCAAAGCAGAACCTTGGATAATTGGAATTTCATCACCAGGGAATTCGTACTTGCTTAACAATTCACGGATTTCCATTTCAACGATTTCCAACAACTCTGCGTCGTCAACCATGTCAACTTTGTTCATGAATACAACAATACGAGGTACACCTACCTGACGAGCCAACAAGATATGCTCACGAGTTTGTGGCATAGGTCCGTCTGTAGAAGCTACTACCAAGATAGCACCATCCATTTGAGCAGCACCAGTTACCATGTTTTTAACATAGTCGGCGTGACCTGGACAATCTACGTGAGCGTAGTGACGATTTGCTGTTTGGTATTCAACGTGTGCAGTGTTGATGGTGATACCACGCTCTTTTTCTTCTGGAGCTGAGTCGATAGAATCGAAAGAACGAGCTTCTGACAAACCTGCATCTGACAATACCTTAGTAATTGCAGCAGTTAAAGTAGTTTTACCGTGGTCAACGTGACCGATAGTACCGATATTTACGTGCGGTTTACTGCGGTCAAATTTTTCTTTAGCCATAGTTTTAGTTTTTATTTAGTTTTTAATTTTTAGTTTCTATTTCAACACCTCAAAATCAATTTCTCAGTTCCGAGCCGTTGAGCAGGATTGAACTGCCGACCTCTTCCTTACCAAGGAAGTGCTCTACCACTGAGCTACAACGGCTTAAGTTTCCGGTAAAATCTCTTTTACTGGAAACTTAGCAATGGTTACAGTTACCTACTCAATGAGTAATTGATTTTAAATCGCTGCAATCAAATTTTAGTTTGATTGGATGAGCGGGAGACGAGGCTCGAACCCGCGACCTACAGCTTGGAAGGCTGTCGCTCTACCAACTGAGCTACTCCCGCATTTTCTTGGTACCTGTGTGGGGAGAAAAGGATTCGAACCTTTGAAGTCGTAAGACAACGGATTTACAGTCCGTCCCAGTTGGCCGCTTTGGTATCTCCCCGAAAATAAAGAACAACGTCTTAGGAAGATATTGATTTACTTAAAGCAGAACTTTATTTGAGCCACTTGCCGGAATCGAACCAGCGACCTACTGATTACAAATCAGTTGCTCTACCAGCTGAGCTAAAGTGGCTAATGCTGTGTTCATCAAAAGCCTGACTATTTCACCTGTTATTAGGTGATAAAGCGAAATCAATATCTGCAAAGAACAACTACTTAGTAGCCTTTTAAACTAAAAAGGACTGCAAATGTAGCGTTTTACAGGATATTTGCAATAGGATAGCAAAAATAATTCTGTTAAAGACGTTGGAAGCGTAACAGCGTGGCAAAAATACGTGAATTCTTAGATTATCAAAAAAAAGTGAACAACAAACAGATAAATTCCTTATTAACAGGCAAAAAAACAGCTTTAAAAACCAATTTAAAGCTGTTTTTTGAATCATTTAGAGCTATTTTTCTTGACTTTTTTCTTTTATTTTTTTGACTTGAGCAACCAATTTATCCAAAACTTTATCTGTTGCTGTTTCAAAACTAACAGCATGTTCTTTTGCAAAAATGGGGTTACCATTTAAATTAAGTTTAATTTCTACCAGTTTGTTTTCACCTTCTTGGTCAGCTTCTAATTTCAAATAAACATCTGCACTTCTCACTCCACTGATGAAAGTTTCTGTTTTTTGAACTTTTTGTGTAATGAAATCGATGAGTTTTTTGTCAGCTTTGAAATGAATGGATTGAATGTCTACTTGCATGGCTATATGATTTAAGGGTGAATTGAATTATGCTCTTGGATGTTTGTTTTTATATACAGACTTTAAACGTTCTATGCTGTTGTGCGTATACACTTGCGTGGCTGCCAAATTTGCATGGCCTAATAATTCTTTGATTGCATTGAGATCTGCACCTGCATTTAACAAATGGGTTGCAAAGGTATGCCTAAGCACATGCGGGCTTTTTTTCTGAAGTGTACTGACTAAGTTGAGGTTCCTTTTCACGATGTCGTATACATACCTAGGGTATAATGGCTTGCCCCTTTCTGTCAGAAATAAAGGCTGTTCTGCGCCCAAGCTTATTTGTTTCACCTCGAGATAGCTTTTTAACTGAGTGGCTAAGTCTGTTGTAATTGGGATGATCCTTTCTTTGTTTCGTTTACCAAGTACTTTAATTTGGTTTCGGTAAAAATCTATGGCGTTCACTTTTAACGAAATGAGTTCTGCCAATCGTATACCTGTGTAGTAAAATAGCTGAATGATGAGCGACTCATTGGGCAGTAGTTCTATGTCGTCTAACAAATGTTGCATGTTTTTTTCTTCTAGAAACACAGGCAACTTCTTACCTACTTTAGGACCTTGAATTTTAGCCATTGGATCCACAGCTATCCAGTGTTCTCTCATGGCATATTTGAAAAAAGATTTCAAAGTAGACAATTTTCTATTGACCGACCTAGGACTCAAATCTTTTTCTAAGAATTGAGCTATCCATGAGCGCACAAATAAATGTTTAATTTGAGTCAGGTGCTCTATCTGGTATTCATTGGTTAGGTATGTGTGGAACTGACTTAAATCGTTTTGGTAGGCAATTAGGGTATGATTTGAAAATTTCTTTTCAAACTTTAGCTGGTCTAAAAATTGGCTAATTGCAGGTTGAAGTTCCATAAGGCAGGTAATCTGATTCAATTTAGAAAAAAAGTATGATTCCTGCAAACTCTGAGAATTGAATGCAAAAAAAAATCGCGGAGACCGCGATTTTTTTATATCTGATTAGCTATTTGCTTGTTGTTGCAAGAAAAGTTTGTAAGCTGCACGGATTTTTTGTTGTCTTTTGGTGATACATGGCTTTACAAATTGTTGTCTAGCACGTAATTCTTTCACAACACCTGTTTTCTCATACTTCTTTTTGAATTTCTTTAGCGCTTTGTCTAAAGATTCGTTTTCTTTTACGTTAATCTGGATCATATTTGTGCACCTCCTTTCTCTGAGTCTCCTTAAATATTTATTTTCAAGGGAGTGCAAATATAGTGCTTACTGGTACAAATGCAAGTAATTATTTGAGCTTACCAATTTGTAGAAGGGCATTGCATAAGTATTCCCAAGTAAACTTTTGCTTTTCAGTTTGAATGGCCTGCTTCATTTGAGGTTCAAGATTTTGCTGAAAGAAATGTGCCAATTTGCTTGCAATTTGTTCAGAATCTTTTTCACAAACCAAGCCTACTAAATTGTTTGGAACCAGTTCAGCTAACCCTCCTACATTCGTTACCAACATTGGGGTATCATAAAAATAGGCTATTTGAGTAACCCCGCTTTGGGTAGCTGAAATGTAAGTTTGTACAACAATGTCACTGGCGCAAAAAAACAATCCAACTTGATTATTAGGTATAAAATCTGATTTTAAAATGACATCATCCGCTAAGTTTAAATCTTTGATTTGTTGATGATAAGGATTGGCATCTTCATAAAATTCACCAGCAATTACCAATTTTAATTTCAAGGATTTCGTATCCATCTTGGCAAAACTTTCCAATAATAAGTGTAAGCCTTTGTATTTTCTGATAAAACCAAAAAACAAACAATACTTGTAGTTAGGGTCTAAACCAAGCATTTCTATTGCTTGTGCCTTGCTTATTTTAGGCCCAAACATATCATACATTGGATGTGGCACATATACACATGTCTTAGCTGCTTGTAGCTGATTTACCTGCGCTTGTATATCTTTTGACATGGCTAAAAAAGCATCACAACTGTTCAAAAAATACTGAGCCAATAATTTCTCAAAGGGTTTTCTTTCATGAGAAATCACATTATCAGTAATAGCTACCAATGTATTGTCTTTTCTTTTGATGAGACGAGCTAAAGTACCAAAAACAGGAGCCATGAAACTCAACCAATACCTAAAAATTACAAGATCATAACCCGCCTTTTTTATACGACTTGCAGTTTTAAACCAATTGAATGGATTGATGGAGTTGAGTGTAGCATGAATTGTAATATCTGTTGGTTTTGGGTCGTCTGATAATTGGGTTTTACCAGGGAATAATATACTTGGATATTGTAAAGAGAAACTTTGAATTTCACATTCGAAACCTTGTGAATTGAACTCTCTACACAGTCTTTCATTGTATGTGGCCAAGCCGCCTCTTAGAGGCCAAGCAGGACCCACTATTAAAACTTTTTTAGCCTTCAATTCCTAATTTTTTCGTAATGCCATATACATTTCTTTCAGCTGCATTGCGAGAAATCATTTCTCCTATAAAGCCAGCTAAAAAGAGTTGAACACCTATCACTGTAGCAACCAAAGAGATGAAGAACAAGGGTTGATCAGTGATATTCCTGACTACATTGTCTCCAGAATAAACCAACCACAATTTTTCTCCTACAATGTAAAGGGTACTAAAGAAACCTATCATGAACATGAGGGTTCCCATAACCCCAAAAAAATGCATGGGTTTTTTCCCAAATTTAGATACAAAAAAGATGGTTAATAAGTCTAAAAAACCATTGATAAACCTTGAAATGCCACCAAACTTTGTTGAACCATATTTTCGAGCACGGTGTTGTACTACATGCTCCGTAATTTTTCTAAAACCCGCCCATTTGGCTATAACCGGAATGTACCTGTGCATTTCGTTATAAACCTCAATACTTTTTACAACTTCAGAGCGGTATGCCTTCAAGCCACAATTGAAATCATGTAGTTGAATGCCTGAGATGTATCTTGTTGCTGCATTGAAAAACTTGGTAGGAATGGTTTTACTAATAGGATCGTACCTTTTCTTTTTCCAACCACTAACCAAATCAAAACCCTCTTCTGTAATTTTTTTATACAATGCTGGGATTTCATCAGGACTGTCTTGCATGTCAGCATCCATTGTGATGACAACATTACCTGAGGTTTCGTGAAATCCTACATTTAATGCTGCAGATTTTCCATAATTACGTCTAAACTTGATGCCCCTGATGCAACTGTTTCTTTGGTGATGGCTTTCAATTAATTTCCAAGAATGGTCGGTGCTGCCATCATCAATGAATAGCATTTCGTAGCTGAAGGCATTTGCATTCATTACGCGTTCAATCCATTCGATCAATTCGGGAAGGGATTCTTCCTCGTTGAACAATGGGATGACAACTGAAATATCAATTTTTGAATTATGCATGAACCTCGCTATTAAGCTTGTTATTCCTTGTAAAAATTGCTACCAAAAGGGTTAATAATGATCCAAAAAAGAGCGAACTAAAATATGTAACAAACGCATTAAAAACTGGATTCATAAACATTTCAGTCATTTTCATTGCACCCTCTATTTGCTCATCGGTCATTCCCTTTTCTAACATATTTGCTTTAGTAGACTGCATGATGTTTTTCATATAGTCTGGGTCAATGTAGTTATTAAAAATAACAGTATAAGCTGTGAGAATCAATGCGCCAACTGCTACAATTGCAATACCTGTTCCAACCCCTTGTCCGTATGTCAAATGACCAGATTCAATTTCATTTTTACGGGTTTTTAGCCCAAAAAACAAGATTGCAATGTTTGTTGCAATTGTGAGGACGGTTAATAAAGCACTGTTCTGATAAATCTCTAAAATGTAAGTAACCAAGGTAAAGCCAATGTTTGCCAAAGCATAAATAATAGCAAATTTAGTGATGACCTGTTTGGTTGTTGTGTGCTGCTCCATGTTATAAAAATTTTGTCAAACAATAATACAAATTAATGCCTATAAAAACCGCGCAATGTTTCATATACAGCTGTATCAAATTTACTCAAAACAGCTGCTTCTTCATCAACAATTCCTTCAGGTTCTTGGAAAAACAATACCAAGGCCAAAAATAATGGCTTTATTGGGTTTTCATCTTTGATTGCAGTTTGAATTTCTTTGATACTAGACAGTTCTGCTTCTAAAATGTCTTCATTGACAATGAATGGCTCATAAATAGACAATTCGTCTTGGAATTCATCTTCATCTACCAACAAGAATTCATTCAAGAAATCATCCAATGAAATTTCTACATCTGCTTCTTTGGCTTCACTCAAATACAAGAACAAGTTCAACAATTCAGTTCCTCTATCAATGGTTTTGTCTTCGATTTGGTCCCATTCTGGTGAATCAAAAAATGATTCTGGTTTATTTTCTGCAGACAGTAATTTTACCAATAATAAATCGAATGCAAATTCGTGAATTGGTTCTAACTCTGGTTTGCTAGCAAACAATTGATCAAGGGATTTTACCCTTTTTAAAAAATCTTGCTCATGGTCATTAAATATTGCCAAACAGGCTTTACAAATTTCTAAAGTAGAAGGAGAATTATCGAATTCAGTAAACAATACTTGTAAAGCATGTTGAATGGTAGATTGGTTAGTTGACATTAGAATATATTTAGTTTTTGTTTATGATAAACCGCTAACACATTGCCTTTAATCGTTTGATTATGCAATGGATTATTTTTGGTTTTAGAATGTTGTATGATAAATGTTTTTGAATGATTTGGATCAAAAATTGTGAACGAAATGGGTTGCCCAATTTGAAAATTAGAATTTTCAAAACCCAGTATTTGAGCCGGATTTGTTGTTAGGGCCCTGATTACGGATTCCCATTTAATTTCACTTGGTTTTGAATGAACCAACATGGGTAAGAAGGCTTCTAAAGTATTCATACCATGTTGCGCATATTCATATTCTAAATTTTTAAACTCTAGTGCAATTGGCGTGTGGTTACTGACAATGGCATCAATGGTTCCGTCTGCTATTCCATCCCAAAGGGCTTGTTGATCTGCTGGAGTTCTAAGAGGAGGAATGACTTTAAAATTTGTATCATATGCCATTAAATCTTTGTCACTAAAACACAAATTGGCAACGGCAACATCGCATGTTACTTTCAAGCCTTGTTTTTTAGCTTTTTTAATGATTTCTATACTTTGTTTGCTAGAAATTTGACTGAAGTGAATGGTTCCCTGCGCATATTTGAGTAATTCTATGTCTCTTTGAATTCTTATTTCTTCAGCAAGTGCTGGACTTCCTTTTATTCCAAGGTAAGTGCTTTGATTTCCTTCATGTATTCTCTGACCATTTGCCAAGCCTGCATCATTGGCATAGGTAAACAATTTACCATTCATCCCCTTTAAATAAAGCAATGCTTTCAAAAGCAATCCTGCGTTTTCTATAGCATGATTGCCATCTGTGAATCCAATGGCACCTGATTGTTGCATGTCATACATTTCAGCAAGTTCTTTACCTGCGGCATTTACACTAACAGTTCCAAAAGGATAAATAGATACAGGTAATTTGTCAGAGAGGTTCACCACATTTTGAATGCCTGATTTAGAATCTCTACAAGGTTGTGTGAGTGGACTCAGCATGACTTTTGCAAAACCACCTCTTAAAGCAGCTTGTGAACCTGATTCAAAGTTTTCTGCATCTTCAAATCCAGGTTCGCCAAAATTTGCGTACAAGTCTATCCAAGCTTGACTCAAGAATGCTTTTTGAGCATCGAATCTTTTGTAATCTTTTGAAATGGCATCAAATGCTTTCTTTTTTGAAGGTTCTATGGCATGCAATAGACCATCTTTTATCATTAAATCACAATACTTGCCATTCAATTCTGCATTCGGATCGCAAATCAAGGCATTGAGAATGATTAACTTCATATTTTATCAGTGATTCTTGCAAATTTATTGATTTTGAATCAGATTGGCACCAATTTATGGACAGAAGTGCTAAAAATACTTAAACGTTTTTTAAAAATATTTGAGTAAAAGCATTTCTATTATCAAAAACAGCAAGGCTACAATTAAAAAATAACGCCACAATGCATGTCCGTTTAAATTCATTTGTATTTGGGTTTTAAAAGCCTCATTGTTTTCTTGGTGCAAAATAAACCCAGCATTTTCTAATGTTTCTATTGAATTAAAAGTTAAACTTGATTCAGTTCTGTTTGCATTAATTGCGAATTTTGTAATACAATCAGGTCCATTTAATACATTGTAAATACCTGGCTCTTGAATACTTGTGGGTATTTCAATTGCATAGACTCCTGCCCTATTGCTTGCTTGACATTGCCAAGAGCGTTTGTCTTTTTTGATGGTGAATGAGTTGTTTTCAGAAATGACTGATACTGGTAGAAACTTTAGTTGATTGGCTTGATAAGCTAAATGTTGCCTACTCTTGATTGAAAAAGGCAGGTTCAATAAAAACGGCACAAAAAAAGCATGGTTTGTGAATTGATCTTCTGGTGCAAGCATAGGTGTGGCAACTAAAACCAATTGACCTTTCCCAAATTTTTTTCTAATGGCATAGGGTTGGCCATTGCTCATGCCAATAATTTTTTGAACTGTAACATTCCCATTGCTTTCAATTGGGAAATAGGCCGATACTTTGGGATACAGGGTTTGAGCTGACAAATTGGTAAACACCTGTTTGAACAGTTCATCTCTTGTTTGGATTTCATTGATTTCAATATTATCTCGTTGAAGTTCTCCAAAACCAAGACCAAGCTTGCTTAAAAAAGCATCATTTTTTGAGGACTGTTCTTTTGCAGGAAGCATCAATACTAAACCACCATCTTTCATAAAATTGAGTAAAGCTTCTTCCAAGCCAGAGCTTAATTGTTGAACACAATCAAGTATAATCAATTGTTGGTTGTTAAAAACTTGAGGGTTTGTTTTATGAATAGGTTGTTGCAACAAATGATAAGATGCATCTAATTGGTATAATTTTTTAAAAGCAATATTGGGTTCATTTCCATACAACTGAAGTACATTGATTTGAGCATTGGCTTTGACAATGAAATGATAACTGTCATCAAATACCAAAGGATAATCGTTGAGGGTAAAAGTTGCAGTATGCCAATTGGTATCTTTGATAGTGTAGTTAAACTTTAACAACTCAGTTTGATTGGCATTGCAACTGAAATTTTGCAAATTCACTTTTTTATGATCAATCAACAAAGACAAAGTTTGATTTTGAATAGCTGTTTCGGAGTTGTTTTTCACATTGACATGAACAGTAAAGGGTCTGTTTACTTTTATAAAAGGTTCGTCTATCCATACAGTATCAATCCAAATATTGTTTTTTAAAACGGGTTCTAATGGTATAAAATGAATTGGTAAAGTAGCATCTTGCTTGAAATTCGCAAGGTTGAATTGACTCTTTTGGCCATCTGAAATCCAGTACAAACTGGCATGTTGATAGAATTTGCTTTGGAATGCAGCCAATTGTTTACTGTAAATGTGTTTTGCTGACCTTGAATAACCGGTCAAATGAGTTTGTTCAATTTTCTCTAAAAAAGCCTTTTTATTTAAAACCAATACCTGATCAGGATCAAAATTATTATTGAACAGTTGGTATTGAACGCCATCTCCATAGGATTCAGCCAAGAGTCTTGCTTTGTTTTTAGCTTCCTCCAATAAAGTTGATTGCTCACCATTAAGATACATAGAATAACTGTTGTCTAAATATACCGAAACCAATTGTTCTGAATTGGGTTTAGTTTCACCTATTGGAATGAATGGTTGCGCAAAAGCAAGCACCAAGAAAAGCAACATCAATAGCCTCATGGCCAATATCAACCAATGTTTTACTTGTTTTTGCTTTTTTGTTTCAAAAGCTATTTGTTTCAAAAATCGAATATCAGAAAACACTATTTTTTTAGGTCTTCTAAAATTGAACAAATGAATGACAACAGGCAATGCAAGTAAACTCAATGCCCATAAAAAACTTGGATATAAAAACTGCACCTCGCAAAATACCATCAATTCTTAATTTTTGAAACCACTTTTTAAACTGAGAAAAAATAAGTAACAAACTGCAGGATGCTAAATTAAAATTTGTACTATCATTGCAGTGACTCATACTCAAAATAATGGAAATAGATTTAACTGGCAAAAATGCTTTGGTTTGTGGCAGTACTAAAGGAATTGGATTTGCAATAGCCAAGCAGTTTGCATTATTGGGTGCAAACGTAACATTGCTTTCAAGAAATGGTGGCATATTGGAAAGGGTTGTAAAAGACCTCGACACCTCCAAAGGACAGGTTCACCATTTTTTAGTAGCTGATTTCATGAAACCACAAGAAGTGAAGGCTGCAGTTACTTCAAAAATTAATGAACATTACCTCTATCAAATTTTAGTAAATAATTCTGGTGGACCCAGCCCCGGAGCCTTGGTCAATGCAAGAGAAGAAGAATTTTTACAGGCATTCAATGCACATTTGTTGAGCAGTCATTATTTGGTTCAAAATGTAGTAGATGGAATGAAACAAAGTGGTTATGGACGTATCATTAATATCATATCTACTTCTGTTAAAATTCCATTGAAAGGTTTAGGGGTCTCTAATACAATTAGAGGGGCTGTTGGCAATTGGAGTAAAACACTTGCGAATGAGTTAGGTCCTATGGGTATTACTGTTAACAATATTTTACCGGGAGCAACAGCTACAGATAGGCTAAATCAAATTATTGAAGGTAAAGCCATGAAGCAAAATGAGAGTATCAACGAGGTTCAAGATGAAATGCTTGCTGAAATTCCTTTGAATCGTTTTGCAAAACCAGAAGAAATTGCCTACGCCGCTGCATTTTTAGCCTCTCCATTTGCTGCATACATTACTGGAATTAATGTTCCTGTAGATGGAGGTAGAACAGGGAATTTATAGTTTGGACCACCAATTTGACCGAGGGTAATTTTGGTTAAGTATGATGGGTTCTCCGATCATTGGAGTTGTTAAATTCATATGTAAACGGTCTGATTCTTTGGAGACTCTCTCAATTGGCTCATTCCATTTGTGCATAGCAAGCCTAAATTTAGACCAGTGAACAGGCATTAAAACCCTAGCATTTAAATCAATGGCCGCTTGCACAACTTGTTCAGGTGTCATGTGAATATAAGGCCATAACTTGTTGTACTGACCACATTCAAGAATTACCATATCAAATGCACCAAATTGTGCACCTATTTTTTTGAAAGTTTTATCATAACCACTGTCTCCTCCTATAAATATTTTTCCGCCATTGAACTCCAATACAAAAGACGACCACAAACTTTGGTTTCTTTTAAAAAGCCTTCCAGAAAAATGTCGAGCAGGTGTGGCTGTAACTTTTAGTTGATTTATGATTTGTTCGGTTTGCCACCAATCAAACTCAGTTATTTTTTCATCTGAAATACCCCATGCATTCAGATGTGCTCCTACACCCAATGAGGTATAGAATTTGGTAGTTTTATCCTTGAGTTTAAGTATGGTTTTGTAATCTAAATGATCGTAATGATCATGGGTTAATAGTACTAAATCTAGCCTAGGAAAATCTTCAACTTGATAAACATCACTACCTTTGAATGCATTGGCAAAAAAATTAACAGGCGCCGCAACACCAGAAAACACAGGATCAACTAAAATTTTATATCCTTTTAAATTTATAAAATAGGAGGAATGACCAAACCAAATTATAGTAATGCCTGTATCTGAAATAGAACTGATTTCAGTTTTTACTGAAGGTAATTGCACTGAAGGTGTAGCATTATCTGGAATTGAAAACATGGTTTTGAAGAATTCAAAAACACCTGCATCCTCACTAAAATTTGGGGTATTTTCAATATTCTGAAAAGCACCATCTTTGTAATTAGGAGAAGCTTCAATCCTGGATAGTCTATTGCCACTTGGCAAGGACCCATATTCCGGCTTATTGAAAAAAAAATAACCAAAGCCAAAAACAACTGCCAAGGCAACTACAAAAAACTGCATATAAAAATTTGATTGTTGTATTGTTTGAACAACACAGCTGATAAAATGTTTAACGAAACTTATGCTTCGTTCATGAATTCGTAACGGTAATCAGTGGGTGGTACAAATGTTTCTTTGATGGTTCTTAAGCTGGTCCATCTGAGTAAGTTGATCATGGCACCAGCTTTATCATTGGTTCCACTTCCCCTTGCACCTCCAAACGGCTGCTGACCTACAACGGCACCTGTTGGCTTGTCATTGATGTAGAAATTACCTGCAGCATTTTTCAATTTTTTAGTTGCCAACTCTATGGCATACCTATCTTGAGAAATGATGGACCCTGTTAGTGCATAATTTGAAGTACGGTCAACAATGTCAAGTGTTTGTTCAAACTCATTTTCAGGATAAACATAAATTGTTAAAACTGGACCAAACAATTCTTCGCACATGGTTTGGTAAAAAGGATTGGTAGTTACAATGACTGTAGGTTCTATGAACCAACCTTTGGTTTTGTCGTATCCTCCTCCTGCAATGATTTCACAACTTGCATCAGCTTTGGCTTGTTCAATGTATGCAGCCAATTTATCAAATGATTTTTCATCTATAACTGCATTGATAAAATTGGTAAAATCTTCGGTAGGACCCATTTTAAAAGTAGCCATAGTTGCTACTAATTTTTCTTTTACTGCAGGCCACAAATTAGCAGGTACATATACCCTTGAAGCGGCTGAACATTTTTGTCCTTGGTATTCAAATGCACCTCTTGCAATTGCTACCACACTCTCTTGAACCAATGCAGATGGATGCATTACAATAAAATCTTTCCCCCCAGTTTCTCCTACAATTCTCGGATATGTTTTGAACAAATGAATATTGTTTCCAATGTTCTTCCATATATCTTGGAAGACTCCCGTAGAGCCTGTAAAGTGGATACCTGCAAAATCAGGATGTTTGAAAATCACTTCTCCAGCAACAGGACCACTTGGATATATTAAGTTGATGACCCCATCAGGCACACCAGCCATTTTGAAAATTTCCATTAATACATTGGCTGAATAAACTTGTGTATTAGATGGTTTCCAAACCACTACATTTCCCATCATGGCTGCGCTACTTGGCAAATTTCCTGCAATTGCAGTAAAATTAAATGGCGTTAAAGCATAGATAAATCCTTCAAGTGGTCTGTATTCAATTCTATTCCAGATTCCATTTGCAGATTGTGGTTGTTCTGCATAAATCTGACTCATGAAATACACATTGAATCTTAAAAAATCGATGATTTCACAGGCACTATCAATTTCAGCTTGAAAAGCATTTTTACTTTGTCCAAGCATGGTTGCAGCATTCAATTTAGCTCTGTATGGACCAGCTATTAAATCAGCTGCTTTTAAAAAAATTGCGGCTCTTTGTTCCCATGCCATGTTCTCCCATTTTGATTTCGCAGCTAAGGCGGCATCAATAGCCATTTCTACATGTGAGGCATCCCCTACATGAAAATCTGCCAGTTTGTGCTGGTGATCGTGCGGTGGACTTATGGAGATGGTTTTTCCAGTTCTGATTTCCTTAGCACCAATGTACATTGGAATATCGAGTACTTGATTTCTTGCAGCAGCAATAGCTGCTTTTAACGCTGCTCTGTGAGTTGTACCTGGTGCATAACTCAGAATTGGTTCGTTAACCGGAACTGGAACTTTGAAAAATCCATTCATATACCTATTGTTATTAAAGTCTGCAAAAGTAACTCATTTTTATCAAATGAATGGCTGCTATTTAGGTTTAATGAATTTACAATTTGATTTGGTCTGTGGATTCAGACAAATCAATTGAAACCAATTCATTTTTAACTGGATGCATGAAAGACAATGAAAATGACTGTAAAGAAATTGATTGGTCAGGATTTGGTTTAGAGGCACCATACTTAATATCGCCCAATATTGGACAACCCATAGCTGATAATTGCGCCCGTATTTGGTGCTTGCGACCAGTTTCTAAATTGATTGTCAGCAGGCATTTGCCTTTGCCTTGTTTTAAAACTTCGTAACTCAATTTGGCTTCAGAGGCATTGGATACTTTTGATTCAAATGCCTTGGTAAAATTTTTAACTGGGTCTTGTCTTAACCAGTGAACCAGGCTACCTTTAGTTTGTTTAGGGACACCTTCAACGATACATCTGTAAGTTTTTTTTACTGCTCTGTCATGAAAAATTTCATTCATTCGGGTCAAGGCTTTGCTTGTTTTAGCAAAAATTACGATGCCTGAAACGGGCATATCAATTCTATGAATTACACCCAAATATACAGCTCCTGGCTTGTTGTATTTGGTTTTAAGGTATTGCTTGGTTTCATCATCCAATGACAAGGGTTTGCCAGGCTCAGGTTGAACGGTTTGTCCAGCTTTTTTAAAAACGGCAATTAAGTGGTTGTCTTCAAACAGGACTTTCAAAATAATTGCGCTTAATATTGTTCTTTTTCGTTCGGGAAATCTTGCTTTTTAACATCAGCAACATAATGCTCTACTGCTGATTTGATTTCGTCATACAAATTCAAATACCTGCGTAAAAATTTGGGAGAAAAATCTTTGTTGATGCCCAACATATCATGACTCACCAATACTTGCCCATCTACTCCACTTCCAGCACCAATGCCTATAACTGGAATATGGATGCTTTTAGCTACTTTAGTTGCCAATTTTGATGGAATCTTTTCCAATACCAATGCAAAGCAACCCGCTTCCTCTAATAATTTGGCATCTCGAATTAATTTTTCTGCTTCAGCTTCTTCTTTGGCTCTAACTTCATAAGTGCCGAATTTGTAAATGCTCTGTGGCGTTAAACCCAAATGACCCATTACTGGAATTCCAGCAATAAGTATGCGCTTGATTGATTCTACTACTTCTTCTCCCCCCTCTAATTTTACAGCATGTGCTTCGGCTTCTTTCATGATGCGAATGGCGGAATTGAGTGCTTCTTTAGAGTTACCTTGATAAGATCCAAATGGCAAATCAACAATGACTAAAGCCCTGTCTACTGCTCTAATTACTCCTGCAGCATGTGAAATCATTTCGTCTAATGTTATGGGCAATGTTGTTTCATGACCATGCATAACATTGGATGCTGAGTCACCTACCAATAGCACATCAATCTTTGCTGCATCAAAAATTTTAGCCATACTGAAATCATAGGCTGTTAACATGCTTATTTTTTCGCCCCTTTGCTTCATTTCATGCAAAGTATGGGTGGTTACTTTTTTAACTTCTTTGTAAGTACTCATAACTATTTTGAATTTCAAAGGTATAAATAAAACCTTTTACTTTAAATGCTTGACTTGGTTTTGAATAGGCTTAAAAATTGCCTTATTTTGTAAAAGATGAAATTGTTAACATATTTATCAGGATTCATCCTGCTTTCCACTGCTTGGGGTTGTTCAAACGACATCGAAATCAATGCACCCTACCAAGACATTGCTGTAGTTTACAGTTTTTTAGACCAAAATGAGCCTATTCAATACATAAGAATACAAAAAGTTTATCAAAATAACGCTGGATTATCTACATCAGAAGGTGCTCAAATATCCGACTCCTTATATTTTGACTCATTAGAGGTTTCAATTACCAATGTGAATACAAAAGTGGTTTACCCCTGCACCAAAATAGATACCATACCAAAAGAAGCAGCAAGTGATACAACAGGTATTTTTGGGAATAGCAAGCATTTTTTATACGCCTGTAAAATTCCTAAGAATCCAAACAATGAGGTAGACGATATTTACCAACTGTTCATAAGAGTTCCAAAATCAGGAAAAATATTCAGGGCTACCACTAAAATTGTAAAGGATGCAAGCATTGAAGCTAGAACTATTCCTTTAAGGACTGCTCCCGCAAATACTGCTTTCCCATTCAGATTTATAACAGGCAAAAACTCTTTTTTATACGATTTGGTTGTCCGTTTTAAGTACAAGGAAATGAATGTCAATGATACCTCTATTTTCAATAACAAATACATAGATTATTACGTTCAACGCTCTAAAAAGTACACCTATTCATTGAGTATAAATACAGAAAGTGTGGTATCAATTAATTTCATCAACCATATCAAAAGCAACTTGGTTTATGATGTTTCTAAAACGAGAAGAACATTAGGAATAGAGTTTATTGCCTATGGTGGATCTGAAGAACTAAGAGACTACATTGATTTGAATAAACCAAACACTTCAATAGTTCCTAAAAACACTGAATACTCCAACATAGAAAATGGTAAGGGAATTTTTACAAGTAGAAACTATACCGTTCAAAATGGTGTGGTTTTAGACGAAATCTCTTATGAAGTGCTCAGAAAAGAGCTACCTAATTTCAAATAAACTGACAAAACTGCCATTTTGCCGTTATAACTGGCATTAAAACATTCAATTGAAGCCTATTTGTGACATAAATTGTTAAAAGCTGACACTTATATGTATTGGTATAAAGATTGATACAAGTAGTCAAGAAAATTACAATTTTATGAGCAAAATTATAGGAATCGACTTAGGAACTACCAACTCATGTGTTGCCGTAATGGAAGGCAATGAGCCGGTGGTTATTGCAAACAGTGAAGGTAAAAGAACAACCCCTTCTATTGTTGCATTTTTAAAAGATGGTGAGAGAAAAATTGGTGATCCTGCAAAAAGACAGGCAGTAACCAACCCAATCAACACCATTTTCTCTATTAAAAGATTCATGGGACACACCCATGGTGAAGTAAGTACCGAAATTAGCCGTGTACCTTACAAAGTTGCCAAGGGAGATAACAATACCCCAAGAGTTGACATTGATGGAAGACTTTACACTCCACAAGAAATTTCAGCAATCATTCTTCAAAAAATGAAAAAAACTGCTGAAGACTATTTAGGCACTGAAGTAAAAGAAGCTGTAATTACAGTTCCTGCATACTTCAACGATGCTCAAAGACAAGCAACCAAAGAAGCAGGTGAAATTGCTGGCTTGAATGTACGCAGAATCATTAATGAGCCCACTGCTGCTGCATTAGCGTATGGCTTAGACAAAATCAACAAAGACATGAAAATTGTTGTTTTTGACTGCGGAGGAGGAACTCATGACGTATCTGTTTTGGAATTAGGTGATGGTGTATTTGAGGTGAAATCAACTGATGGTGATACCCATTTAGGAGGTGATGACTTTGATCAAAAAATCATTGATTGGTTGGCAGATGAATTCAAAGCTGAAGAAGGCATGGATTTACGAACAGATGCAATGGCTCTACAACGTTTAAAAGAAGCAGCTGAAAAAGCTAAAATTGAATTATCAAGCTCTGCTCAAACAGAAATCAATTTGCCATACATTACAGCAACCCAAAGCGGACCTAAGCATTTAGTTAAAACACTTACCAAAGCAAAGTTTGAGCAATTGGTAGATGATTTGATCAAGAGAACCATTGCGCCTTGTCAATCTGCCTTGAAAAATGCGGGTTTAACAACCAAAGACATTGATGAAGTAATTTTAGTAGGTGGTTCAACACGTATACCAGCCATTCAAAAAGCAGTTGAAGATTTCTTTGGCAAAGCACCTTCTAAGGGCGTAAATCCCGATGAAGTAGTTGCTTTAGGTGCTGCCATTCAAGGTGGGGTTTTAACTGGTGAAGTAAAAGATGTATTGCTTTTGGATGTTACACCTTTGAGCTTGGGTATAGAAACTATGGGTGGTGTCATGACCCGTTTAATTGAATCAAATACAACCATTCCAACCAAACGTAGTGAAGTATTTAGCACGGCTTCAGACAATCAGCCTTCTGTAGAAATTCATGTATTACAAGGTGAAAGACCAATGGCCAACCAAAACAGATCAATTGGCAGGTTCCATTTAAGTGATATTCCGCCAGCACCGAGAGGGGTTCCACAAATTGAAGTAACATTTGACATTGATGCCAACGGTATTTTACATGTAAGTGCTAAAGACAAAGGAACTGGCAAAGAACAAAAGATTAGAATTGAAGCAAGTAGCGGTTTGAGTGACGCTGAGATTGAAAAAATGAAACGTGAAGCAGAGGCCAATGCTGAAGCAGATAAAAAAGCCAAAGAAGAAGTTGAAAAAATGAACATGGCTGATAGTTTGATTTTCCAAACAGAAAAGCAAATCAAAGATTATGGAGACAAAATTCCTGCAGATAAAAAAGCAGCCATTGAAAGCGGTTTGGAAGGTTTGAAAAAAGCTCATGCTGAGAAAAATATTCCAGCTATGGATGCTGCAATGGAAACATTGAACGCTGCATGGCAAGCTGCAAGTCAGGATATTTACAATGCTGAGCAAGCTGCTCAAAACAATACCAATGCAAATACTGGTTCAGAAAACAATGAAGCTGGTAATGTTCAGGATGTTGAGTTTGAAGAAGTAAAGTAACTGAGGCAATTTTAAAAAGAGGAGGCGCGGAGCAATGCTCCGCGCCTCCTCTTTTTAAAACAAACCTGAAGTTTATTCTTTTGTAATGACTTGTTTGATGCTTGCATTATCCGCTTCTATAGATAACACATACATTCCTTTGGCCAGTCCATTTAAGTTGAGGTTAAACACATTCATACCTGTTACAAATTGTAACGCAAATGGGTTCATAACTTTTTTGCCAGTAAAATCATAAATGATTATTTGGTACAATTTATTTGAATTGCTGTTGGCTTCAATATTTAAATTACTTTGAATGGGATTCGGATAAAATTGAATGCCACTGAGCCCTGTGATTGAATTGAATCCAGTAGTGCCTATTTGAACATTCATAGATGTAGTATCGGTACAATTGAACAAATCAATAGCCAGGGCCTTTACAAGATAATTACCATCATTTATGTAAGTATGAATTGGATTGAAATCATTACTGTCTGTTTGGTTATCGCCAAAATCCCAATAAATATTTCGAAGGCTAGAGTTACTATTGCTTGTAAAAGCAATAGTTTTTGAGTTTTGATTCATACTTGAAGAGATTTCCAATCCTATATCAGGTAAAAAACGGATGAGACCCGTATCAGAAACAGCCACACATCCTGAACTGTTATTTTTTTGAAGGACATAAACAGTTGAGATAGCACCCATGTTATTGAAAGAACTGATTGCAAACACTGAATCAAAACCACTAGGATTCAAAACAAGGTTACGTATGTTTGCCGCATCTTTTAAAATAAAATAAATAGAATCGGCAAGTAACAATGGTTTAGTTTTTAACTCAAATTCACCTGCACTTGCACATACATTTTTAACTGAGGTATTGTTTAAGTTGAACGCTGGTTTTTGGATAGAAAAATCGGAAGCATTAATAGAAAAAAAGGTATCAATTGAACAATTGATAAAAGTTGAATCTACCCCTAATAGATGAATTTGATTGATACCATTGTTAACCGGAATAAAAAACAAACCACCCTGTTTTTTGGTGCTTGAGAAATTGGCATTAGAAATTGTAAAATAGTATTGAGCTAAAGCAGCATTGTTAAGCAATTCAAAAGAGGTTGTATCATTCAGTGAGTTCAAACAAACTTTGGAGAGATAGTTAAAACTTATATCAGGCTTGATACACTTTGCATTTTGTCCAATGATGCTGGATATGAGTCCAAAAGGGCATAAATTATTTGAAGTGGCTCGAACCCATATTTTCTTTGACTGTGGTTGAGGAGTAACTTTGATTGTGTAAAATGTATCGTTTTGAGTGATCCAAGTATTACCAGAATCTAAACTGATTTGATATGCCAATGCATTCGCTATTTTATTCCAATTGAAATTGATTTGATTGACGGCACTTGAATTGGTATACAAACTAGGTGCACTTAAAATGGATTGAACAAAAACTGATTTAACAGATTCCGCACTGTAACAAAAACCATCATAAACCTGCATCTGATAAGAACCAGAACTTGCTACTTTGAAAACCGAATCTCTGCTTGACTGAATGACTAAATTGTCTTTTTTGAAAATATAAGTATTGTATGTTCCATTTGCTTTCAAAACTATTGAATCATTGACACAACTAGAATCTTTATCGGAAGTCAAAGTTGATACCGGTAAATTTCTCTTTGATACACTATAAACATTACTGGTTGCTGAACAATTATTACTGCTCGTTACTTTAACTGTATAAGCGCCTGTATTGGTAATTTTAGCGGTTGAACTTGTAATAGAACCTGGCATCCACAAATAACTATAACCGCTTACGTTGGTTGCAGCTAGCAAAACAGTATCTGTGTTCCCACATAAATGACTTGCACTTTGTGTAACTGAAAAAACTGGTTTGGCATTGATGACAACTTGTAATGTTGCTGGATTAGAACTTCCGTTTGCATTACTTGTAACCAATCTGATTTGCTTAGGACCTGGTGTTGTATACACAACTTTTGTATTTTGTGAAGAAGCTGAAGTTGGAGAACCACCTGTCATTGTCCAAGCATAAGTTGTAGGATTGTTTAAGCCGCTTCCTTGAAGTATAATAGTATCACCAACGCAAACACTGTTAGATGATGCATTAATTACTGCAGTTGGAGGTGGTACTTGAATGAGATTAAAAGACTTTACATATGTAATATCACCACCTGTTCCTCCATTTGAATTGGTTGCTAACCATGATAAATAAAAAGTAACTGTACCAACCCCTGTTGACGGTGCAGTCCAAGAAAAAGAAAAACTTGAATTTGCAGTTCCTGAACTGGTATGACCAATATAATTTCTAGCTGCAACTAATACTGAATTACCCGTACCTGCACTTAAGCTTCCTGCATTTGTATTACTTGAATTCAAGACAGTTAACAACAAACCATTTTTGCTTGTTGCTGCACTAGATCCATTTACTGTTAACGTATATGTGGTTCCAGGAACATATCCATTGGCTGGAAGTCCGTTCAAGGAAATGGCATTCCAATTGGTACCTGAACTTACTGCTGAACCAGCGTGGCAGCCTGTACAATTACCCTCAGAAGGGGCGCCGGTATTTTCTGTTGGTGGCGAAATAGATCTATTGAAACTATTGAAAGAAATGGCAAGTAATGTGAATGTGACAAGCCATTTTACTACATGAATGTTTTTCAATTTTTAATGATTTAATTGAAAGCAAAGTAAAAATTATCTCCTTAAATTTCAATTAAATAACAATGATTTTTGTGAATTAAAAGCTTAACTCACCATCCAAGTTTCTTTGCCTGCAATTAAATTATCTAAACTAGGTAAAGGATTTTTAGATTGTGCATGTGCAATTTGGTCGTTGAACAATTCTTCAAATGGGGTTTTGTTTTTGTTCTCATAAAACACTCCAAATGGTCTAGGAAAATGTCCTTCTACTGAAGGATCATCATAGAACCTTGATAAAATAGTTGCTTTCACCAAATCTGTTTCATCATGAATCCATAAATCATTTACAGAGGCATCATTTAAATCCACAATTACGGGTTTAAAACCATCTAACTTGATTCCTTTGTCGTTGTTTTCTCCGAAAACCAAAGGCTGACCATTTTCCATCATAAGGGTATTCATTTTTTTGGTGCCTTTTTCTGTAAAAATTTCAAATGCACCATCGTTGAATACGTTACAATTCTGGTATATTTCTATAATAGATGTGCCTTTGTGATGGTATGATTTTTTAATGATGTTTTGTTGGTGTTTGGGATCTCTGTCCATGGTTCTTGCAACAAAAGTAGCATCAGCACCTAAACACAATGCAATCGGATTAAAAGGATAATCGACACTGCCATAAGGAGTAGATTTGGTAACTTTACCTTGCTCTGAAGTTGGTGAATACTGACCTTTTGTTAAACCATAAATTTGGTTGTTAAACAACAACACATTCACATCTGGGTTGCGTCTGAGCAAGTGAATGAAATGATTGCCCCCAATAGACATTGAGTCTCCATCACCTGTGACAATCCAAACGCTCAATTCTGGTCTGGTTAATTTGAGGCCAGTTGCAATTGCAGTTGCCCTTCCATGAATAGAGTGCATTCCGTAAGTTTCCATATAATATGGGAAACGAGAAGAACAGCCAATACCTGAAATGAAAACAAATTCTTCTTTAGGCCTACCCAATTCAGGTAGTACCGTTTGAACTTGCTTCAGAATTGAATAGTCGCCACATCCAGGACACCACCTTACTTCTTGATCTGATGCGAAATGCTTAGCTGTTAACTGAGTTTGTTCTTTAATTTCCATATTCACTGTATTAAGAAGCAAGGATGTTTTTTATTTGTTGAATGACTTCATGCGCCATGAATGGTTGGCCTTGAATTTTATTGAAAGGAATGGCATCAATAAAATATTTATCTCTGATAATTTTTACCAATTGACCATTGTTCAATTCAGGAACAACCACTTTCTTGTATTGGCTCAAAAGTGTACCTAAATTTTTGGGGAATGGATTCAAATACCTAAGATGTGTGTGTGCTACTGAATGCCCTTCTTCAATTAATTTGGCTGTTGCAGTTTTCAAAGCACCATAAGTTCCTCCCCAGCCAAGTATCAAAACATCACCTGAAGACGGACCATTGTCTATTTGTTGTTCAGGTATATAATTTGCTACTTGATCAATTTTTTCTTGGCGCAATTTTACCATGAACTCATGGTTTGCAGGATCGTAACTGATATTGCCTGTAATGTGTTGTTTTTCTAAGCCACCTATTCTGTGTTCTAGTCCTGGAGTACCAGGTATTGCCCATGGCCTGGCTAATTTTTCATCCCTTTCGTAAGGTAAAAACTTAGCTCGTTCTGGATTGTGAACTGCGAATTTTACATCAATTGGTGGAAGTGCATCTTGAGTTGGGAATTTCCATGGCTCAGAGCCATTTGCAATGTACCCATCACTTAAAAAGAAAACTGGGATCATGTGGTTCAAAGCCAATTTACAAGCTTCGAAAGACATATGGAAACAATCTGCTGGTGATTGCGCAGCCACTATCAATACAGGACATTCGCCATTTCTACCATAAAACGATTGCAATAAGTCTGCTTGTTCAGTTTTAGTTGGCAAACCAGTACTAGGCCCAGCTCTTTGTACATTGATAATAACCAATGGCAATTCTAACATGGTTGCCAACCCTATGGCTTCTGTTTTGAGTGCAATTCCAGGACCAGAAGATCCAGTAACTGCTAAGTTGCCACCAAAAGATGCACCTATTGCCGCACAAATTCCCGCAATTTCATCTTCAGCTTGAAAGGTTTTAACTCCAAAAGCTTTGTGTTTAGACAATTCATGCAATACATCAGAAGCAGGTGTAATTGGGTATGTTCCATAAAAAACTGGAAGTTTAGATTGAACTGATGCAGCTATGATTCCCATTGCAACAGCTTCATTACCCATGATACTTCTGTACACACCTGGTTGCATTTTTGCTGGAGCTACATTGTACCGATTGGCAAACATTTCAGTTGTTTCGCCATAATTCCATCCTGCTTGCAACACCTTTAAATTAGCTTGCATGACCGCTTCATTTTTGGCAAATTTTGTTTGAATGAATTTGATTGAACTTTCCATAGAACGATGGTACATCCAATAAATCAAGCCCAAGACAAACATATTTTTACAACGGTCTATTTCTTTGACGCCCAAACCACTATCTGCTAGAGCAGATCGGGTAATTTTAGTAACATCAATGGTTTTTAAATCATAAGCGTCTAGAGAACCATCTAGCAATGGATTTTCAGCTTCAGGCACATTTGCAAGTCTGAGGTTTTTGGCATCAAATCCGTCAGAGTTGGCAATGATTACTCCGCCCATTTTAAGATTCTTGAGATTGGCTTTCAGCGCCGCTACGTTCATGGCAACCAATACATCCGATTGGTCTCCTGGTGTATGGATGGCTGTAGCACCAAAATGAATTTGAAAACCTGAAACCCCAGCTAAAGTTCCTTGTGGGGCCCTTATTTCTGCCGGAAAATCAGGAAATGTTGCCAAATCATTTCCAAATAATGCTGCTGTATTTGTAAACTGTGTTCCGGTAAGTTGCATGCCATCCCCACTGTCTCCTGCAAATCTGATAACTACCGATTCTAATTCCTGTTCTTGCATGTTTGTTTTTTATTGCTGGTATTCTACCATTTAAAAAATGTTCACGAATTTAGTATTTAAGCAGCAAAAAGCCATTTTAATTAAAAACAGATTTGTCAAATTCTCTGTAGCGTTGAAGACTGTTTAAAGGACAAACATAAAATGGCAAAAAATGTGCAAAGGTTTGTTGCTCAAAGAAAGGAAATGCCTTTAGTATTCAATTAATTCGTGAAAAATTTTGAGGTATGGCTATTTCTATTTTGGTAACTGGAGGAACATTTGATAAAGAGTACAACGAACTCAATGGTAGTTTATTTTTTAAAGACACCCATGTGCATGACATGTTGCTTTTAGGCAGATCAAAAGTAGAACTTGAAATTCAGACGCTGATGTTGATTGACAGTTTAGAAATGACCGATGAACACAGAAGTATTTTAGTAAAGGCTTGTATGAATTGTCACAACGACCAAATTGTGTTGACCCATGGAACAGATACCCTCACTAAAACAGCTGAAACCTTGGCTAAACATGTTACAAACAAAACTGTTGTTATAACTGGCGCCATGATCCCTTATAAATTTGGATCAAGCGATGGTCTTTTCAATTTAGGCAGTGCATTGGCATTTGCACAAACTTTAAAACCCGGCATTTACATTGCCATGAATGGCAGGTATTACGATTGGAACAATTGTAGAAAAAACAGAGAAACCGGTTATTTTGAAGAATTGGCTTAAGTGTCTTGGATCATGTCCCACAACTTGTGCTTAAGTGAAGCAACACCCAATCCTGTTGCAGAACTGATGAATACTACTGGCACTTTAGGCAATTTCTTTTTGATGTCCTTGATTGTTGCTTCATCAACCAAATCGCATTTAGTAATTGCCAACAACCTATTTTTATTTGACAATTCCTTGTTGTAAAGTTTCAACTCTTTGAGTAAAATTTGGTATTCAGCCTTGATATCTTCTGAAGTTGCAGGAACCATAAAAAGCAAGGTTGCATTCCTTTCAATATGCCTCAAGAACCTTGTACCCAAACCTTTTCCTTCGTGAGCACCCTCGATGATTCCAGGAATGTCAGCCATTACGAATGACCTGTAATCTTCATAAGGAACAATACCTAAATTGGGCACCAATGTAGTAAATGGATAATCGGCAATTTCAGGTTTAGCCGCAGAAACAACCGATAACAAAGTTGATTTACCAGCGTTAGGAAAGCCTACCAAACCTACATCCGCTAAAATTTTAAGTTCAAGGATTTTCCATTCTTCTTTGCCTTCTTGCCCTGTTTGAGCATGCCTAGGCGCCTGATTGGTAGCCGATTTAAAATGATGATTACCCAATCCTCCCCTACCTCCTGCTAACAAAACTTCTTGTTGACCATCTTTGGTTATTTCAAATAAAATTTGGCCTGTTTCAGCATCTTTGGCTACTGTTCCAAGAGGAACCTCTAGAATTTCGTTTTTACCATCTTTGCCTTTGCGCAAGGCACTTTCGCCATTGGCACCAGGCTCAGCGATGACATGTTTGCGGTATTTTAAATGCAGTAAAGTCCATGCTTGGGCATTGCCCTTGACAATGATACTTCCTCCAATGCCTCCATCTCCGCCATCAGGACCGCCTTTTGCAGTATGTTTATCTCTGTGAAAATGCATACAACCAGCACCACCCTTACCACTTCTGCAGCAGATTTTTACATAATCTACAAAATTTGATTCAGCCATTTTTTATTTATTTACAGACTCAATTTCTTCACAAAGGCTTTCGAAAATTTCATTGACTTCGCCAATGCCATTCACTCCTTTGTATTTTCCTTGAGCCAAATAGTAATCTTTAACAGGAAAAGTTTCGTTTTGATAAACCTCTATGCGTTTTTGGATGATTTGAGGATCTTGGTCATCTGCACGGCCACTGTCTTTTCCTCTCAACAACAACCTTTTCTTTAATTCTTCTTCTTCTACTTCAAGTGCCAACATCAGCGAAATTGAAGTACCCATTGTTGTCAGCAAATTGTCTAAGGCAGCTGCTTGTGCCTGCGTTCTTGGGAAACCATCAAAAATAAATCCTTTGGCTTCAGGACTTTTTTTAACCTCTTCAGACAACATATTGATGGTAACCTCATCTGGAACCAATTGCCCTTTGTCTATGTAGCTTTTAGCCAAATTACCTAAGGCTGTTTCGCCTTTGATATTTGCACGAAAAATATCTCCTGTAGACAAGTGAACCAAAGAAAAACGATTGATGAGTTTTGCTGATTGGGTGCCTTTGCCTGCCCCAGGAGGACCAAATAAAACGAGGTTTAACATGTTGACCGATTTATGCTACGAAGAAAAATGAAAGTTTTGTATTCAACAAGTCTAAAATATCATACCGAACTTGGGGTTAACGGAATTGGTATATTTCTGGCAAGTTCCTTCCTAAGCCATTGTAATCTAAACCGTATCCTACCAAAAACTCATTTCCAACTTCAAAACCCACATATTGAGGTGTAAAATTGGTTTTATTGGCAGCTGGTTTGTATAAAAGCGTACATACATTGATGGATGCAGGTGCTAACTGATTCAATTGTTCCAAAATAGCAGCCAGAGTTAAACCCGAATCCATGATGTCTTCAATGACAATGATGTCTTGGTTTGTGATATCCTCATTGAGTCCAATCAACTGATTTACTTTCCCACTTGAGTTGAAACCATCATACGATGACAGTTTCAAAAACGAAACCTTGCATTCTAGGTTTATTTGTTTGATTAAATCAGAACAAAACATAAATGAACCATTTAGAATGGCTATAAAAATTGGATTTTTATGAGCATAATCTGCATTTATTTGAGAAGAAAGTTGCTGAATTTGTTTTTGAATTGCACCTGCAGACAAAAAAGAATAAAAGGTTTTATCTGCTAACTGAATAGATTCCATCTTTCAAAAATAGCTGATTTGGATACAATCCTGCATATTTGTTGTGCAATGAAAAGTGAGAGACCCATATTTGCTATTGTATCTTATCCATTTTTACCAGCCACAACTGGGGGTGAAATTTCAACGCTTCAAATTCTGAATTACCTTGGAGCCAGCAATCCATTGACCGTTTACACAGTTGACCCATATAAAACAACCGATACCAGTCATTTTAATTTTGAATTGATATTTGGAATGCGGTTCAAAAAAAGAAGGTACCTACAAATCAATCAACTCTTTCGCATTTTGAAAGAGATCCGATTGAGAAAAACAAAATATGTTTTTTTTGACCAACCTTGGATGGCATGGATGATTCCATTTCTGAAATTAATTGGAAAGCAAAAGGTTTTTATCAGAAGCAATAACATTGAGTATTTGAGGTTCAAAAGCATGGGTAAAAAATGGTGGTCTATGTTATACCTCTATGAAAAATGGGCATACCAACAAGCCAATTTGGTGATTTTTGTGAGTGATATTGACCAGCAAAAAGCCATCAATGAATTTGGATTGAATGCAAACAAAACTTTGCTCAGTCCTTATGGGGTTCCATTTAACAGCCTTCCAGAAAAAAGAGAAAATGCGAAAGCGTTGATTTGTCAAAACTATCAATTAGCAATACAAACGCCCATCTTTCTATTTTTTGCAACCATGAGTTATGCGCCCAATTACGAAGCCGTAAATTTTATTGCTGAAGAAATTTATCCGCGTTTACTCAAACAAAACAAAGACTTTCAAATTTTAATTTGTGGCAAAAACCTCCCACAAAATATCGCAACAAAACTCAATGCTTTGAATCAGCTTACATATTGTGGATTTGTTGATGACATTGAAACGTACATAGACGCTTGTACTTTAATGATCAATCCAATTATGAGTGGTGGTGGTGTTAAAACAAAAGCCATAGATACTTTGGCCAGAGGCAAAGCTGTTCTTTCTACCCAAACGGGTGCAGAAGGCATAGACCCTATGGTTTGCGGAAACTTATTACAGGTGATTGAAGATGGAAATTGGGAGGCATTTGCCCTTGCAATGATCAATCATTTAGATTCGGGAATAGGGCATTTACCCAACTCATTTTATGAAAAATACAGTTGGCCAGGCATCATCAAAAAGATTGAAAACAAACTAGACCAATTGGTTTAAACATATTGTATTTGATGCATTTCTAACAAGGGCTGCAGTTTGTATTTCAACAAAATTTGAGCCACTGTAATGACATCTTTTTGACAATAAGTTTTGATACGCTCTAGATCTTTTTCTTTCCAGTATACCATACCTACCATGCTGCCATCTATGTCATCTTTAGGGGTTGGAATGCCAAAAGCAGTTGCCAATAAAACCAATGAAGTAAAACTTTTGTAATCGCCAAATTTCCAAAGCTC
Organism: Bacteroidota bacterium; assembly: GCA_027491355.1. GTDB lineage: Bacteria > Bacteroidota > Bacteroidia > UKL13-3 > UKL13-3 > CAISCU01. Next base: position 44,191 of record JAIXWI010000030.1, read on the forward strand.
CATAGAGTCCAACAAATTGACTTCCCAAGGCTTTTTACCTGCAATGTTTAATGGTTGTGGAATGGGTAAGCCATTGAGTAAACATCTTCTGGCAATAAACGGAAAATCGAATTCCTTGCCATTGTGTGCACACAAAGAAAATCCAGGTCCTGAAAAATGATGGTTTACCAAATGCGTAAAGCTTTCTAATATTTCTATTTCATTATCACTTGCAAAAGATTTAATTCTGAAAGTGTATTGGTTACCCTCTCTTACAAAAAAACCACATGAAATGCACACAATTTTACCAAATTCAGCATAAATGCCTGCCCTTGGATAAATGTCTAAATCAGTTTGTCCTTCTTCCTTTTTGAGCTGTTGCGCTTTTTTGAGCCAAAGGTCTTTCCAAGTATCGTTGAGTTCATCAAAGGTTTCAGTTTGAGGAACAGTTTCAATATCCAAGACTAAAATTTTGGTTAAATCTATTTGTTCTAACATGATGCAATTTAATTTTTATTACAATTAGCATTTCCTTAAATATTGACTAATAAGCAAAAAAGCGGCTGCCCTTGGGCAGCCGCTTTTTATATAACAAAACAAAGTTCAATTAATGTACGCCATGCATGAGCTTTTTGAGTTGGTTTGAAATAACCAACACCAATAAACCTAGAACAATCACTACTGCTGAAATAATGGTAAAGATGGTTTGAGCACCCATGGTTGCAAAGTATTGTACCAAATAACCTGAAAGGAAATTGGCAATGAAAGAACTTAGGAACCAAACACCCATCATCAATGAACCCAAACGAAGCGGAGCCAATTTGGTTACCATTGAGAGCCCAACTGGACTCAAACACAATTCACCCATGGTATGAATCAAATATGTACCAACTAACCACATTAAATCTGCCTTAATAGCAGTATCGGCAATATCTCCACCTCTTTGCATAGCGGCACCGATCATCAAAAAGAATCCAACTCCTAATAAAATCATCCCCAAAGCCATTTTAATGATGGTATTAGGCTCTCTCCTTTTGTTGCCAAGGAATGTCCACAACCATGTAAATACAGGGCCTAACAATACAATGAACAATGGATTTACTGACTGGAACCATGAAGTAGGAACGGTCCAGTCGAGCATGCCTACGTGTCTGTCTATATAACGGTCAGTGTACAATGAAATAGATGAGCCGGCTTGCTCAAAACCTGCCCAGAAGAATATATTGAACAACATCATGATGACGATAACAGAAAGACGGTCTTTTTCTTCTTTGGTTAATGGAGGCGCAACTTCTCCTGAAGCAGCAGCTGCTGCTTTTTGTAATTTAGCACCAGGTTCTTTACCTAAATCTCCAAGGTATTTTTGTCCAAATAAATTAAACAACAATTGACCCAGCACCATCCCAACTCCTGCAGCTAAAAAACCATAATTGAAGCCGTATGATAGTACATTGCCTGTTGTGGCATCTTTTACTGCAAATAAATCTTCAGCCAAATAACCACAAACCAATGGCGCTAAGAATGCTCCCAAATTAATACCCATATAAAAAATGGTGAAAGCTGCGTCTTTTCTGGTATCACCAGCAGGGTATAATTGACCAACAATTGTAGAAATATTGGGCTTAAAAAAACCATTACCTATAATGAGTAAAATCAAACCTAAATAGAAAAACAGTAATGCATTGGCATTTGACATGAACAAGCTGAATTGACCCAATGCCATTAAAATACCTCCAATGGTAATGGAACGTCGTTGACCAATTAAATTGTCGGCCAACCACCCACCAAAAATTGGAGTTAAATATACCAAACCAGTATAAATACCGTACAACAATCCGGCATTAGCATCGTCAAAACCTAAACCTCCTTCTATGGTGGCTTTGGTTAGATAAAGGGTCAATAACCCACGCATTCCATAATAACTGAAGCGTTCCCACATTTCAGTTAAAAACAATAAATAGAGCCCTTTTGGATGTCCGGTTTTATTCATATTCTTAATTTTTGATTTTTTGTTAAATGCAATATAAAGCGCTTTCTCACATTTGCAAAATCAAATACAAAGCCGCAGTTTTGTTGCATGACTCTCAAACTTAAACATTCTGTTTTATTAGTTGGTATTTTATGCTTTACGTTAGTTGCTTGTGAAAAGGCAATAGACATGCTTCAAAAAACTGGTTTAACCAACGAAGAAATTACACAAGGCTTAAAAGAGGCTTTGAGTGTAGGAACCGACACATCAGTAACTGTATTGTCAAAAACCAATGGTTACTACATGGACATGGCAGTTAAAATTTTACTGCCAGAGGAAGCGCAAGTCATATACAAATCAATAGATAAAATTCCTGGAGGGAATTTATTGATAGAAAATACCATCTTATCTATTAATAGAGCTGCTGAAGACGCTGCTCCTGCATCTAAACAAATATTATTGAACGCAGTTACAGGTATTACCATCAATGATGGGCTCTCCATTTTAAATGGTTCAGATACGGCTGCTACCACATATTTAAAAGGGAAAACATTCGACTCTTTATTTGTCTTGTTTGAACCTAAAATCAAACAATCTTTGTCTAAACAATTATTAGGAAATGTATCTGCAGAATCGGCTTATACTGATTTGGTGAACGCTTACAATACCGCTTCATTGAATGGTATTTTATGGGATCAAATCAAAACCAATTCATTGAGCAAACATGTAACTCAAAAAGGCTTAGATGGCTTGTTCTTGAAAATTGCAGTGGAAGAAAAACTCATCAGAGAAAATCCTTTGCACCGCATCAGTGATATCCTCAAAAAGGTTTTCAGCAAACAATAATTATTGCTCTTCTAGAAACGCTGTCATTCTTTTGTAAAGGTGCAAGCGGTATTTGCCTCCACCTATGCCATGGTTTTTATTAGGATACAATTCACTGTCGAACTTGATACCTTTTTTAATCATTTCATCAACCAACTCAACCGTGTTTTGAAAATGCACATTGTCATCTGCAGTGCCATGAATGAGTAAATATTTTCCTGTTATTTTTTCTACATGGTTGATAGGCGAATTGTCGTCATAGTTATTGCCATTCTCTTGAGGCGTTCTCATGAATCTTTCGGTATAAATATTGTCGTAATACCTCCAATTGGTAACAGGTGCAACAGCTATCGCCTTTTTGAAAACATGTGCCCCTTTGCTGATACCAAGTGATGACATATAGCCACCAAAACTCCAACCCCAAATTGCAATGCGATTGGTATCTACATAAGGCATGCTTGCTAATTTTTCAGCAACTTCAATCTGGTCTTGAATTTCATACTTACCCAAGTTCAAATAGGTACATTTTTTGAATTCTTCACCCCTAAAACCTGTACCTCTTCCATCCACTGAAATAACAATGAATCCTTTTTGAGCCAAATGCTGAAACCAAAGGTAATTGGCACCAAACCATCTGTTCATAACCGTTTGAGACCCTGGTCCACCATAAACATACATGAGCAAAGGATATTTTTTAGTTTGGTCAAAATTGGTAGGCAAAATGGTAAAGCCATTCAATTGTTGCCCTGAACTTGTGGTAAAAACTGCAAAGCTTGCTTTTGATAGTTGAGTTGCGTTCAAAGCTGCTTGTAATGTTTGGTTTGATTCAATGGTTCTTACCAGTGCTCCTTTATTGTCTCTGATGGCATACACAGGTGCGGAATTGATTGTACTATAACTATGTAAGAAATAGGTGAAATCTTTGTTAAAAACAGCTGTATTCCATCCTTTTTCAGGAGCCAATTTCAGTTTGGATTTTCCGTTTAAAGTTTGCGCATAAATAACTCTGTTTTCTGCACCTTCTTGAGCACTGGCATAAAATATTTGTTTGCTTTGCTCGTTGTAGCCATAAAAGTCTGTTAAGTCCCAATTACCAGTGGTAATTTGCTTAATGAGTTTACCTTTTAAATTGTATTGGTACAAATGGTTGTAGCCGCTTTTTTCGGAAGTAATTAAAAATGATTTTCCATTGTCAATAAATGTCAATTGTTCAGGAATATCTATGTAGCGTGAGTTAGATTCTGAATAAATTACAGAAGACCTTCCATTTTCAGGCTCAGCAAGCAATACCTCTAATTTATTTTGCAAGCGGTTCAATCGTTGAATGGCCAATTTATTCAAGGCATTGACCCATTGAATGCGTGGCAAGTACTGATCTGTTTCTTTGCCCACTTCCATTTCTGAAAGCAAACCAGTTAAAACATCTGCAACAAAAACTTGAACCAATGAATTGGACTCTCCTGCTTTAGGGTATTTAAATACAGTATTTTCAGGATACAATTTACCATACATGGGCATTGAGTACTCTTTTACTTTAGACTCATCAAAACGGTAGAATGCAATTTTATTACCCAATGCATTCCATTGGAAACCTTTCCAAATGGCAAACTCTTCCTCGTAAACCCAATCAGTTCCTCCATTAATGATATGATTTTCTTTACCATCAGTTGTTAATTGGGTTTCTGTTTGTCTCAATAAATCGTATACAAATAAATTGTTGTTTTTAACATAGGCCAATAGGTTCCCATTGGGTGAAAAATCTGGATACCGAATTTGATCTTTACAAGGCAACAAGAGTTTTTTTAACTTGATATCGTAGACATAATAAATCCCTTTGGTACTGTGCCTGTATATAGATTCTATTTGGGTTCCAATGATTACTTTTTGCTCATCAGCACTAAAGGTCACATCCCCTAAATCAATGCTATTCCCATCGTTTAATTGCTCAATAGTTGTTTGTGAAATGATGGTATCAACCAATTTCCCAGTTGTTAAATTGTACCTCAGTAGGTTTTGTTTGGCATCTGTAGCACAATAAAACCTACCATCGTTGAGGGATTGAAACCCAGGAACAAATTTAGATGCATAGGTACCTTTTACCCAAATATCCTCCAATGAAATTTGTTTCAAGGATTGGGCTTTGATTCCTGCTGTAACCAAAAGAAAGAGTATGAACAATCGGCTGTATTTCATAACAACAATTATACTAAAAACTGTTAAATCTATTTTAAATGATTGTTCATTGATTCTATTTTCAATCAAATACAAATATTTACTTAATTTGTAGCATGCAGCAATACCAGAAAATCACGCAAAAAGACCTCGATTATTTTATTGAAATTTGTGGAATTGATTTTGTTATAAGCGATAAAAACAATTTAACGGATTATGCAAAAGACCATACTGAAGATTTGATGTTTTATCCTGAAGTGGTTGTTAAACCAGCCAATACTTCTGAAATATCAAAGTTATTGGCATATTGCAATCAACAGCTGATTCCAGTTACACCAAGAGGTGCAGGAACAGGATTGAGCGGAGGCGCATTGCCCATTTTAGGTGGTTTGGTGATTGCAATGGAAAGGTTCAACAAAATACTTTCCATTGATGAACAAAATTTCCAAGCAGTAGTAGAACCTGGGGTCATCAATGAAGCCTTTCAACAAGCAGTCATTGAAAAGGGGTTGTTTTATCCACCAGACCCAGCCAGTAAAGGTTCTTGTTTTTTAGGTGGTAATTTGGCACATAGCAGTGGCGGACCAAGAGCCCTCAAATACGGTACTACCAGAGACTATGTATTGAATATGGAAATTGTATTGGCTGATGGTAGTATCATTCAAACTGGTGCCAATACTTTGAAATACTCTACAGGCTACAACTTAACACATTTGATGATTGGCAGTGAAGGTACTTTAGCTATCATCACTAAAATATGGTTGAAATTGATCAGCTACCCTACTCAAAATTTGTTGCTATTGGCCTCATTTGAATCTGCTCAGGCTGCTTGTGAAGCGGTTGCAGGAATTTTTAAAGCGGGTAACAACCCTTCTGTATGTGAGTTTGTAGAACCTGCTGGCTTTGAATTGTCTTCAAAACTCTTAAACATTCCATTTGAAAATAATCCTGAAATTGGCGCCTATTTATTGATTGAAGTGGATGGCAATGACATGGATTTACTTTTCAAAGAGTGTGAGCAAATCAATACAACACTTGAACAATTTGGAGTAAAGGATGTATTGTTTGCACAAACAGCAGAAGAAAAAAACCATTTCTGGAAACTCCGAAGAAGTATTGGTGAAGCCACAAAATATAACAATGTATACAAGGAAGAAGATACGGTTGTTCCAAGAGCCAGCTTACCCATTTTATTCAATGAAGTAAAAGCCATTGGCAAAAAATATGGATTCAGAACTATCTGCTACGGACATGCAGGTGATGGCAATTTACATGTCAATATTTTAAAAGACCAATTGAGTGAAGATTTTTGGAACCATGAATTGGACAAAGCCATTACAGAAATTTTTGAGTGTTGTAAAAAACTGGGTGGCACCATTAGCGGAGAGCATGGTATCGGTTATGTTCAAAAGAAATTCATGCCCGTAGTGATGCCACAATTGCAATTAGACCTCATGCAAAAAATTAAAATGGCATTTGACCCAAATGGCATTTTAAATCCGCGTAAAATATGGCAATAGAAAATACTTCTAAAAGCAAAGCCATACGACTTGGAATGGACCAAAGCAATGCTGCTCAAAAACCAAAAGCACGAGCTTTAGTTAGGCCTGCGCCAATACCATAAAGAGAAATTCCTTCATCAATTCTATATCAGCTAGGCTGTTTTGGTCTACGCCCTTTGACCTTAAATCAAAGTTTGCTATGAGTGCTAAGATGGCATACAATCCTTGTAAAGAATAGTGCTGAATGAAATGCTCATAATCTTTTGCCTGCATAAAATTAACCCCTGCAGACATGATGCTTTTTTGGTCTTTGAGCCCTCTCTGTTTCAAGTCACATGCTTTTGAAACATAACCATTAAGCATGGCTAAAAAAGGTATGATTGAAAATTCTTTTTTATTGCTCAAATGGTGATTAATATGAAATACTTTTCTCGCATTCTTTTGAGCAATGGCTTTAATGAGTTCGAAGGTGTTAAATTCTTTACTGATACCGATAAAATTTTCAATATCTTGTTGAGTAATTTGTTTGTCTTGAGTTTTGTTGATAATGAGTTTGTCTAATTCATTGTTGATTCGGTTCAAATCATTTCCAATAAAATCTGCAATGAGCATGGCATTTTGATCATCTATGCTGAAACCTTTGATTTTTACCAAATTCGCAATCCATTTAGGTAACTCAGATTCTTCGTATAATTTTTTAGATTCAAAAGAGACAAATTTTTTTGCAATTTTTATCAGTTTACTTCTGCCATCAACTTTTTTTCCCTTGTAACAGATGACCAAAATGGTGCTGGGAACTGGATGTTCAAAGTAGGGTACCAAATCGTCTATTTGTCTCCAATTTTGAGCTTCCTTTACAATCACAACCTGGTGATTGGCCATCATAGGAAACCTTCTAGATGCCTCTATTACCTGACCTACTTCAACATCTTTTGCATAAAAAACATGTTGATTGAAAGCCTTTTCCATCTCATTGAGCACATGGTGTTCTATGTAAGAAGCAATTTCATCTACAAAATAGGTTTCTTCTCCATGTAACAAATAAATGGGGGCAATTTTGCCTGACTTTAAATCTTGTAATATTTTATGAAATTCCTGTAGGTTATCGGCTGGCATGTTGGCAAGATATTTAATCAAGACAGCTTTGCCAATACAGGTGGGAAATTTGTGAATGAATTGTTTCTTTAAAGAATAAAATCATTCAAAACAAATTGAAGAGGCATACAAAATGTGTTGGCCCATATCGATGATGTATGTAAATGGGCAATTTTTCGTGGTTATAGTGAATGCTTTACATAAAAATTAATTTATTCTAGTGGTATTTGACTGGCATGGATGACCATGGTATCAGCATTCAATCCCCTACTGAGGTCGAGCTGCATTTCATCCATGGTGACATTTGAGACCAATATAAACTTGTTTGAACGGGCTTTTGCACCTTTGAGTCTGAATTTGACTCGGCCCTGAATAATTTGTGATCTTTCGAGCAATCCGTATGATTGATCGTACAATGTGATGACCATGCCATCACCGCTGAAAGTTGAATCGGCCTCTAAAATTTGTATTGGAACCTCAAATTCTAAAAGTACCTCATCTCCATCTGCTAAACTTATTTTGTCCTCTATCACATCTACCGATTTGAGGTCATATACATCGAACATTGATTTCACAGAAAGGTCACCCTTTAAAAAAATTAAAGGTGGAACAATTAACAAGGCCCAAAGTGACTTGAGAAAAACTTTCATCGATGCATTGGTAATACCAATTCTTATACCATCTATACATCAACCAATGAATCAATACTTTAAGCATTTTTTAATATTACAAATCTGTTCCAAATTGAAACAGAAAAATCCCATAATTGGAATTGAAAAAAGCTTTAATCGACCACCATCAGTAGGCCTTTTAAGTACTCGCCTTCTGGGTGATAAATATTGATTGGGTGGTCTTCAGGTTGTGAGAGTTGCTCAAGGATTCTTACATTTCTTCCTGTTTCTGCTGCAGCTGAAAAAACAATTTTTCTAAACAAATCTTTGTCTATGTGTTGGCTGCAACTGTATGTAAAAATTAATCCACCTTTTTTAACTTTTTGAAAACCCAATTTATTCAAATTTTTGTACCCCTTAGCTGCATTGTCAACAGCTCTTGAATGTTTTGCAAATGCTGGAGGGTCAAGTATGATGATGTCATACAAATTTGCAGGTGCTTGCTTCAAATAATCAAACACGTCGGAAACAAAACTTTGATGTTTGTTGGCATGCCCACACAAATTGACATTTTCATCACAAAGCGCAATGGCATCTTTAGAGCTATCAACTGAATGAACCAATTTGGCGCCTGCTGCAAGTGCATATATACTAAAACCACCCGAGTAAGAAAATGTATTCAAGACCGTTTTTTGTGAAGAATAGGATGCTAAAATTTGTCGGTTTTTTCTTTGGTCAATAAAGAAACCGGTTTTTTGTCCTGTTTCCACATTGATGCTGAATTTGTTCCCATTTTCTAATACCATTACAGGCATTTCTTTAGGCTCATATACCCATGTTGAAACTGATTCTACTTGTTCTAACAATTGAGTACTTTGTTTGGTCTTTAAATAGATGTAGTTAAATCCCATTTCTTTGAAAAGAGGAAATAAAATTTCCGAAATCTGTTCTGTACCTTTTATGAGTAACTGCAATACCAATACATCGGCATAAACATCTGCAATGATACCAGGAAAAAAATCACCTTCTGCGTGTAACAACCTGTAACAAGAAGTGACAGCTGAATCAATGAATTTTTTTCTAAGTTCAAAAGCATTTTGAAGCTTGTTTCTCCAATAATTGACATCAATTGTAATTGGCTCGTTGGTAAATTCAAATATGCGACATACAATTTGAGATTGTGTGGAGAAAAAACCATATCCAAGCAATTCGTTATGATTGGTAACAATCATAACAATTTCACCATTTTCTGCATTGGGTAACTGCTTCACAGCTCCTGAAAACAACCATGGATGTCTGTTGATAAGCGAACGTTCACGGCCGCTTTTTAAAATTATTTTTTTGAATTCCATTTACCGAACAAATATAAGCAGAGTTCCCAGAATTGACTATTCGATGACAGTAAGAATTTACAAGCATATTTCATGGGCAATTTTTTTTTACTTAATTGCAATTGAATGAAACTTCTTTATACATGCTGTATGCTATTGCCTGCTTTGTTTTGGGGGGTAAACTTGAAAGGGCAAACAAGTTCAGGTGTATATTTACTCAAAGGTTTTGTTGTTGGAGCAGACACTTCTCAAACCATACCACTGACCAATATCTTAAACAAACAAGGGCAAAACCGGTATATGAGCAACAGGTTTGGTGCTTTTGGGATTCCAGTAAACGAAAATGACACCTTAGTTTTTAGTGTAATTGGTTACCAAAATTTAGAACTTCCAGTAAAAAAATATGTTGTTAACAATTACCAATTTCCTATTAAAGTTCGTTTAAAACCATTGTCTTATCAACTCAAGCAATTAGATGTTAGTTACAGCAAAAAAAGACAAGACAGTTTAGCTAAAAGGGCAGCAACAATTCTTAAAAAAAGCCCTTTATTGAACAATTACAATCATGTGCAATCTTGGATCAACGGAAATTCTGGAACCCCTCTGAACGACTTTTTAAGTTCAGGTAATGCAAAAATGAGAGAATATACCAAATTGATGCATTTGATTGAACTCTACCAAGAGCAACAAAAAGTAGATGAACGCTTAACAGATGATCTGATTTGTAGAGCTACAGGATTAAAACCCCATCAAGTAATGGCTTACAGAAAATTCTGCAAACTGCCTAACTATTTTATTTTAAATGCCAGTGACTATGAATTGGTTTTGGCAATAAAAGATTGTTACAAAGATTTTAAATTGATAAAAAACTAAACATGTTAAAAGACATTCAAACATCTGAGATTCCAAGCATTGCTATTGCAGCTATTCAAGAGTTCAATGAAAACCAAATTCCAGAATGGTATATTTATTTTATCAATTACTCCTCCATACATTTAAAAGGAGTCTTAATTAGTTCTAAAGGTTGGGGAGAAATCAATGGGGAGGAAAAAGAAACTTCTGTATTGAGGCACTTTTTAGACCAAGTAGATGCCATGAGTTATACAAAAGTGGAAGCCATTCAACCTGAAGTTTTTGGTTTGTACAACCAATATTGGATGAGTGCTTATGCCAATGAGAATATGATTGACTTCAAATTTATTTTTGAGCCCAACACAATTGATGAAATAAATTTTGAAATGGTAGGCTTGATCAATCAAAAGGGGATCATTTTGTATGCTGAAAATTAGCCTTTGGCTGCATCTTTTATCAATTTAAAAAAAGCTAAAGCTCCCATGAGGACAATGATCAAAAAACCATATTGTTCTTTACTGTAGAATTCAATGGATAAAAATAAAACACCCGCTGTAAGGAAAAAATACTTGAGCCATTGGAGCCATTTCCATTTGATTTGTTTGTTCCTAATGAATACATAAACCAATGCCGCAATGATAGCTGCAGCAGCTACAAATAAATAATTGGATTCCATTACTTGAGTCTCAAACATGTTTTAATTTTATGAAAAATATTGGTATTCTCATAAATACCTGAAAAATGCTCAGCTCCTGGGCCATATGCAAATACAGGAACCATCACTCCAGAATGTCCTTTTGAGGCATAATTCACTTCAAATTTTTGAGGATGATTAGATGATTTCAAAAGACTCAGTCCGCCTGTTTCATGGTCTGCAGTAACAATTACCAGTGTTTCTTTGTCCTTCATTGCTTCATCTAAAACAAAATTGATAGCTGCATTGAAATCGAGCAATTCAGCTTGCATGTAATCAAAATCATTGGCGTGTCCACCCCAATCTATTTGGGAGCCTTCAATCATGATCAAACTAGTTGCAGAATTGCCAATTTGTTTCATAGCCAAAGCAGCAGCTTGGGTTAAAAAATTACCCCTTCCTGCTTTCATGGTTTTTAAGCCATCTGGAGCAAGTGTATAGATGAATTGATTTGAACGAACTTCATGCATAAATGTATCTGCAATCAATTGAAAACCTTTTGATATTAAAACAGAATCCAATGCAAAACCATCAGGTCTGTTGTAAATAAACTTACTTCCACCACCAATAGCAATGTCACAATTTCCATGAATCAAGTATTTAGCAATATCGTATTCAGAATTTCTAGAAGCTACATGTGCGTAAAATGAGGCAGGCGTTGCGTGCGTTATAGACGAAGTTGCTACCACTGCTGTTTTGCCTTTAGCTTTTTTAATCAATTCAAATAAGCCAATTTGAGCTTGGTCAAACTCATCTACACCTATTGCGCCATTTTTAGCTTTCTTGCCAATTGCAAAGGCTGTTGCCCCAGCACCACTGTCAGTTACATAATTATCAGCTGAAGCTGTTTGAGAAAATCCAATTACTGGAAAGCGTGCAAATGCATTTTGACCATTAAAATTGCTCAAGGCACCAGAAATTTGTGTCAAACCCATGCCATCGCCGATCATTAAAACTACTCTTTTGGGGTGTTTGGGTTTAGCCTGAATGGTTGCAGTTACTAAAAAGCAAAAACAGACAATACTGACTACTAAATTGTTATTTCTCATCAAACAAAATAAGAAAATCTTCTTTGAATTGCCTAATTGTTTTTAACGCATTTCATATAAGTTTCCTGGCAATAATCTGATAACACCTGAAAACTCTAATTCAAGTAATTTCATGGAAAGTGAACCTGCATCTTCCGATAACAATTCATTTAGAATGGCATCAAAACCCACACGTTTTTTTTGCATCAACACTTCAATGACATGGGCATGTTTTTCTATGAGGTTAAAATCAAATTCGTGTTGTTTGAGTGCGTGTTGATGCGGGGCTGACCAACCTAAATCTGTGATTAAATCTTCGGGATGATTGATTAAAATTGCTTTGTTTTGACGGATCAAATAATTGCAACCCAATGAATGGTATTCTGTTGGCCTTCCGGGTAACGCAAACACGTCTTTGTTATAGGAATTAGCAATTTCCGCAGTAATTTTTGCACCTCCTTTTACAGAGGTTTCAACAACTACCAATGCATCGCACAGGGCAGCAACGATTCTGTTTCGTTTGGGGAAATTTTCTGGATAAGGTTGCACTTCACAAAAATAATCTGAGATGACACCTCCGTTTTGAGTCATTTCAGCTGCCAAACCTTTATTTCTTGTTGGATAAAAGTGGTTAAATCCAGAACCCAATACGCCAATTGTGGGCAACTGATTGGCCAATGCTGCTTTGTGGGCAATTGAATCAATACCAATAGCCAATCCGCTTAAAACAGTACAAGAAGTTGTTTTTAAAGCTTCAACCAAAGCAAGGGTAAAATCTTTACCGTACTCGGAGTTTTTTCTAGTACCAACTATACCAACGATTCGATTGGGGTTCAAATTCATGTTACCTTTTCCAAAAAAAAGAAAAGGTGCATCTGGAAAAGATTTCAATCTTACTGGATAATTTGAATTGCCAAAACAGTAAACTTCTAATTCGTTGGATTGGATATGGTTCAATTCTTGCTGAACTGCTCTAAAATTATTGAAGGACACTATTGCCTCAGCTTGTTTGGCTTGAACTCCAGGAATTGCAAGCAATTCATGGAAGCTACTATTAAAAACTGCTTTTGGGTTGCCGCAAGCAAGTAATAAAGTTTTGGCAGTAATGTCACCAATTGTTGGCACCAATTTCAGGGCCAATGCACATTCAATTTCAGTCATATAGGGGTAGTAAATGAGTCTTTAGGTATTTTATAGATGTCTCAACACCTTGGCAATTGCCTCTTGCATTTTAAGAGCAGGTTGCTTGCTAAATTCATGCGTAATTCTATTTGCTAAAATAACATTGATAGATATGGCTTCAAATGCAAACAGTTTTGACAAGCCAAGTATCGCAGCTGTTTCCATTTCAAAATTGGTCAACTCAATATTGCCTTCATTGAAGGTAGAAAGGTCTTTGATAAAACCAGGATTTTGAATGGCTTGTCTAAGTTGCCTTCCTTGAGGTGCATAAAATCCAGAACAAGTAACTGTTGTTCCTCTGAGCCATTCAGCAGGCATTGATGCATTCAAAGCTGAAGAGGCCTTTACATAATAGGGTTTTACAAATGGCAATTGGATGGCATTGGCTAAACTTTTGAATTCCCAATCATCAGCAATTTGGTAGTACCAAAGTAGGTTATCCAATCCAACTGCAGCTTCTGAAACCAATATTGTATCCACAGGAATAGATGCTTGTATGGCTCCTGACGTACCAATTCTTATGATTTTCAAACTGCTTGGATTAGGAAGCAATTCCCTGGTTTTAAGGTTTACATGAACCAGTGCATCTAACTCGTTGAGCACAATGTCTATGTTGTCTGTTCCAATACCTGTTGAAATGACCGAAATGCGTTTATTTCCAATACTTCCGGTATGCGTAATGAATTCTCTTTTGTGTTTTTTCAATTCTATGTGATCAAAATGCTTTGATACCTCCGGTACTCGGTCTTGATCTCCTACTAATATTACAGTATCTGCCAGATCCTCAGGCAATAAATTCAGGTGATATACACTACCATCCGCATTTAAAACGAGCTCAGTTTCAGAAATTATTGTTTTCATTTGACAAAGAATTAAGCAGGTAAATTAAATCAATTACATTTGCAAACAAATAAATTTGAATTATGAGTAAACCTAAAAACAAAATGTTGATACCGATAGACTTTTCGGAAATCTCATTCAATGCCCTAACACATGCCGCACAAATTGCTAAACATTTCGACAATGACTTGGTTTTATTGAGCATTTTAGAAGATGATTTCTTGAGCAATATTTTTTCATTTAGTAAAAACGACATGAAAGAAAACTTAGCAAAAGAAGCACTCAAATCACGTTTAAAAGAAAAGGCTGAAGAAATATTGAAACCATTTCAAATCAATTACGAATTATCTGTAAAAAGTGGTAAAATTTATAAAACCATCATTGAAACTGCAGAAGAGTTTGGTTGTGATTCAATCATCATGGGAACACATGGAGCCAGTGGTGCAGAAAGAATTATAGGTAGCAATGCTAGCCGCGTAATCAGTTACAGTTCAACACCTGTAATTGTTGTAAAAACAAGTAAAAATCCAAATGCATACAGAAACATTGTATTCCCTCTAGATTTATCTGCAGAATCTAAGCAAAAAGTTAAATGGGCCATTCATTTGGGTAAATCATACCAATCAACCATTCATATTTTAACTCATAAAGTAGGTGATGAGTTTTTGAACAATAAACTCATGGCAAATTTGAAACAAATTCAACTCTTATTGGATGAAAATGGCATTCAGCACTCTATCACTATTTTGGAAGACAGTGGTGATTTTGCAAGAAAAACGCTTGAATTTGCTGAAGTTAAATTGGCAGATTTGATCATGATCATGACGCAACAAGAAGACAAATCATTCAGAGAATACATCATTGAAACCTATGCGCAACAAATTGTAAATGATGCAGGAAATGTGCCAGTAATGTGTATCAATCCAAATTATGATGGATTCAAATCGGAGTTCATCATTTAAGCATTCTACTCACAAATAGTTATTGCAACAAAAAAGCGAACCTAAGTTCGCTTTTTTGTTTTATTCAAGGTTTAGAACAAACCATTGGTTTCTGCTTCAATTCTGGATATGATGATTCCTAAATGCTCTGAGTTTTCTGCAAAATTTAAATCATCTACTTCAATGATGATATGTTTACCACGGTATCCACTTATCCATGCTTCATAGCGTTCATTGAGTCTTCTGAGGTAATCAAGGCGAATGCTGTCTTCATACTCTCTTCCTCGCTTTTGAATATTGTTCACCAAATGAGGAATTCCGGCTCTGAGGTATACCATTAAATCTGGCGGCTTAACAGTCTGAACCATAGATTCAAACAAACGTTGATAAGTATCAAAATCTCTGGTGCTCATTAAGCCCATACTGTGTAAATTCGGGGCAAATATGTTTGCATCCTCGTATATAGTTCTGTCTTGAATGACGTTTTTCTTGCTTTTTTGAATTTGTAGAATTGAATTGTACCTCGTGTTCAGAAAATAAATCTGCATGTTAAAACTCCACCTTTGCATGTCTTCATAAAAGTCACTGATATAAGGATTGTCTTCTACATTTTCATAATGCGGCTCAAACTTGTAGTGCTTAGACAACAAAGTTGTCAAAGTTGTCTTTCCCGATCCAATATTTCCTGCTATCCCTAAATGCATATTTATTAGCTGTATTTATTCTAGACAACAATTATACATTAAAAATACAAATAGAAATACAAAAATCAGTATCAACAATTAAAAATCAGCTAACTTGCAGTATGAAAATACAATTTATGGGTGCTGCCAAAATGGTAACAGGTAGCAAGCATCTTATAACTACCCCAAATCAGACTCAGATATTGTTGGATTGTGGCCTAGTTCAAGGCATACACAATGATAAAATTGATTACAACAGAACTTTTGGCTTCGACCCTTCAAGTATTGATTATGTTGTGCTCTCTCATGCACACATTGACCATTCTGGTTTATTGCCAAGAATGGTTAAAGAGGGGTTTAAAGGGATTGTTTTTTGTACTGCTGGCACCGCCGATTTGTGTAAGATTATGTTATTAGATTCGGCGCATATTCAAACTGCAGACTTGGGCTATTTAAACAAGAAAAGGAAAAGAAAAAACCTCAAAACTATAGAACCCCTGTATGATATTGAAGATGTAGAAGCTGTTCTTAAAATGCTACAAATAGTCGATTATGACCAAACCATCAAAGTCAATAATGAATTCAGTCTGTTGTTTACAGATGCAGGGCATTTGTTGGGTTCTGCTTGTGTGCATTTGAAAATTAAAACAGGACCTAGAAAATTTAAAAAAATCACCTACACCGGCGATATTGGCAAATACGGGGATTCCATTTTAAGAGATCCTCAAGAATTCCCTCAACCCGATATATTAATCTGCGAAAGCACCTATGGCAATAGGTTACATCCCATTGCCAAAGACGCGGAGTTGGAACTGATTCAAATTGTCAATGAAACTTGTGTTGAGAAAAAAGGAAAATTGATTATACCAGCATTCAGCGTTGATAGAACGCAAGAAATTATCTTCTTATTAGACCAGGCTCATAACTCAGGGAAACTCCCTCATGTAAAAGTATATGTTGACAGTCCTTTGTCAGTAAAAGCTACTGATATCATGCGCAATCATGAAGAATGCTACCGAGATGAGTTTTTAGATTACATCACAAAAGATGCAGACCCATTTGGGTTTAAAAATTTGGAATTTGTGACTGATGTAGCAGCCTCAAAAGCAATCAATGCCTCAACAGAACCTTGCATCATTATCTCAGCAAGCGGAATGGCTGAAGCAGGAAGGGTGAAACACCATATTGCCAATAACATAGAAAACCCGAACACAACTATTTTGTTGGTTGGCTATTGTACACCTGAAAGCTTGGGAGGAAAACTAAAGGCAGGCCTTAAAATGGTTCGTATTTTTGGAGAAGAACACCAAGTAAAAGCAAAAATTCAATCTTTAGATTATTATTCCGCACACGCTGATTACAAAGAAATGTTAAGATTTCTGAGTTGTATAAAACCTGGAAAAGTTGAAAAACTGTTTTTAGTGCATGGAGAATATGAGAACCAATTAGCGTTCAAAGAACGTTTATTGGATGCTGGGTTCAGGCATATTTACATTCCAAATATGAAAGAGGAATTTGATATTTAAACTGCTGGTAAAAAAGGCCAATGGTGTTGCTTTTTTGCTTGAAGTAAAAAAACAACACTGCCTATTAAAATAATAGTCAAGGCGCCAAACACATAAACCTTATCAACTGTAAAAAATACAAATAGCCAAACTACAATGGCCATAATTGGTGGAATTGGGAACAACCACATTTTAAAAGGGAATTTTTGCATTTTAAACAAGTACCTGAACCTAATCAATCCAATACTTTGGGCAATAAACTGCACGAGTATTCTCATGACAACAATTGCCGTAATGATTGCTTTCATTTTAAACAACAAGCTAAATACAAATGCCAAAGCGCCTAAAATTAAAAGCGCATTGTGTGGGATGTTTTTGTGTGGATGAACTTTTGCAAAAACCTTAAAAAAATTCCCATCCTTAGCTGCTGCATATGGCACACGTGAATAACCTAACATCACAGCAAACAATGAACTCAATGCTATTACCAAAATTAAACCGGTTGCAATTTGTGCAGCTATTTGCCCATAAATTTGTTCTACAAACAAACTCACAATAAATGTTGAATCTTTGGCAGTTTGCCATGGTATTACCGCCAAAATTGAACTGTTTAACCCAATGTATAGGCATGAAATAATTCCAATAGAAAGGAACATACTTCTTGGAATATTTTTTTCTGGATTTTCAATTTCTGCCCCTATGTGACAAACATTGTAATAACCCAGGTATGAATAAATGGTTTTGGTACTTGCCATTCCAAGGGCTACAAAGAAAGCTGCTGAAAAATCAGCAGTTTCAAATTTGGGAATGATTTCTAACGATGGATTGTAAGCATACATACCACTTAGTATCAACAGCACAATGGTTGCAATGACTATGAACCCAAAAAAGAGCGCCATTTTTCCAACGGTAACCATATTTCTATACAATAGAAATGTTACCAATAGTACCAATGCGCCAGCTAACATTTTTTGTTGTAATGGGTCTAATTGAATGAGGTAACAAAAGTATTGTGCAAAGCCAATAGCGCCAGATGCAATGACAAGTGGTGCTTGGATACTTGTTTGCCAAATGTATAAAAATGAAAAAAAACGGCCCCACTTTTGTTTTCCATAAAGCGATTTTAAAAATACATAGCTGCCTCCAGCAGCTGGCCATTTGGCGCCTAGTTCTGCCCATACAGCTGCGTCCATAAAAGACAAAAAACAACCCAAAATCCAAGCGTAAATACTTTGAGAACCATTTAATGTGCTAATTACAAAAGGAATGGTAATAAACGGTCCAATACCAACCATGTCAATTAAATTAATTGCTAAGGATTCTTTTAATTTTAAAACAGGTTTTAATTGGTTTGAATCATTCATTTGAAACGGCTGTTTCTTTAGGTTGACGTTTGGTACCTCTGTACATTTCAAATTTGTGGAATTTACATTCTAAAGGTCCGTTCCATACAACCATTCTTTTTGAAGCAGCCAATTTCATGTGCTTCAGAGCTTCTTTGTTACTTGAAATGATCCATGCATCAAAACCTTCAAATTTGTTTTTTAACGTATCACCAATCATCCTGTAAAACTGATTGATTTCTTCAATTTCGAGTCTTTCACCGTATGGAGGATTCATAATGAGGATGCCACCACCTTCTGGTGGACGTTGTTCTTCAAACCGTTTATTGGTTATGAAAATGTCTTGTTGCAAATTCATTTTAGCCACATTGCTTTTGGCAATTTCTGTCACCTTAAATACCGCATCGTTGCCAATAATTTGACCCTCCAATGGTACAATAGCTGCAATGGCCTCCGCTTTAATTTGCTCCCATAAATCTGCATTGAAATGATTCCAACCCATGAAACCAAAATAAGACCGATTGATTTGTGGAGGAATGTTTTTGGCAAAGAGTGCAGCTTCAATCAAGAGTGTGCCACTACCACACATGCCATCCATGAAAGTACCTTTGCCATTCCAACCTGAATGTAATATTAACCCAGCAGCTGTTACTTCATTGAGTGGCGCTAAATTGGCTTCAGCCCTATAACCTCTTTTATGAAGTGATTCGTTGGAACTGTCTAATGAAACAGTTACCTCATTGTGGTAAATATGGACATGTATGCGCAAATCTGGTTCATGAACAGCTACATTAGGGCGTACCCCAAATTCAGCCCTGAATTGATCTACAATGGCGTCTTTGGTTTTAAGGGCAACGTATTTACTGTGGTTAAAAAAGTCTGAGTGAATGGTTGCATCTACAGCCAATGTGCCGTTTACATCTAACAATTTTGTCCAATTAAAGGTTTGTATACCCTGGTACAAACTTTGTTCATTGAAGGCATTGAATTCAAATATTGGAACCAATATGCGCATAGCAGTTCTAAGACATAAATTGGCTTTGTACAATAATTTCAAATCTCCATTGCAATACACAGCACTTTTACGTTCTTCTATTTCAGTTGCACCTAGCTTCATTAACTCATTTGCCAAAAGCGGTTCAAAGCCTTTTTGGGTTAAGACGGTTAGGTAAAGACTATTGCTGTTCAATGGAATAAGGTTCATCATTTGTCAAAGGTAAAGCATTCAAAACATTTTAGCTGAAAGCCCCAAATAAAAAGAGCGCCATGGCGCTCTTTTTATTTTAATGGTTATTAAACGTAAACTGATTTTGTTCTGATAAATCAATGGTCACCCTTTGGTCTTTCTGAATATTACCAGCCAAAATTTCTTTAGACAATTCATTCAGGATTCGTTTTTGAATAACCCTTTTCAAAGGCCTAGCACCATATATAGGATCGTACCCTAATTCTGCAAGCCAATCCAATGCGTTGGTTGTCATTTCTAGTTGAATTCCTTGTTCCAATAATTGATTTTTCAATTGATGTATTTGCAAGTCAACAATTGCTCTTACTTCACTTCTTCCCAAAGGTGTAAACATGATTACTTCATCTATTCTGTTTAAAAACTCTGGTCGAATGGTTCTTTTCAATTGCTCAGTCACTCCTAATTTAGCTTCTGCAATGACTTGGGTTTTGTTGTCATCTGTAATGCCTTCAAATTTTTCTTGAATGAATTGTGAACCAATATTACTGGTCATGATAACTATGGTATTTTTAAAATTTGCAACCCGTCCTTTGTTATCAGTTAACCTACCATCATCGAGTACTTGTAATAAAATATTGAAAACATCTGGATGTGCTTTTTCAATTTCATCCAACAAAACCACACTGTACGGTCTTCTTCTGATGGCTTCAGTTAGTTGTCCACCTTCGTCGTAGCCAACATACCCAGGAGGCGCTCCAATCAATCTACTCACGGTGTGCTTTTCTTGGTACTCACTCATGTCTATTCTAACCAATGCTTGCTCTTGGTTGAATAAAAATTCAGCCAATGCCCTGGCCAACTCTGTTTTACCAACACCTGTTGTTCCCATAAAAATAAAGGAGCCAATGGGTCTTTTAGGATCCGACAATCCTGCTCTGCTTCTTCTGATTGCATCACTAATGGCTGCTATGGCTTCCTCTTGACCAACCACTCTTTTGTGCAATTCATCTTCAAGTTTGAGTAATTTTTCTCTTTCGCTTTGCAACATTCTGGTAACTGGTATACCAGTCCATTTACTCACTACTTCAGCTATATCATCTGACTCAACTTCCTCTTTGACCATTGCATTGTTGTCTTTGTTATCAATCATTTTCTGTTGTAACAAATTCAACCTGATCTCAACCTCTTTGATTTTGCCGTATCTAATTTCTGCAACTTTACCAAAATCTCCGGTTCTTTCTGCTTGCTCTGCTTCAAACTTCAATGATTCTATTTCTTGTTTCGCAGTTTGTATACCCTCTACAACTTCTTTCTCAGATTTCCATTTAGCCATCAAAGAATTCCGCTCTGTTTGTAAGTTAGCAATGTCAATAGCCAACTGTTCTAGTTTTATTTGATCACCCTCTCTTTTGATAGCTTCGCGCTCAATTTCAAATTGCATAATTTTACGATCAAGTTGATCTATTTCTTCAGGAACAGAATCAATTTCTAATCTGAGTTTTGATGCTGCTTCGTCAATTAAATCAATGGCTTTATCTGGTAAAAAACGGTCACTGATGTAACGTTGAGAAAGTTCTACAGCAGCAATGATTGCCTCATCTTTAATGCGCACTTTATGGTGAACTTCGTATCGTTCTTTCAAGCCTCTTAAAATTGAAATGGCAGCTTCGGTATCTGGCTCATCTATGTAAACTTTTTGAAATCTCCTTTCAAGGGCTTTGTCTTTCTCAATGTACTTTTGGTATTCTGTTAATGTTGTGGCACCAATAGATCTCAATTCTCCTCTGGCAAGGGCTGGCTTTAAAATATTGGCTGCATCCATTGCCCCCTCCCCTCCTGCACCTGCTCCAACCAAAGTATGAATCTCATCAATGAATAAAATAATTTCACCATTGCTAGCACTAACTTCTTTTACAACCGCCTTGAGCCTTTCTTCAAATTCGCCTTTGTATTTAGCACCAGCAATCAATGCACCCATATCTAGCGAATACACACAATTGGTTTTTAAATTTTCAGGCACATCACCATTTACAATTCTATGAGCCAAGCCTTCAGCTATTGCTGTTTTACCAACCCCTGGTTCACCTATTAATACTGGGTTATTTTTGGTTCGCCTTGATAAAATTTGTAAGACCCTTCTGATTTCTTCATCTCTACCAATAACTGGATCTAGTTTACCTTGTCTGGCTAATTCATTTAAATTTTTAGCATACTTGTTCAAGGCTTGATAAGTAGCTTCTGCATCTTTTGATTGTACCTTTTGATTGCCCCTTAATTCTTTTATGGTAACTTTTAAATTCTTTTCAGTTAAACCAGCATCTTTGAGCAATTTTGAAACAGCATCATTGGCTGTTAAAATAGCTAATAAAACATGTTCGATACTGACGTAATCATCTCCAAATTCTTTTAAAAGAGATTGAGCCTTAATGAGTATTTGGTTGGCTTGATTGGAGAGGTACATTTCGTTAGCACCACTCACTTTGGGTAAGGTATTGATGAATTGTTCTAACCCTTGTTTGATT
Source organism: Bacteroidota bacterium (assembly GCA_027491355.1). GTDB lineage: Bacteria > Bacteroidota > Bacteroidia > UKL13-3 > UKL13-3 > CAISCU01. The sequence goes on from JAIXWI010000030.1 coordinate 66,451, forward strand.
TGTTCAGGATTGATTGCATTTTTCTTAAGCACAAATTGCATCAAATCAGGATCTGTTTTAAATATACCTTTGAGCAAGTGAGCCAGTTCTATTGCAGGATTGGAAGCATTCACAGCGAATTGCTGTGCTTCTTGAACCGCTTCCTGAGCTTTGATTGTAAACTGATTGAAATTCATATGGCTTTATTTTCTTATAAAGGCTGCAAGCAAAGTTCCAAAATTTAAAAACGGAAAGAATGTCCTGAAGAAATTGGTATTCAAGCCAATTTGACCAATTTACTCCAGTAAATTCAAGGGTTTTCTGTCTAATGGTCAGTATTTGTGAATCACACACTAACTTATTGCTATTTTTTATACTTTCGTTAGATGAAATTAGCAGATAGAGTTTCGCAAATCAATGAACCCCAAACCATCGCAATGGCAAAAAAAGCCAGGGCATTACAAGCTGTTGGGCACGATGTGATCAACCTGAGTTTAGGTGAACCAGATTTTCAAACACCAGACCACATTAAAGCAGCTGCAAAAGCAGCCATTGACAATAACTTCACATTTTATACTCCAGTTGCAGGAATACCAGATTTAAAACAAGCCATCTCCAATAAATTTAAAACAGAAAACGAACTCCCATACGCTCCAGAACAAATTTTAGTAAGTACCGGCGCCAAACATGCCATCATGAATGCATTCATGGCAATTGTGAATCCGGGTGATGAAGTCATCATTCCAACACCTTATTGGGTAAGTTACTCTGAAATGGTAAAACTGCTAGGTGGAGTACCTGTATTTGTAAAAGGCTCCATTGAAAACCAATTTAAAATAACTGCAACGCAATTAGAACAAGCAATCACTGCTAAAACAAAAGCATTTATATTCTCATCACCATGTAATCCAACAGGTTCTGTATACCATGATAATGAGTTGGAAGAATTGGCACAGGTATTTTTAAATCATCCTGAAGTTTTTATCATTTCAGATGAAATTTACGAATACATTTATTTTGAACACAAACCCAAAAGTATTGGTAGTATAGCAAATCTCATTGAACGAACCATTACCATCAATGGTATGTCAAAGGGTTTTGCTATGACTGGCTGGAGAATTGGCTACATGGGTGCTCCTATAGATGTTGCCATTGCCTGCGAAAAAATACAATCTCAATATACTTCTGCAACTAGTGGAATCAGTCAAAAAGCAGCTTTGGCAGCCTTAACCCAAGACAAAGCCCCAAGTTTTGAAATGGCAACTGCATTCAAAAACAGAAGGCGTATCATGCAATCTGGCTTAGAAAAAATACCAGGAATTGTTTGCAACAATCCTGAAGGAGCTTTTTACTTTTTCCCTGATATCAGTGCTTACTTTGGAAAAAAACATGGTGACCAAACCATTCAAAACGCAACTGAACTTTGCAATTATTTACTTGAACAATACCATGTTTCACTTGTTCCAGGCGATTCATTCGGCGATGAAAATTGTATTCGAATCAGCTATGCTAGCTCTGATGAAAAATTAAAATTAGCTTGTGAAAGACTTCAACTTGCATTCTCACAATTAAAATAATGTTACAATTTTGTATTCAGACAATGATTTGTTAAATTAGAGGGACTTAAAACCTTGATGTTTAGGCTTCCAATTTTAGTTGTTTCAATTCTTGTTTGGTGTTTGAATTCCATAGGGAGTTTGAAGGCCCAGGTATATTTTCAAGAAAATTTTGACAATGCTTTTGTGGGTAATCCTGCAGCACCAGTTGGTTGGCAACAAAAAAGAATACAAATTTTTGGAGATGAAAAACCAGTACCTATTGGTGTAATTGGAGCAAAAGATTGGGCACAAAATAAATTCTTCAATTCAAAATGGTCCAATCAAAATACCTTAAATTGGGATCCCATCAGCACTTCTAACAACGGTGTTTTATGGATAGAAGATGCCTTGTTCGGACCCAATGTGAATGCGATGGCAAGGAGAATGGAAAGTCCAACAATTAATTTGAGTACTGCAACTTCTCCCTATCTATTTTTTAACTATTTCAACGCTTCTCCTGCAGATACTTCTTTTCCGCTAATAATTGTATATTCAATAGATAATGGCATCAACTGGAAACCACTGATGCATGTTCAACCCAATGGTTCGTTTAAAAGCCTGAATAATCAAAGTTCAGCAAGTATAAATGCATCAAGTGAATGGACTAAAATAGTGATTCCAATTCCCGCGAATTTAAAATCAGCGCAAACAAAGTTTGGCTTTCAAAAAAATGCCAGTTTCAACCAAAGTCATAACTTATTTATAGATAGTTTTAGTATCAAAGAGTTCAATCCTCAAACTATTACTTCACAAAAATCAGGTTTGTGGAGTAACCCTGATACTTGGGGTGGAATTGTCCCAAATGCAAGCAATCATGTTTCAATTGCAAACAGTCATACTGTAGAAATTGATGTTAATATTGCCCGAACCCAACATTTAACTATTGCTGGCAACTTGAGATTTTATTCAAGTTCACCCTCACAAGTACTTCAATGTTTCAGTCATTTAACAATTTTAAACAGTGGGGTGTATAGTACCAATACAGCTTCCAATAGTGGTATTGGCAGGTCTACTTACATTGGAGGGAATTTGCTCTTGAACGGAAACTACAGCAGTAGCTCCAATAACACCAATGCAATTTTTGTGTCTGGTGCTTCTTTGAGTACCTTTTCAGGTACAGGTCAATTCAGTAATAACAGAATTGCTCGTTTGTATGTTCAAAATGCAGATGGCGTTAAAATTGATCTTGCTTTTTCAGTCACTCATGCATTGTACTTAATTGAAGGGAACCTGAATCCTAATGGAAAATTGTCAATTGGAAGTACAACAGCATTGAGCAATGTTACAATTGTTAAAAATGGTCGGTCAATTTTAACGCAACGACCCTTACTTCCAAATTTAGGGTCATTTACCAGGAGTATATTTTATGGAGGAATTAGCAATGGCAACATGCCATCAGCCATGCTTGGCATAGATACTATTTATACTGGATTAGAATGTGATTCATTGAATGCTATTGATTTTTTTATCCCCGGAAATCTTACTGTAAACACAAGCGGAATTTTAAAACTTAATAGCAACCTTAGAATTGGAAATGCCACAGTTGGGGGGGTATTGTCTTTGATGCGCGGTTTGGTATTAACAAGTGCTACAAAACTTTTAATTATAGGACCTTTAGGGAGTGGCCATTCTGGTGTTGAGCCATCAAAAAACCAACCATATTTGACTCAGGGATCGTATATAGTAGGGCCCATTCGTTTTGATAGAGGAAACAACAATTCTAATACCATTTATGTTCCAATTGGCTTGGGAACTGATGGCGTTTACAGCAACAATTTCAATAATCAGTTAAAAACAATACAACTAAATCCAGGAACCAATTGGAACTCACAGTCTATAACATTTACTTGTTTCACACAAATTAATGGACCTGTGGATACTGGCTTAACTACAATGGTTACAGACAAAGCCTATCATTTAAATCTTAATGGAGGAAATGATTTGGCTTCAAATGCCACAATTGCGATTAGAGGGATGAACAGTAATAGTATTTTTAGTGACAAATTAATGGGGAATAACAATCAAGTTTTCATTGGTCAATCAATGGCAGTTGCTGGAAATATTTGGAAACGCAGAGGCAATGCCATTACAGGCACAATTAATAAATTCGAGAACAATCAACAATACCTATTTTATTCAGCCAATACAGGTATCTACAGTTTTATTGCACCATTGGCTAGTAGAGGAAACTTCTTTTCTTTGGTCAGTAATGCCAGTAACGGAACATTAACAGGAACCCAAGTCATTAAAAATGCAGATGCTGTTGCTGCAAATACCAAAAATGCCATCCTGAGCAGAGTAGTTTTAAACTGTGGAGGGCAAATTCCTTTGCAGTTAAATCAAATGAATTTCAATTTCAATGGTACCAATAGATTGAGCAATATTCAATCTTTTAAAGTTTTTTATGGTGCAGGTGACTCATTGTTTTGTAATGCTAAACAATACGGAAATACAATAGGAACTGTTAATTCAACTTTAAGTATTGTAGGCAATCAACAAATGTCAATAGGTAATAATTATTTCTGGATTGTAGCAGATATCAACTCATCTGCCATTGTTGGAGACAGCATAGGAATTAACATAACTAGTGTCAATTTTAACACCTTCAGCTTCAGTAATTTTTCAAATGCTGTTGTATTCAAGAAAATTAATGTACCATTCACTTTCATTTCTGTTTTACCAATTGAAAAGAAAACGACGCATTTAGCTCAAAATACTTTTGAAAACCAACTCCTTAAAATTCCTTTACGAATGAGCAGTTCAGGTGCACAAACTACTGTCACTAAAGTTGTTTTGGATGTTGGCAATACAGTCTCTAATGCATGGCAAAAAATAAGTCAATTGACTTTATATTACAGTGGTAACCAAAATACATGGAATGCCTCCAATAAAATTGGCTCGGTGAATTTCCCAAATGGATTGATAGAATTTTCAATCCCGGTATTGTTGAACAAAGACACCAATTATTTTTGGCTACTTGCAGATATTGAAAAGTATGCAACCATTGATGATTCATTTTCAATTGCATTGAAAAGTATTGAATTCAATGGCATCAATTCAATGAATGTTAACCAAACAACTGCTGTTTTTAAAATAAAATCGGGTTACCCAATATCAAGCGCACTTAGTAATACAGACGAAGAAATATGGGGTGTTACTTTGGGCAACTTAAACAACCAAACAGACTGTAACAGTATTGGAGGAAGTGGTTCATTTGCTAACAGTTACAGCAATTATACGGCGCTAACACCTGCCAACTTGCTCAAAGGAAATAGTTACAGCTTGAATTTAAAACTTGGTTCATGTGCTGCGAATAACCTTTCAAATGCAGCAGTATACATTGACTATAATCAAAACAATTCCTTTGACGATGATGGAGAAATGGTTTATGTGACCGGAGTGCACAATAGCAACAATTTAGGAATTCAATTCAATGCATTTGTAAAGATTCCTATTTATGCAAAAGCAGGCACAACACGTATGCGTATCATTTATGCTGAACAAATTAACATACCTGCTTCATCAGGTTACTTCAATAACGGGGAAACTGAAGATTATACAATCAATCTGATTGATTTACCCTACCAAGAATATGCCTGGACAGGTAATCTATCAAAAAACTATCAAACTCCTGGTAACTGGCAGCCTTTCAGGAATAATCCTAATTTCAATGACAAACTTGTATTTAATAAAGGGAATCATACCATTGATTCTATTAATACAGAAACGATACGTTGTTTGGAATTAAAAGACTCTTGTACTATCAACATTCAAAGTAAAACAGCGCAAACTTTAAGTGTTTTTGACAGTTTAATTTTGAATCAATATGTACTGGCTAAATTGAATTCAAATGTTGTATTTGAAATTGGCATTGACACCGTTCAAACTGGCACAGTTATGCATTCAAAAACGGGCATCTATGGATCTTTGAAGCGTTGGTTTAATCACCACAATCGCAACTTGGTATTTCCATTGGTTGATAGTTTTTTAAATACGCACTTTGTAACAATATCATTAGGCATTGAACCCTCAAAATACGGAGCAATCACTTGTTCATTTTTACAATCTAATTATGAAACCGTTGGACTTCCTTTTCAAGCCGATTATTTAAGTATCAATAAAATTTATCCAAAAGGCTATTGGAAAATTAATTCATCAAATTTTTCTACTGGAACACAATTAAACATAGGTTTATCAGCAGAAAACATACAAGGCATTTACAATGCAAATAAAATGACAATTGCCTACCGACCATGGCCTATCAGTAATTGGGGTGTAAATGGATCCATTGGAACTGGCCAAATCAATGGACAAACAATTCAAGTAAGCACTACCGGTAATAGTCAATTTGGTGAGTTTACATTGGCCTCAGACTCTAACACCAACTCGTTTAATAACACTGTCTACATTCATTTGCGTTGCTATTTACAAAGTTTATACAAGGGAGATGGAACCATGAACGCTGCTTTAAAAGCGGGAGGTATTTCTAATACAGATGCATTTGCTGATTTAATTACTTTAAATTTTTGGGATGCCAACAATCCTTATATTTTACTTGGTTCCATTCAGTTTTTAATTGATACTTTGGGCAATGGTATTGCAGAAATACCAGCTATGCTTTTTGGCAAAAATTGTTATTGGGAAGTCAGACACCGCAACTCAATTGCTACATGGTCGGCAGCTCCAATTTCAATGATAGAAGCTTGCAATATATATGATTTTACATACGGTGATTACCAAGCTTATGGAAACAATTTATTCGATTGTGGAGATGGTAATTTTTCAATGTTCGGGGGTGATGTAAACCAAGATGGTTTTGTTGATGGAAATGATTTTATTGATGTTGACAATGACAATGCAGCATTTTATGCTGGATACAAAGCTTCTGATGTAAATGGTGATGGCTTTGTAGATGGGAACGATTTTATATTAATTGACAACAACAATTCATTGTTTGTAGGCACTTTACAACCCTGAATAGATGAATTTGGCAGGTATGCCTACTTTGTGTTAAATTGCAAACCTAAACTGCTATATGTTATGGAAGGAGTTATCTCAAAATTTGAAGGAATGCGGGTTTTGGTCATTGGTGATGTAATGATTGATGCTTATTTGATGGGACATGTTGACCGAATTTCTCCCGAAGCACCTGTACCTGTTGTAGCAGTAAAATCAAAAGAAAACAGATTGGGGGGAGCTGCCAATGTTGCCATGAATTTGGTGGCATTAGGAGCCAAACCAATATTGTGTTCAGTAATTGGAGAAGATGCTGAAGGACAAAACTTATTGGCTATTTTAGAAAATGAAAAAATAGGTACTGAAGGCATTATTTGTTCTAAAGAACGCATAACCACTGTAAAAACCCGAGTTATTGCTCAACAACATCAAATGTTGAGAATTGACCAAGAAATGTCTAGCCCAATCAGTGAATACGATAGTTTTTTATTGGCAAAACGTATCATCAATGACTTGTTACCTGCATGTGATGTTATCATCTTCGAAGACTATGACAAGGGAGTTATCTCAGCAGCATTGATTAAACAAATTGTTGCAGAAGCGCATAAAAGAAACATCAAAATAGCTGTTGACCCAAAAAAAAGAAATTTCAATGATTATGAAGGGGTAGATTTGTTCAAACCCAATTTAAAAGAGCTAAAAGAAGGCTACCAAATGGATTTAGATCCATCCGAAAAAACACAATTTGAAAATGGAATTTTAGCTTTCATGCAAAGCAAACAAATCAAAAACATCATGGTTACTTTAAGTGAAAGAGGTGTCATGATCAGTGATGGTAAAACTTTCGATTATATTCCAGCTCATATCCGAAAAATAGCTGATGTTAGTGGAGCTGGCGACACAGTTATCAGTGTTGCAGCACTCTGTCTTGCTCAAGAATTACCCAACAGTCAGATTGCTGGTTTGGCAAACCTTGCTGGTGGATTGGTTTGCGAAGAAGTTGGGGTGGTTCCTATAAACAAAAAAAGGCTGATTGAAGAATCAGCCCTTGTTCGTTAATAATTTAATCTTAGAATTTATTCTTCCACATCATGCTCTCAACAGGCTTCACTCCTCTTGAGTTGTATTTTGCATTTTGTTTAGTGTTGTACATGGTTTCAATATCACCTTCTACAACAAAATAAATCAATTGACCAATAGGCATTCCTGCATAAATTCTAACAGGTTGGGCGCAGCTAATTTCAAGTGTCCATGTATTGCAAAAGCCAACGTCACCCTTACCTGCTGTTGCATGTATGTCTATACCCAAACGACCTGTACTTGATTTCCCCTCTAAAAAAGGAACATGTTTGTGGGTTTCTGTATACTCTGCAGTTACCCCTAAATACAAAGTATTGGGTTGTAAAACAAAACCATCCTGAGGAATCTCAAATGTTTCAATTTGATTGTGAACTCGGGCATCTAAAACCCTGTCCTTGTATGTTGCCAAGTAACGACCCAAATGTACATCATAACTGTTGGTGCCTAAACATTCTTTTTTAAATGGCTCAATTAAAATATTGCCTGAGGCAATCTCTTCCAGAATTCTTTTATCAGAAAGTATCATGATTCTTTTTTTAGCAAATTAAAGTTTACGAATCATAAAAATCTAATTAATTTGGCATTTTTAAAAGAAAATATGAACAACCAAAAAGAGTTAGGAATAGGAAGCCGTGTGAGGCACTCAGATTACGGTGATGGTGTTGTAACAAATGTTAAAACCAGCCATTATAAAATTGTTTTTATACAAGAAGGACCTAAAGATATCGCTAAAGACAGTGCTTTGTTAGGAATTGTTGAGGCAGTTGATAGTCCTGAAGATTTGATTAGCAGCGCAGAAATGGAACGCACTTTAATTGGCATTTTAAAACGTTGGACTGAAATTCCTGAGCAAGTAAGTTTACACGGAAAATGGACAGGCGGCAAACTCATTTTACAACCTGGAGATTCAAATTTGAATGGTAAAGAAATTCCAATTGACACCTTTTTTCACAAAATTATCATGCTTAGAGATAGACTCAGAGTCATGGAACAAAGAATCAACTCAAATGACAAGCTCAACGATGAAGACAAAATCAATTTACAACAATATTTGACCAAGATTTATGGATCACTGACTACATTCAATGTTCTGTTCAAATACCCACACGATTATTTTGTTGGAGAAAAAAGTAAAGAAGACTAGTTCTCTTCATTTGGTTGTATTTCCCATAAAAGAATACTTCTATCATCACTGGCTGACAGCAACAACGAATCAGACAACCAACACAATTTGTTGACAGAATGCTTGTGAAATTTTGGTTTTGTTGAATCTATGACCTTTAAAAGTTTTGCAGTTTCAGGATTCCAAATTTTAATTGATTTGTCCATACTTCCAGAAGCAAGGAAATGAGCAGCAGGCTGAAAACATAAACTATTGACATGAAGCATATGAGCGGCTACACTATGCACAAGCTGGTGTTGTTGCCAAAATCTCAAATGAGCATCTCTCCCACCACTGACCAAATGTCCGTTGAGTGGATGAACTGCCAATGCAAACACAGAATGAGTACTACCTGCTAAAGTATGTTTCAATATGGGTTCATCTATACCAACAAAACTTCTAATTTTCTGATCGCTGTATCCAACATAAAATTGATTGTTGTCAATTCCTGGAGCAATTACCCTAGCAGATACAGTAGCAAAATTCAATTGAAAATGTTTCTTAAAATCTTTAACAAACCAACCTATCACCAAGCCATCAGCTCCTGCAGAAAGCAATTTATCCCCTACTATTTTCAAATCAAAAATAGCACCTTCATGTGCTTTTAATTGAACCAACAGTTGGTTACTTTCCATATCAAACACCGTTAAATTGCCATTAGCTGTTCCAATAGCCAATAACATGGAATGTTCATCTAATTTACAAATGGCATATATTGGACTGTCTAATTTAAACAATACCTTACCCGTTTCAGGATGATTCAATTCCCATTTAACTAAAAACCCATCAGCAGCACCAGAATAGAAATAATCTGTTTGGAATGCAGGACTCAGTGCATAAATGGCACCTAAGTGTCCATCAAATGTTGCCTTGTGTTGAATAATCATTTTACAAATTAATTGGATTACAAAGAAAGATGTAAATTTACCCAAAGAAAACATGCCACTTTTCAAACATATCAATTTGCCCAATGGTGTTCAAATAGCAATTTGGGAAGTTACTGAAACCATTGAAGTTTTGGCATTACAATTGGGAAATGACATAGAAGAACCTTCAAAATCAAATTTTAAAAAAACTGAACACCATCTGCAATGGTATGCCAGCAGGCTACTTTTGAAACATGTTTTCAATGCTAAAAAAATATTGCTTCAAAAAGATGAATTTAACAAACCTAGTTTGTTTGTTAATGACAACGCATACCATATCAGTATCTCACACGCAGGAAAATTTGCTGCAATCATTGTCTCAAATAATGTTGAAGTTGGCATAGATATAGAAAAAATTGATGAGCGTATTCTGAAAATCTCACATAAATTTTTGAACGAGCAGGAAATAGAATTACTCAAAAAACCTTTAAATCCTATCGAACTTGAAATAACAAAAATTTGGTCGGCTAAAGAAACCCTTTATAAAGTACATGGGAAAAAATCGCTTGATTTTAAAAAAAATCTATTCATCAAAAACTTAAACAAACCTCTAAAAGGTGCTATATTGACCAACGAATTTAGTATTGAAATCGACATCGATTGTATCCTTATTGATCAATTTATTTTAACATATGCAACTAGATCATAGCTCATTTAAACACATAGAACACATTGGAATTGCAGTAAAAGATGGTGAAAAAAGCAAGCATCTTTTTAGTTTACTATTCAATGCAACTTCCTACAAATCAGAAGCAGTCACCTCTGAACACGTATTGACCCATTTTTACCAAATTGGACCTAATAAAATTGAACTTTTGGAGCCAACATCTGAAGAAAGTGCTATTTCAAAATTCATTGAAAAAAAAGGAGAAGGCATACACCACATTGCATTTGCCGTTGACAATATTGAAGAGGAAATGAAGCGACTCAAAAATGCAGGAATCCAATTTATCAATGAAATACCCAAAAAAGGTGCAGACAACAAGCTCATTGCTTTTTTACACCCTAAATCTTGTAACGGGGTTTTAATAGAACTTTGTCAGGAGATTGTTGAATAAATTTCTTCGCGGTTTGTACGTATCTTTGTTTGCCCGAATGTAAATCGGGCTCAACTTGTTCGTACCAAATGAAAATACAAGAATTACTGGCAATTTATAGTCAAACTCCTCAACTTCTGTCTCTAAAAGCTGAACTCAATGGGTCTAAATCGCGAATTCATTTAAATGGAAGTATTGGCTCAGGAATTGCCATCATTGCTGGTAGTTATTTTTTAATAGATCCTAAAACAAATGTATTCGTATTCAATGATGATGATGATGCCATAGATTTTTACACCGATTTATGTAATATTTTAGAAGGTAAAACAATATGTTTTTACCCTAGTTCCTTCAAAAGGAAATTCTTGCCCGGTTCCTATGAAAATAATTTGGTGTTGGAAAGAGCAGAAACTTTAAACCGCTTAAAGAACAATAGCAATCAACTCATCGTTACTACCGCAGATGCCATTACAGAATGGGTAATTGACGAACAAGAACTTGAAAGCAACACCTACGAAATCAAACAAAACACCAACTTAGACATAGACTTTTTTATAGAGTTCTTAAATGAACATGAATTTGAACGTGTAGATTTTGTTTATGAGCCTGGAACCTATAGTATCAGAGGTGGAATCATAGATGTATTCTCTTTTAGCAACGAGCAACCATACAGAATTGAGTTGAATGAAGAAACCATTGAAAGTATCAGAATTTTTAATCCAAACGATCAACTTTCTTTAAAAAAAGTAGACCACTTTTACATCATTCCACACATTCAAAAAACCAAAAATAAAAACCAGGATTTCTTTCACTATTTACCACCACAAACCAAGTTATGGTTCTATGATATCAACTTGGCCAAGGAACAATTGACCATTGGAACTGAAAAAGCAGAAAAATGGTTCAATACCAATACTGAACATGAATTGAATTTCAACAATGCTGCTGCAGTTTGGATGAATGATTCAGATTTTTTAAAAAGTATCAATCCTTTTCATACCATAGAATTTGGTTCACAAAAGCATTTCAATCAAGGCATTTTTAAGATTGATTTCAAAATGAGCCCTCAACCTGCCTTCCATAAAAATTTCAAACTTTTGATTGCCAATTTAAATCAAAACACAGCACTCAATTACAATAATATCATTTTCAGTGAAAGCAGCCGACAAATAGAAAGATTGTATACTATTTTTGAAGACTTAGACGGGAAGGTTCAATTTGAACCAATATACCATGGCATCAGCAATGGTTTTATTGACAACGAATTAAAATTAGCTTGCTACACTGAACGTCTCATATTTGATAGAACAAACAGAGGCCGACACCGAGCAAGTTATTCAGGCAATAAAATCCTTTCACTCAAAGAACTCAAAGAGCTCAAACCAGGTGATTATGTAACCCATATTGATCATGGAATAGGGAAGTTTGCTGGTCTTGAAAAATTAGAGATCAATGGACATGTTCAAGAAGCAGTAAGGTTGGTATACAAAAATGACGACTTGCTTTATGTCAGCATCAACTCACTGCATAAAATAACCAAATATTTAGGGAAAGAAGGAACAGCACCAAGAATGAATAAACTGGGCTCGGATGCCTGGGAAAAACTCAAATCCACTACCAAGAAAAAAGTAAAAGACATTGCCAGAGATTTGATAAAACTTTATGCCAAACGAAAATCTCAAACCGGGCACGCTTTTCAGCCAGATAACTTCATGCAGATTGAACTAGAAGCATCATTTATGTATGAAGATACTCCTGACCAATTAAAAGCCACATTAGAGCTTAAAAAAGACATGGAAAGTCCACATCCTATGGACCGGTTAATTTGTGGCGATGTAGGATTTGGGAAAACTGAAGTTGCTATCCGTGCAGCGTTCAAAGCAATCTGTGATAGTAAACAAGTGGCAGTGCTTGTGCCAACAACCATTTTAGCCAATCAACATTTTAGAACATTCAAAGAAAGACTCAAAGATTTTCCTTGTACCATCGATTATGTAAACAGATTTAAAAGTGCTGCTGAAACCAAAAAAGTATTAGAAGCAGTAAAAGAAGGGAAAATTGATTTATTGATAGGCACCCATAAATTACTCAACAAAGCAGTTGAATTCAAAGACCTAGGGTTACTGATCATAGACGAAGAACAAAAATTTGGAGTTGCTGCTAAAGAAAAATTAAAAGCGCTTAAAACCAATGTCGACACCTTAACATTAACCGCAACACCGATACCAAGAACCTTACATTTTTCATTGATGGGAGCAAGAGACTTATCTGTTATTAATACACCACCACCCAACAGACAACCTGTAAATACAGAACTGCACAATTACAATGAAAGTATCATACAAGAAGCTATCTTACATGAAGTAGAAAGAGGCGGACAAGTATTCTTTGTTCACCATCGAGTAAAAGACATTTATGAAATAGCAGATAACATAACTAGAATTTGTCCTGGAGTTAAAGTAGGTGTGGCACATGGCCAATTAGAAGGAGAAAAGCTCGAAGATGTCATGATCAAATTCATAGAAGGAGAATATGATGTGTTGGTTGCAACTACCATTATTGAGGCTGGGTTAGATATTCCAAATGCCAATACCATCATCATTAACAATGCAAACATGTTTGGCTTGAGTGACCTCCACCAAATGAGAGGAAGGGTTGGTAGAAGTAATAAAAAAGCCTTTTGTTATTTATTGGTTCCAGGAATTATATCACTTACGAATGATGCAAGAAGAAGGTTACAAGCCATTGAAGAATTCAGCGACCTAGGAAGTGGTTTCAATGTTGCAATGAGAGATTTAGATATCAGAGGTGCAGGTAATTTATTAGGCGGTGAACAGAGCGGATTCATTGCAGAAATTGGCTTTGAAATGTACCATAAAATTTTGGATGAAGCCATTCATGAATTAAAGGAAGATGAGTTTGCTGACTTGTTTCAAAACGAAGATAAATCTTACAAATTAGAAGCGAGAGACTGTAATTTAGAAACAGATTTTGAAGCATTGATACCAGACAAGTACATTAGAAATTCAGCTGAACGTTTGGCTATTTATAACCAACTGGCACAATTAAAAACTGAAGCCAATATCCATGAATTTAAAGCTGGTTTAGTTGATAGATTTGGAAAATCTCCAAAACAACTAGAAGATTTATTAGATTTAATAAGGGTAAGAGAACTTGGTAAAAAAATTGGTTTTGAAAGAATGGTATTGAAAGCAAATAGAATGTCTGCTTACTTTCCTAATGAACACAACCAAACCTATTTTCAATCTGAAAAATTTGCACAAATCCTGCAATATGTTCAAAAGCATTCACACAAGATGAACCTGAAACAAAGCGGATCATTTTTATTGTTACAAATTCAGCCAATCCATACCATTCAGCAGTCATTGCATGAATTAAATGCACTGTTTACACAATTAAACCTGGTTCCTATTTCCTAATCAGACCATCTTTTGAATATCGATTGTGAGAACGTTTTTCTTGGTCTTCTACACTCGGACATCTTTTAACTTTACAAGCAGTTAAAATGCTTGAACTTATTAATAATACAAAAGTTATTTTTTTCATTTTTAAAAGTTTAGAATAAAAAAAAAGACCCCACAATTGAGGTCTTTTTTATAAAAGTAATGTTGATTACTTAGAAGCTTTCTTAGGAGCAGCTTTCTTAGCAGCAGCTTTCTTAGGAGCAGCTTTCTTAGCAGCAGCTTTTTTAGGAGCAGCTTTCTTAGCAGCAGCTTTTTTAGGAGCAGCTTTCTTAGCAGCAGCTTTCTTAGGAGCAGCTTTCTTAGCAGCAGCTTTTTTAGGAGCAGCTTTCTTAGCAGCGCTCTTAGTTGGAGCAGCAGCTTTTTTAGTTTTTTTGGTTGTTGCCATGTTTTTAAAAATTTGATTGATTACGAAAACAAAGTTATAAGCCTAAAAAACAAATTCAAGTGTTCTATAAAATTGGCATCAAAAAAATGAGTATCAAAACTGTTGATAACTCAAAATACAAGCATACATTCATTTAAAAAACTGAAAAATCTGAAGCAAAATTTTAAAATAAATTCCGTTTTAAAAAAACATTTTTTATGTAATTAAGTTAGACATGAATCAGCATTAATTAAATCTATAATTGCAACATGTAAATTTTACAACATCTGTAATTACCAATATTTACAAGCAACTCAAAGATTATAATTTCAATACTCATCTACTAAGTTCAAAATTGATTTTAAAAATCTGCATTGAAATTGTATCTTTAGAATCAGAAAAAATTTTAATTCAAAAAACAATCAGTATATTTTTTTATACAGCCATAAAAGCAATTCACATTGAATTAAAATTTTGTGCAAAATTAATTTTAACAAGCAACTGAAATAAGATAAAAATGAAAGCAGAAATCATCACAATTGGAGATGAATTGTTAATAGGTCAAGTGACCGATACAAACTCTACATGGATTGCACAACAATTGAATGACATCGGCATTCAAATGCATTTTAAAAGTACTGTTTCAGATAACAAGCATTCAATATTGCAAGCGCTGAAAGATGCAGAAAACAGAAGCGATATCATTATACTCACCGGTGGACTAGGACCTACAAAAGATGACATTACTAAACAAACTTTTTGCGAATACTTCAATAGTCAACTCATTAGAAATAGTAAAGTAGAAAAATGGATTGTAGCTATATTTTCCAATAGAAAACTTCCAATTATAGATGCGAATTTGATGCAAGCAGATTTGCCAGAAAATTGCGAGGTTTTATGGAATAGAAGTGGAACTGCACCCGGCATGTTGTTTGAATCAAATCAAAAAATCATTGCAAGCTTTCCTGGTGTTCCTTTCGAAATGAAAACTATTTTCAAAGAAGAATTCATACCAAAACTACTCCAGTTAAAACAACTACCAACCATCATACACAGAACTATTCAAACCTGTTCAATAGGCGAAAGCTTTTTAGCTAAAAAAATTGAAGCAATAGAACTGGCTTTACCAAGTCATATTAAGTTAGCATATCTGCCTGCTGTTGGATTGGTTAGACTTCGCTTCAGTGCTTATGGAAATGATGCCGATGCTTTGAACGCTGAACTCAATGAAATATATAACAAGTTAAATGCTACAATTGGGGAATATATTTTTGCAGAAGGTGAAAAATCATTGGCTGAAACCGTTGGGGAATTATTAATTAAAAACAATAAAAATATAGCCTTTGCAGAAAGTTGTACTGGTGGATTTTTATCTCATTTAATTACAAGTATCCCAGGAAGTTCTCAGTATTTCAAAGGATCAATTGTTGCTTATGACAATGCCATCAAAATGAAAGAACTTAATGTCTCAGAAAATATACTCATCAATCATGGAGCTGTTAGTGAAGCCTGTGTATTGACAATGGCTCAAAATATTCGAGACAAATTCAATACAGACTTTGCAATTGCAACAAGTGGAATTGCAGGACCAGGAGGAGGTACAAATGAAAAACCAGTTGGTACTGTTTGGATTGGAATTGCATCCCCTAATGGAACAAAAGCATATCTATTCAACATGGGAGATAACAGAGAAAGAACCATTCTTAGAACTGCATTGATGGCGCTTGATTTGGCTCGTAAAGTATTATTAAAACACGATTGATCCATGAATTTCAAATTGCAATCTAGTTTTAAACCAACTGGAGACCAACCAAAAGCAATTGCTGGTTTATTAGAAGGTATTCATGAGAAGGAAAAATCTCAAGTGCTGCTTGGTGTTACCGGATCAGGTAAAACATTTACCATTGCCAATGTTATTGCGGAGTTAAATAAACCTACTTTAATAATTAGCCACAACAAAACATTGGTTGCACAATTATATGGTGAGTTCAAGCAATTTTTTCCTGAAAATGCTGTTGAATATTTTGTTTCTTATTATGATTATTACCAACCAGAAGCTTTTATTCCATCTAGTAATACTTACATAGAAAAAGATTTACAAATCAACGATGAAATAGAAAAACTGCGTTTAAAAACAACATCTTCTTTGCTCTCTGGCAGAAGAGACATCATTGTACTTGCTTCTGTTAGTTGCATTTTTGGAGCTGGCAATCCAAAAGATTATGAGAACAGTATCATACGGCTTCATAAACATCAAAAAATAAACAGGAATGATTTGTTGTATGCATTGGTTGACTCGTTATACATTAGAACCACAGCAGATTTTCACAGAGGTAGTTTTAGGGTAAAAGGAGACATTGTTGATGTATTTCCTGCTTATGCTGAATTTGCATTTAGGATTTCTTTTTTTGGAAATGAAATAGAACAGCTTTTTGTGATTGACCCATTAACAGGCAAAAAACAAGAGGAAATAACTGACCTTTCTATATTTCCTGCTAATATATATGTAACACCCAAAGATCAAATTAACCGTGCTATCAGAGAAATTCAAGATGATTTGGTTTTACAAATAGACTATTTTAAATCGATTGGAAAATACCAAGAAGCAAAAAGATTGGAAGAGCGAACCAATTTTGATTTGGAAATGATTCGAGAGTTGGGATACTGCAGTGGAATTGAAAATTATAGCCGATACCTAGACAACAGAAAACCAGGTGACCGTCCATTTTGTCTATTAGATTATTTTCCAAAGGACTTTTTATTGGTTGTAGATGAAAGTCATGTAACCATGCCACAAATTAGAGGAATGTATGGTGGCGATAGAAGTAGAAAAGAAAACTTAGTAGAATATGGATTTAGGCTTCCCTCTGCATTGGACAATAGACCCCTTACCTTTCCTGAATTTGAAAAGGTAATTAACCAAGTTATCTATGTCAGTGCAACGCCTGCAGATTATGAAATCAGAGAATCTGAGGGCGTGATTGTTGAACAAATTATCAGGCCAACAGGTTTATTAGACCCTGTAATTACTGTTAAACCTACCCTAAACCAGATAGACGATTTGCTTGAAGAAATTGATGAACGCATTAAAATGGGAGATCGGGTATTGGTGACAACATTGACAAAAAGAATGGCTGAAGAGTTGAGTAAATATTTCACAAAACTTTCACTCAAATGCAAATACATTCACAGTGAAATCAAAACGATTGAAAGGGTAGAAATTTTAAGAGACTTAAGACTTGGTAAAATTGATGTTTTGATTGGTGTGAATTTACTTAGAGAAGGATTGGACTTACCAGAAGTAAGTTTAGTTGCAATCATGGATGCTGATAAGGAAGGCTTCTTGAGAAATGAAAAATCACTCACGCAAACCATAGGTAGAGCAGCAAGAAATGAAAATGGTAAAGTTATAATGTATGCAGATAAATTAACAGAAAGCATGCGCAAAACCATTGATGAAACTAATAGAAGAAGGGGTATTCAAATTGCATACAATTTGGAACATGGCATTACCCCGAAAACAGTTTTGAAAAGCAAACAAGAAATTATAGAACAGACATCTGTTGCCGATGCAACTGAAAAGAGAATTGACCTTGCAGAAATTGAACAAAGCGTTTCCGCAATTGCTGCAGATCCAATATTGGCATACATGAATAAAGAACAACTGAGCAAAGCTATAATGGAAAGTAAGCACAAAATGGAAAGTGCTGCAAAGGCAATGGATTTTATGGAGGCTGCAAAATGGAGAGATGAAATGTATGCCCTAGAGCATATGCTGAATGAAGCTAAAAACTAGTCGAATCTGTGTGCACTTTTTTTCAATTCTTCTGGAGAGAGAGACTTGAAGTATTCATAAGTTATTTTAAGACCTTCTTCCCTATTTATTTTAGGTTCCCATCCCAAAATTTCTTTTGCTCTTGAAATATCAGGTTGACGCTGTTTAGGATCGTCCTTGGGCAATGGCTTGTGTACCAATTTTTGAGTTGTGCCAGTTAACTTGATGATTTCTTCTGCAAATTGATTGATGGTAATTTCACTCGGATTGCCAATGTTTACAGGATATGGATAATCACTCATTAATAACCTGTATATACCTTCAATCAAATCACTTTGGTAACAAAAACTTCTGGTTTGTGTACCGTCGCCAAAGATGGTTAAATCTTCCCCTCTCAAAGCTTGACCAATAAATGCAGGTAAAACCCTACCGTCATTTAATCGCATTCTTGGACCGTATGTATTAAAAATTCGAACAATGCGTGTTTCAAGACCATGGTATGTATGGTAAGCCATAGTTATCGCTTCTTGAAATCTTTTCGCCTCATCATAAACTCCTCTTGGACCAACCGGATTTACATTGCCCCAATAATCTTCATTTTGTGGGTGAACTGTTGGATCTCCGTATACTTCAGAAGTTGAAGCCACTAAAATCCTTGCTTTTTTGGCCATTGCAAAACCCAACAAATTATGGGTCCCTAGAGAGCCAACTTTTAAAGTTTGAATAGGAATCTTCAGGTAGTCGATAGGACTTGCTGGTGAGGCAAAATGTAAAATATAATCTATGTGACCTGGTACATGAACATATTTACTGACATCATGATGATAAAATTCAAATTCTTTTAAACCCATTAAATGTTCAATATTCTTGATGTCTCCGGTAATCAAGTTGTCCATACCAACTACATCAAAACCTTCTTTGATAAATCTGTCACTCAAGTGTGAGCCTAAAAAACCAGCAGCACCAGTGATGAGTATTCTTTTGTTTGGCATATTATTTCAATGTGTTGATACCAATACAATAATAATCAAAACCGTTGTCTTTCATTTCCGATAAATCGTAAATATTACGCCCATCAAAAACCAATTTATTTTTCATTAATCTACCCATGACTTCAAAATTAGGGGTTCTAAACTCAGGCCATTCAGTAATGATTAACAAAGCATCAGCATCAATTAAGGCTTCATTCATATCTGTTGCATAATGAATTTTGTCTCCTAAATCTTTTTGTGCTTCATGCATTGCAACAGGATCATATGCTTTTACATTTGCTCCCATTTTCAAAAGCTTTTCAATAATTACCAGAGAAGGTGCTTCTCTCATATCATCGGTTTTAGGCTTGAATGACAATCCCCAAACAGCAAAAACTTTTCCATTTAAATTCCCGTTAAAATGGGTATTTATTTTATTGAACAAAACACTTTTTTGATCATTATTTACTGCTTCAACAGCATTTAGAATTCTCATGTCATAAGCATTTTCTGCAGCTGTCTGAATCAATGCTTTTACATCTTTTGGAAAACACGAACCACCATATCCTATTCCAGGATAAATAAAACGGTTTCCAATTCTAGGATCGCTTCCAATACCTTTTCTTACCAAATTCACATCTGCACCCATGATTTCACATAGGTTTGCAATGTCATTCATGAAACTAATTTTGGTAGCCAACATGGCATTAGCGGCATATTTGGTCATTTCAGCACTGGGTACATCCATAAATATAATTGGATGACCATTTAACAAAAATGGCTTGTAGAGTTTTCTCATCACATCTTCAGCCTTCTTAGACTCCACTCCTACAACTATACGGTCTGGCTTCAAGAAATCCTCTATTGCCGCTCCTTCTTTTAAAAATTCAGGATTAGATGCAACATCAAAACTCAAATCTTTGCCCCTGTTGTTTAATTCCAATTGAACAGCCTCTCTTACTTTTTGTGCGGTTCCAACTGGAACTGTACTTTTAGTTACGACAACTATGTAATCATTGATGTTGGCACCAATTTCTCTTGCTACAGCTATTACGTATTTTAAATCAGCTGATCCATCTTCACCTGGAGGTGTACCAACTGCAATAAAAGCTACATCTGCATCTGCTAAATTGTCTTTTAAACTTGTTGAAAAATGTAATCTTCCTTTCTCTGAATTACGAATCACCATTTCTTCTAAACCTGGTTCGTAAATTGGCATGATGCCATTTTGTAAATTTTCAATTTTTTTATGATCTACATCAATACATACCACTTCTATACCAACTTCAGCAAAACAGGTACCTGTAACCAATCCAACATAACCAGTGCCAATTACAACAATTTTCATTTTAATAAATTTTATAGACTCAAGCGAAAATAGTGAATTCACCAATTAATTCAACCATTTGCAGAATATTTTCAAAGAATGTTTCCTTTTGAGAATCTAAATAAAAAATGAATATTTGTTCAGAATGAAGCAGCTATTTTTTTTGATTGTATTGTTTGTATTGGTAAAGCCCCAAAATGTTTGGTCTCAACAAAGCAACAATGACAAATACCTTTTTAGTAACAAAATATTCAGTTTTCAATTCTTATTAAATTTACAAAGTCCTGGAGGAGATATGTCCAAAACTTTCGGCAATCACGCTTCAATTGGCTTTGGTGGAATGCTAAAAGGTAAAAAAAATTGGGTATATGCCGTTGAAGGAAACTATTTATTTGAAGGGGAAATTAAAAACCTTTCTATTTTCGACAAATTAACCAATGAGGCTGGGTATATTCCAAATAATACAGGTACTCCAGCTAATTATTCTGTTGGCCTCAGAGGGCTCAGTTTCTTTCTGAAAGCTGGCAGGTTATTTTCATTGAACCGTTTCAAAAAAAACAATGGAATATTATACCAAAGTGGCATTGGCTTTTTACAACATAAAATCAATATACAAACCTATCAAAACGAAGTTCCTCCTTTAAACGAGAATTATGTATTAGGATATGACCGTTTAACAAATGGAATGGCATTGAATCAGTTTATTGGCTATCAATATTACAGTCAAAACCGATTGATTAACTTTTATGCAGGAATTGATTTTACAGTTGGATTTACAAAAAACAGAAGAGGGTTTAACTACGACAACCGTCAATTTGACAATGGAGATAAAACAGATTACCTCGTTGCATTCAGAGCAGGCTGGTTAATTCCCATTTACCTTCATACTAAACAAGAAGACGAATTTCATTTCAGATGAGCATAGGTTACTTTTTGTATAAAATTTCTACCCAAAGCTATTTCAAATTGATTCAGCTGATTGCACCATTTCATGAAAGAGCAGGTAAATTATACCGCGGACAATTGAATCCAATTTTAATTGATCCAAAAGCTACAAATCAAAAAAGACTTTGGCTTCATGTGGCAAGTTTAGGGGAGTTTGAACAAGCCAAACCTGTTTTAATAGCACTCAAAAACCACCTCCCTCAATTGCAAATTATTGTGAGTTTTTTCTCACCATCTGGTTATGAGAACAGAAAAAATGATGGTATCATAGATTATGCCATGTATTTACCTTTTGAGTCTCGTAAAAATGTGCAAATAGTAATAGATAACATTAACCCTGACTGGGTCATTTGGGTGAAATATGATTTTTGGATTGATTATCTAAATGAAATTTATAATAGAAAAATTCCACTCTACTTAATTGCCGCATTGTTCAATCCAAATCAATACTACTTTAAGTTTCCAGGTAACTTTCATTTGAAAATTTTCAAACAATTCACACAAATTTTCACTCAAAACATCAAGAGCTCCACATTATTGGCAAATTTTAAAATCAAATCTGTAATTGCTGGAGATCCGCGTTTTGACAATGTAAATCAACTCAAATCATCTCAACAGGATCTTTCAATCCTTGATAGTTTTTGGAACAATAGTCCGTTAATTGTATGTGGAAGCACCTATAGAAAAGAAGAAAAAGCAATTGCTTGTGTTCAAAAAAGTATCAAGTTAGAATTCAAATACATCATTGCACCACATTTTGTAGATGAGAAACATATCAACGAAATAGCAATGCTTTTCCCTCATGCTTTGCGTTATAGTGCAATAAAAAAGGGCCAAGATTTGAGTACAATTCAAACAATTATCATAGACAATATTGGTCTATTGGCTCAATTGTATAGAAAAGCAACAATTGCTATTGTTGGTGGTGGCTTTAAAAAAGGTGGACTTCACAATATCCTTGAAGCAACAATTCATGGAATTCCGGTACTATTTGGCCCTCAAATTAACAGATTTCCAGAAGCCCTCGAGTTAGTCGCTAACAAAAGTGCATATGTCTTTCAGGATGCTCAATCACTCCTCAAACAGATTGAACACATATACCCAAACAGAATCAGTATGATCAGCGAAAACGCTTCAATTTTTATGAACAAGCATTTGGGTTCAGGGGAAGCAATTGCAAAAGCAATTTTAGCAGATATAAGGCATTAAAAAAGGGCCCGAAGGCCCTTTTCATTAAATATTTAGAATGAAATTTATTCAGCTGAAGTAGCTTCTTCGGTTGAAGCAGTAGCTTCAGATTTAGCTTTGGTTGTTTTACCTCTACGCGTCTTCTTAGCTGTTGCAGACTTACCAGTTTTAGTGTTCAATAAGTTTTCATTGAAATCAACCAATTCTATAATAGCCATTTCTGCATTGTCACCTTTACGATTCATGGTTTTCAATACTCTTGTGTATCCTCCAGGTCTGTCAGCGATTTTTTGCGCTACAGGCCCAAATAACTCAGCAACCGATTCTTTGTTTTTTAAATAACTGAATACGATACGACGTGAATGAGTACTGTCATCTTTTGATTTTGTAATCAAAGGCTCAACGTATTTGCGTAATTCTTTCGCTTTTGCACAAGTTGTTGTGATTCTTTTATGCAAAATCAAAGAAGTAGCCATATTTGCCAAAAGTGCTTTTCTGTGAGAGGCTGTTCTACCTAAATGGTTAAATGTTTTTCCGTGTCTCATGTTATATTCTATTCTTGACTAATCAATTAGTCTTCGTTCAATTTATATTTTGAAATATCAATACCGAAGGTTAAACCTTTTTCACGAACCAATTCTTCTAATTCACTCAAAGACTTTTTACCAAAATTTCTGAATTTCAACAAATCAGCAATGTCATAGGCAACCAAATCAGCCAAAGATTTGATGTCTGCTGCTTTCAAGCAATTGTATGCTCTAACAGATAAATCTAAATCTGACAATGGTGTTTTAAGTATTTTACGAACATGTAAGAAATTCTCATCTACTTCTTGAGTTGGTTCTTTAACCTGTGTGTCTAATGTAATCAACTCATCAGAGAACAACATGAAGTGTTGAATTAAAATCTTAGCCGCTTCTTTCAAAGCTTCTTCAGGGTGAATTGACCCATCTGTTGCGATTTCAATTTGTAATTTCTCGTAATCTGTTTTTTGTTCAACACGGTAATCCTCAACACTGTATTTTACATTTTTGATTGGTGTAAAAATAGCATCCATAGGAATGTATCCAATAACAGCATCTTTAGGTTTGTTCTCTTCAGCAGGAACATATCCTCTACCTTTCTCAACAGTCAACTCAATTTCTAAACCTACAAATTGTTCCATATTGCAGATTACTAAATCAGGATTCAATACTCTGAATGAGTTGGTGTGTTTACCAATTTCACCAGCTAAAAACTGATCTTGACCTTTGATGTTAATGAAGATTTTCTCAGCATCAACACCATCAGTAATTCTTTTGAAACGAACTTGTTTTAGATTTAAAACAATTTCAGTTACATCCTCAATTACTCCTTTGATGGTTGAAAACTCATGATCAACTCCTGAAATTTTAATTCCAGTAATTGCATAACCTTCTAAAGAAGAAAGGAGAATTCTTCTAAGAGAATTTCCAATGGTTACACCATATCCTTTTTCTAAAGGACGGAACTCAAACTGACCAAAAAAGTCAGTTTCTTTATGCATAATAACTTTGTCAGGCTTTTGAAAAGCAAGGATACTCATTGATAATTCTGTTTAATGATTATTTCGAATACAATTCAACGATCAATTGTTCTTTAATATTTTCTGGAATTTGATCTCTTTCTGGGTAAGCCATGAATGTACCACTCATTTCTTTTCCATCCCAATTTAACCAATTAAATTTCTTTGAATTATTGGTTGAAAGAGCGTTCGTTACGATTTCCAAAGATTTAGACTTCTCTCTAACAGCTACCATATCACCTGGTTTCAACTGATAAGAGCTGATATCTACAACCTTACCATTTACAGTAATGTGTCTGTGAGAAACCAATTGACGGGCTTGAGCTCTGGTTTGAGCAATTCCTAAACGAAATACAGTATTGTCTAAACGAGATTCAAGAAATTTGAGTAAGTTTTCACCCGTAATTCCTTTTTTTCTAGCTGCCAATTCAAATGTTTTGTAGAATTGACGCTCCAATACACCATAAGTGAATTTAGCTTTTTGCTTTTCATACAACTGAATTGCGTATTCAGTTAGTTTAGCACGTTTACGTGCCATTCCATGCTGCCCAGGAGGTACATTTCTTTTTTCGTAAGACTTATCAGGTCCAAAGATTGGATCTTTGAAACGTCTAGCGATTTTGGTTTTTGGTCCTATATATCTTGCCATGTCTATTTATCTACTATAAATTATACTCTACGTGCTTTTGGAGGTCTGCAACCATTGTGAGGAAGTGGAGTGATGTCAGTAATTGACAATACTTCTATTCCTGCTGTTTGGAGGGTTCTGATAGCTGATTCTCTTCCAGAACCAGGACCTTTCACAAAAACATCTACTTTTTTCATACCTGCTTCAAAAGCCACACGAGCACAATCGCTCGCAGCCATTTGAGCCGCGTATGGAGTATTCTTTTTTGAACCTCTGAAACCCATTTTACCTGCAGATGCCCAAGAGATCACCTGACCGGTTTGGTTAGTAAGAGAGATGATGATGTTGTTGAACGAAGCTTTAATATGAGCTTGACCATGTGCATCAACACTAACTACTCTTTTTTTGGTAACTTTTTTGTTATTCGCTGCCATCTTTCTTATTTCTATTTAGTTACTTTCTTTTTACCTGCAACTGTTTTGCGTTTTCCTTTTCTTGTACGAGAATTGGTTCTTGTGCGTTGACCACGTACCGGCAAACCTTTGCGATGACGTAAACCTCTGTAGCATCCGATATCAAGCAAACGCTTGATATTCAATTGACGCTCAGAGCGCAATTCACCTTCTATGGTTAAACCTTCTGTGATGTGTTTTCTAATGGCATTTAACTCTTCATCATTCCATTCATTCACTTTTTTACTCCAGTCTATTCCACAGGTAGTAAGAATGTTTTGAGCAGTGGTACGACCAATGCCATAAATGTAAGTTAATCCAATCTCGCCCCTTTTATTTTTGGGCAAATCAATACCAGCAATACGAGCCATATATATTATCCTTGACGTTGTTTAAACTTTGGGTTCTTTTTATTGATTACGTATACCCTACCTTTACGTTTTACAATAATGCAGTCTTCACTGCGCTTTTTTACAGATGCTCTGATTTTCATTTTTTTTCTACGGTTTATTTATACCTGTATATAATTCTTCCTTTACTTAAATCATATGGAGACATTTCTACTGAAACCTTGTCACCTGGCAAGATTTTAATATAATGCATCCTCATTTTTCCTGAAATATGGGCAATGATTTCATGTCCATTTTCCAATCGTACCCGAAACATAGCGTTACTAAGTGATTCCGTGATAGTACCGTCTTGTTTTATGAGTGCTTGTTTTGTCATATTTACCTTAAAAGGGTTGCAAAGATAGTCAAATAATTGATAAATCAATAATTCTTCTACTGAGCAGCTCCTCCTCCTACTGCCGATCTTCCTTTAATTCTTCCTGATTTCATTAAACCATCATAATGACGCATCATTAAATGACTTTCTACTTGCTGTAAAGTATCAAGCACAACACCCACTAGAATCAATAATGATGTACCACCATAGAACTGTGCAAATTGGTTATTGATGTTCAAAACATTGGCCAATGATGGCATAATTGCAACTATGGCTAAGAATACAGCTCCAGGCAATGTAATTCTAGACATAACGTTGTCAATGAAATCTGCAGTAGCTTTTCCAGGTTTAACTCCAGGTATGAAACCACTGTTTCTTTTCATGTCATCTGCAATTTGAACAGCGTTTACTGAAATGGCAGTATAAAAATAAGTGAAGATGATAATCAAAAGTGCGAAAGTAATGCTGTAAGTCCAACTAGTTGGGTTAATGAAAGCAGCTATTACTCCTTGCATAGACTCATAGTTAGGAAAGAACTGTGCAACTGTAGAAGGTATGAACATTAATGCTTGCGCAAAAATGATTGGCATTACACCTGCAGCATTCACTTTTAAAGGAATGTACTGACGAACACCGCCGTATTGACGGTTACCTACTACCCTTTTAGCATACTGAACTGGAATTCTTCTTGTACCTTGAACCAATAAGATAGTCATCATGATTACTCCGAACAATGCTGCCAATTCAACTAAGAAAATAACCAAACCTCCACCACTTTCTGATAATTTAAAAATAAATTCATCTTTCAAAGCAAAAGGTAAGCGCGCAATGATACCAATCATAATAATTAATGAAATTCCATTTCCGATTCCTTTTTCTGTGATTCGCTCACCTAACCACATGATGAACATGGTGCTTGATGTTAAAATTACAATTGAACTCATCATGAAAAAGAAATCTGACATTGCAGCTGGATTTGTCATTGACAAAACTGCTTGTGGATTTTCAGATTTGAGGTTTATCAAGAATCCAATAGATTGAACTGCTGTGATTGCAATTGTTAGGTACCTGGTGATTTGATTGATTTTTCTTCTGCCTTCCTCACCTTCTTTTTGCATCTTCTGGAAAGAAGGAACAGCTAAGCTCAATAATTGAACTACAATTGATGCAGAAATGTAAGGCATGATACCCAAGGCAAATATAGATCCACGGGCAAAAGCACCTCCGGCAAACATGTTAATTAAACCGAAAATTCCTCCATCTGCTTGTTTGGCAGAACCTTCTAACAAATTCGCATCTACACCTGGCAATGTAATATAAGTTCCTACTCTGTAAGCTAATAAAAGCCAAAAAGTCAATGCAAGTTTATAACGAAGTTCCTCTATACGAAGAATGTTCTGGAATGTTTCTATTATTTTCTTCACGATACTTGAAGGTTAAATTTCTACTTATTATTTTGAAGCTGTAATTGATCCACCAGCCGCTTCAACCGCTTTTTGTGCAGCTGTTGAGAAAGCATCAGCAGTAATTTGAACAGCTGATTTTAATTCACCGCGACCTAAGATTTTAACCAAGTCTTTTTTACCGATCAAGCCATTTGACAACAACACTTCTTTGTTAATGGTAGTTAAACCCTTATCAGCTAAATCTTGTAATTTGTCAAGGTTAATTGGTGCATAAGCAACTCTGTTCAAATTTTTGAATCCAAATTTTGGAATTCTTCTATACAAAGGCATTTGACCACCCTCGAATCCACGTTTGGTTGAAGTACCACTTCTTGAACCAGCTCCTTTATGACCACGAGCAGCAGTTCCACCTTTACCACTTCCTTCACCACGACCTACACGTTTTCCTTCTTTATGGGTTGATCCCGCAGCCGGTTTTAATGTATGTAATTTCATTTTCTATTTTACTTTATAACTG
Organism: Bacteroidota bacterium; assembly: GCA_027491355.1. GTDB lineage: Bacteria > Bacteroidota > Bacteroidia > UKL13-3 > UKL13-3 > CAISCU01. Next base: position 94,516 of record JAIXWI010000030.1, read on the forward strand.
AATAATAAATTAAAGAAGCAATTGATTAGCAGTTTTCCACTTTTACCAAGTGAGAAACTTTGTTAATCATACCCATTATTTGAGGAGTTGCTTCAACTTCAATACTTTGGTTCAATTTAGTGAAACCCAATGCACGAACAGTACGTTTTTGGTTCTCAGAACGATCTATTGTACTCTTAATTTGTGTAACTTTAATCTTAGCCATTGTATTATTCTCCGTTAAAAACTTTCTTTAAACTGATTCCTCTAGTTTGAGCAATTGTAAATGCATCTCTCATGTTTAACAAGGCTTGAATGGTTGCTTTAACCACGTTGTGTGGATTTGAAGAACCTTTTGACTTTGCCAATACATCAGTAATACCTGCACTTTCCAAAACAGCACGCATTGCACCACCTGCAATTACACCTGTTCCGTGAGCAGCGGGTTTTAAGAATACACGACCACCAGAATATTTACCAAATTGTTCGTGTGGAACTGTTCCTTTTAATACAGGAACTTTTACCAAATTCTTTTTAGCATCGTCTATTCCTTTGCTGATAGCATCAGTCACTTCCATGGCTTTACCTAAACCATAACCAACGATACCGTTGCCATCACCTACTACTACGAGTGCAGAGAAGCTGAATGTACGACCACCTTTTGTTACCTTAGCTACACGGTTAATTGAAACTACTTTCTCTTTTAACTCGATATCGCTAGATTTTACTTTCTTTATGTTTGCTGTTGACATAATTCTACTTCTAAAAATTAAAAAATTAATCCCCCTTCACGTGCACCTTCAGCAAGAGCTTTCACTCTTCCGTGATACAAATAACCATTTCTATCGAATACACAAGTTTTAACTCCTGCTGTAACTGCTTTCTCTGCAAGTGTTTTACCAACCAAAGTAGCTACTTCAACTTTTGCAACTTTATCAGAGATAGCTCTAGATGAAGCTGAAACCAATGTTACACCAGTTAAATCATCTATCAACTGAGCATAAATCTGTTTGTTGCTTCTAAAAACAGACAAACGAGGCTGTTGAGCTGTACCTTTAATACGACTGCGTATTCTCGCTTTAATTTTATTTCTTCTTGAATCTTTCGTAACCATAACTTAAGTTTATTTAGATGCTGTTTTACCAGCTTTTCTACGTAACATTTCACCTTCAAACTTGATACCTTTACCTTTGTATGGCTCAGGAGCACGAAGTGAACGAATTTTTGCAGCAACTTGACCGATTAGCTGTTTATCGGCACCTTCTAAAGTGATGATTGGATTTTTACCTTTATCTTGTTCAGTTTTAACTGATAGTTCAGCAGGAACTTGAAAATAAATATGGTGAGAGTAACCAAGAGTCAAATCCAAAATATTGCCTTCGTTTGTAGCTTTGTAACCTACACCGACAAGCTCTTGACGCTTTTTATATCCTTGCGAAACTCCAATAACCATGTTGTTTAACAAAGAACGGTACAAACCATGTAATGCTTTGTGTCTTTTTTGGTCAGTAGGTCTGGTTATTGAAAGAATTCCATTGTCAACCTGAATGCTCATATCAGCATCTATAACTTGAGTCAATGTTCCTTTAGGACCTTTAACTGAAACTTCATTTGATGGAGATACTTTAACTTCTACTCCAGCAGGTAATGTAATTGGTGCTTTTCCTATACGTGACATGTGTTTTTTCTCCTATTGATTAATAAATGTAACACAATACTTCACCACCAACATTTAATTTCCTAGCTTCTTTGTCAGTCATTACACCTTTAGAGGTAGTAACGATGGCAATACCCATACCATTGATGACTCTAGGCATGGTTTCTACACCTGTATATCTTCTTAAACCTGGACGACTGATGCGTTCCATTTTCTTGATAGCAGAAGTTTTGGTAACAGGATTGTACTTTAATGCAATTTTGATAGTACCTTGATGGTTCACAACATCTTCAAATTTGTAGTTTAAGATGTAACCTTTTTCAAATAGTACTCTTGTGATTTCCTTCTTGATTTTAGAGGAAGGTACTTCTACAATACGATGGCTTGCCTTGATCGCGTTGCGAAGTCTTGTTAAATAGTCTGAAATTGGATCTGTCATATGTTTTATTTTTATCCTTGCGAGTAGTTAGCCAAGGCTTTACTCTTTCCCGCTAAGTGTTATTATGTAAAATTAAGGGCAGCGAATATAAGTAAAATTCGGCCCTTATCAAATTTATTTTTAGCTTACCAGCTTGATTTAGTTACTCCTGGTATTTTGCCCATGTTGGCTAATTCACGAAACTGATTTCTACAAATACCGAAATCTCTCATGTATCCCTTAGGACGACCACTTAATTTGCAACGATTCTTTAACCTTACTGGTGAAGCATTTTTAGGTAATTTTTGTAAACCTTCAAAATCACCAGCTGCTTTTAAAGCTGCTCGTTTAGCTGCAAACTTGGCAACCATTTTTTCTCTTTTACGCTGACGTGCTTTTACTGACTCTTTAGCCATTGTTATTTAATTACGATTTTTTAAACGGTAAACCAAACTCTTTCAACAAGGTCATGCATTCTTCATCTGTATTTGCAGATGTTACAAATGCGATATCCATACCGTTGATTTTATTAACTTTGTCGATTACAATCTCTGGGAAAATGATTTGCTCAGTGATACCCATGTTATAATTACCTCTTCCATCAAATCCTTTCAAATTCAAACCTTGAAAATCACGAACACGAGGCAATGATACTGCGATCAATCTATCTAAGAATTCGTACATTCTGTCACCACGAAGTGTAACTCTTGTACCAATTGGTAAATTTTCTCTCAATTTAAAGTTTGAAATTGCCTTTTTAGACTTAGTTGCAACTGCACGTTGTCCAGCTATTAAAGTTAATTCTTCTAAGGCCTGATCAACTAATTTTTTGTCTGAAACAGCAGCACCTACACCTTGGTTGATACAGATTTTAAGCAATTTAGGTACCTGCATTACATTTTTGTAGGCAAACTTCTCTTTCATAGCAGGAACAACCTGCGATGTGTATTTATCTTTTAATCTTGGGCTGTACATATCCTACTTTTTATCTATTATTTCACCAGATTTTTTAGAAACTCTAACTAATTTTCCGTCATCGTTTAATTTACGACCAACTCTAGTTGCATTACCTGAAGCATCAACAACTTTTAAATTAGAAATATGAACAGGTGCTTCTTTTTTAATGATTCCACCTTGTTGATTTTGTGCATTAGGCTTGGTATGACGGCTAACAATGTTAACACCTTCTACCACTGCTCTACTATCAGTTTTGATTACTTCAATAACGCGACCTTTTTTACCTTTGTCATCGCCTGCAATAACCAAAACCATATCACCTTTTTTAAGGTGCAGTTTTGCTGGATTTTTCATCTTGTTTGTCATCTTATAATACCTCCGGTGCTAATGAAACGATTTTCATGAATTGTTTTTCTCTTAATTCACGAGCCACCGGACCAAAGATACGGGTTGCGCGTGGCTCATCTTGTGCATTTAACAATACACATGAATTGTCGTCGAAACGGATGTATGAACCATCTGCTCTACGAACTTCTTTTTTTGTTCTAACAACAACTGCTTTGGAAACAGCACCTTTTTTAACGGCACCTGAAGGTAGTGCAGATTTAACACTCACTACAATTTTATCTCCTACAGAGGCATATCTTCTGCCTGTGCCACCCAAAACCCTGATGCATAACACTTCGCGTGCTCCGCTATTATCGGCTACTTTAAGCCTACTTTCCTGTTGTATCATGATTACTTAGCTTTTTCAATGATTTCTACTAATCTCCAACGTTTATCTTTACTCAATGGACGAGTTTCCATTACTTTAACGATATCGTTGATGCCACATTCATTCTTTTCATCGTGTGCTTTAAATGTTGAAGTCATTTTAATGAACTTACCATATTTAGGGTGCATCACTTTACGCTCAACTGACACTACTATGGTTTTTTGCATTTTATTGCTAACCACTTTGCCAACGATGACTTTTCTTGAGTTTCTTTCTACTGTTGTATTTTCCATCTTCGATGTTTTTTAAGCATTAACCAATTGACGCCTTTTTGACTCTGTAAGCAATCTGGCGATCAATTTTTTGCCTTCTTTTAACCTGTTAGGATTTTCTAATGGAGAAACTGCATGATTTAAGTTTGTTTTCACCATTGAAAGTTTTTCTTCTTTAATTCTAGTTGCTAATTCTTTGTCAGAAAGCTCCCTGATTTCGTTGTTTTTCATAATTATTCTGCGTATTCAGGTTTAACAATAAATTTAGTAATAACCGGAAGTTTTTGAGAAGCAAGACGCATCGCTTCCTGAGCAGTTGCCATAGGCACACCATCTGCTTCAAAAATAATTGTTCCTGGTTTGCAACGAGCCACCCAAAATTCAGGAGCTCCTTTACCTTTACCCATCCTTACTTCAGCAGGTTTACGAGTCATTGGCTTATCAGGAAATACACGGATCCAAACTTGACCTTCCCTTTTCATGAAACGATTGAGTGCAACCCTTGCTGCTTCTAATTGTTTTGATGTAAGGAAACAAGTGTCTAATGCTTTTAGTCCGAAAGAGCCGAATGCTACGGTATGTCCTCTACCAGCATTTCCTTTAACTCTTCCTTTTTGTTGTTTCCTGTATTTGGTTTTTTTAGGCTGTAACATTTCTACAGTTAATTAAATTCTTTGATTATTTTTTTCTTCTATCACCTGTATTAGATCCAGGTTTTCTATCACCACTTGGTCTTCTATCGCCAGCTCTTCTGTCAGGTCTGTCACCAGTTCTTCTGTCAGGTCTGCCAGTGTTTGGTCTACCTTCCGAACTTCCAGCAGTTTGTCCGATGTTTGGAGATAAATCTCTCTTACCGTAAACTTCGCCTTTACAAATCCAAACTTTGATACCGATTTTACCATATACAGTCAACGCTTCTGAAAGTGCATAGTCTATATCTGCTCTGATGGTATGCAATGGAGTACGTCCTTCTTTGAAGGATTCAGAACGTGCAATCTCCGCACCTGCTAATCTACCAGAAACCATCACTTTAATTCCTTCTGCTCCCATTCTCATGGTTGAAGCAATTGCCATTTTAACTGCTCTTTTGAAAGAAACACGTGCTTCAATTTGGTTTGCAATTGACTCACCTACTAAAGCCGCGTCTAATTCAGGTCTTTTGATTTCAAAGATATTGATGGCTACATCTTTCTTAGTTAATTTCTTAACTTCTTCTTTGATTTTATCTACTTCAGCACCACCTTTTCCGATAACAATACCTGGACGGCTAGTGTGTATAGTAATGATAATGCGTTTGATTGTACGCTCGATGATGATTTTAGCAATACCACCTTTGTTAATTCTAGCATGTAGGTATTTTCTGATTTCTTCATCCTCTATCAACTTGTCAGCAAGTTTGTGACCGCTGTACCAGTTAGACTCCCATCCTTTGATGATACCTAAACGAAAACCTATAGGATTGACCTTTTGTCCCATTCTATTAATTATTATGCGTTAACTGTTTCTTTATTAGTTTTAGCTGCTGCTTTAGTATCAACAACTAAAGTTACATGATTCGAGCGTTTGCGGATTCTGTGAGCCCTTCCTTGCGGAGCAGGTAAAATACGCTTTAACATTGGACCACCATCAACAAAAACAGTCTTAACGATCAATTCGCTATCTTCAACGCGACTGCCTTCATTTTTTTGTTCCCAATTTGCAATGGCTGAACGCAACAACTTTTCTAGTCTGTGTGAACTTTCTTTCTTATTGTTGAAAATAAGAATGTTGAAAGCCTCTTCAACTTTTTTGCCACGGATTAGGTCGGCCAACAACCTCATTTTTCTTGGTGAGGTTGGACAATTATTCAATTTTGCTACTGCTTCCATTTCTTAATCTTTCTTTACTGGATGCGACTTAAATGTTCTAGTTGGAGCAAACTCTCCAAGTTTGTGTCCTACCATGTTTTCTGTAACATATACAGGAATGAATTTATTCCCATTGTGTACGCCAAATGTATGGCCTACAAAATCTGGAGTAATCATTGACCTGCGACTCCAAGTTTTGATTACAGTTTTCTTCTTTGCCTCATTCATCACACTCACTTTTTTCTCAAGTTTGATGTCAACGAAAGGGCCTTTTTTTAATGAACGCGCCATATATCCTTATTTCTTCTTACGACTTTCAATGATAAAATTATTTGAATACTTCTTCGGAGTACGAGTTTTGTACCCTTTAGATTTCAAACCTTTACGAGATCTTGGGTGACCTCCTGAAGCACGACCTTCACCACCACCCATTGGGTGATCAACTGGGTTCATTGCAACTGGTCTGGTTCTAGGTCTACGTCCAATCCATCTATTGGCACCTGCTTTACCTTTACGCTCATTCATGTGGTCAGGGTTTGAAACCTGTCCAACAGTTGCGTAACAAGCAGCCAAAACTATACGGGTTTCACCTGATGCCAATTTAACAACAGCATGTTTACCATCTCTGTTTAACAATTGAGCAGTTGAACCTGCAGAACGTACAATTTGACCACCTTTACCAGGGTGCAATTCAATGTTGTGAATGGTAGAACCCAAAGGAATCTCACTCATTGGTAATGCATTACCAATTTCAGGAGCAACACCACTACCACTGATGATTTTGGTACCTACTTCTAATCCTTTTGGAGCTAAAATGTAACGCTTTTCGCCATCAGCATAAACTATCAAAGCAATGAAGCTGGTACGATTTGGATCATATTGAATTGAATCAACTGTTCCTTCGATTCCATGCTTGTTGCGTTTGAAATCTATTAAACGGTACATTTTACGGTGTCCACCACCAATGTAACGCATTGTCATTTTACCGGTATTGTTACGACCACCTGAGTTCTTCAAACTTACCACGAGTGACTTTTCAACTTCGTATTTTGGTGTAAGTTCCTCGTAGGTGTTCGCTGCTTTAAAACGCGTACCCGGTGTAACTGGTTTAAATTTCCTGATTCCCATCGCTCAATTAAATATTTTGAAAGAAGTCAATTTTTTGACCCTCTTCTAATGTTACCACTGCTTTCTTGAAAGATGCTTTTCTACCTGAGAAAACACCTCTTTTTGTAAATCTGGTTTTACTCTTTCCTTGGTAAACCATTGTGTTAATTCCTGTAACTTTAACACCATACATGCTTTCAACAGCTTTCTTAATTTCGTCCTTGCTTGCAGTTTTAGCTACAACAAAACCGTACTTATTCAGCTTCTCACTGATAGCAGTATATTTTTCTGTAATTAAAGGCTTCTTTAGTATGCTCATTTATGCCTTATTTAAAATGTTTTCAATTACGCTCAAAGAATTTTCAACAAAGATTACTTTGTCAGCATGCAAAATATCATAAGTATTCAAATCTTTTGCAGCCATGATCTTTGTTTTTGGCAAGTTTCTTCCAGATTTATAGATGTTTTCATTGTAATCTGCCAAAACCAATAAAGTCTTGGTATTGGTCACTTTCAAACCATCTAATATACCCATGTAACTTTTAGTTTTAGGCGTTTCCATCTGGAAATTTTCTAATAAAACTATTTGGTTATCTTTTGCCTTGTGAGCCAATGCACTCTTACGAGCCAATTGCTTCAATTTCTTGTTTAATTTGAAACTGTAATCACGAGGTTGTGGACCATGGATTCTAGCGCCACCTACGAATGTACCTGATTTGATACTTCCCTTACGTGAACCACCTGTTCCTTTTTGCTTATGCAATTTCTTGGTTGAACCGCTAACTACACTACGTTCTTTAGATGAGTGCGTTCCTTGGCGTTGGTTGGCTAAGAATTGCTTCACATCTAAGTAAATAGCATGGTCATTTGGTTCGATTCCAAAAATTTCGTTGCTTAATTTCAGCTTTCTGCCGGTATCAGCTCCGCTTGTATTCAATACTGCTAATTCCATCTTACTTCTCAATTAAAACGATTGAACCTTTGTGACCCGGAACGGAACCTTTTACTACTAAAAGATTTTTCTCCGCATACACTTTTAAAATTTCAAGGTTGGTCTTTTTAACCCTAACACCTCCTGTACGACCAGCCATACGCATTCCTTTGAATACACGTGATGGATCTGATGAAGCTCCAATTGAACCTGGAGCACGCAACCTGTTGTGTTGACCGTGCGTTTGCATACCAACTCCGGAGAAGCCATGACGTTTTACAACACCTTGGAAACCTTTTCCTTTGCTAGTTCCTACTACATCCACAAACTCACCAACTGCAAACAAGTCTACAGTTAAAGTTTGACCTAAAGCAAGCTCTTGTTCAAAACCTTTGAACTCAGCAAACTTAGATTTAGGAGTAGTATTTGCTTTCGCAACGATACCCTTCATTGGAGCTGGAGAATTTTTTTCTTTAGCTTCTCCGTATGCTAGTTGTACTGCACTGTAACCATCTTTATCGTCGGTTTTAACTTGTGTAACAACACAAGGTCCAACTTCAATTACAGTACAAGGAATTTGTTTACCGTTTGCATCGAAGATGCTGGTCATTCCTAATTTTTTTCCTATTAAACCTGACATAGCTTTCTATCAAACTTTAATTTCAACATCCACACCACTTGGTAATTCTAATTTCATCAGAGCATCTACTGTTTTGGCGGTAGAACTGTAAATGTCCAGTAATCTCTTGTATGAACACAATTGAAACTGCTCTCTGGCTTTTTTGTTTACGTGAGGCGAACGCAACACTGTGTAAATTCTTTTCTGTGTAGGAAGTGGAATTGGTCCACTTACAACTGCGCCAGTTGCCTTCACTGTTCTCACAATCTTTTCAGCTGACTTGTCAACTAAGTTGTGGTCGAACGATTTTAACTTGATCCTTATTCTTTGGCTAACCATGATAATTAAGCTTTTGCTCCTTTTCCGTTAACTTTTGCTAAAACTTCATCTTGAACGTTTCTAGGGGCATCAGCATAATGACTGAATTCCATAGTAGAGGTTGCACGACCCGATGTCAAAGTTCTAAGTTGTGTTACATAACCAAACATTTCTGCTAATGGTACTTTTGCTTTAACAACTTGTGAACCCGCACGACTGTCCATACCTTCTAATTGTCCGCGACGTTTATTTAAATCTCCGATAACATCCCCCATGTTTTCTTCAGGTGTCAACACCTCAATTTTCATGATAGGTTCTAACAATACCGGACTTGCACTTCTTGCTGCTTCTTTGAAACCTATACGGGCACAAATTTCAAATGACAACGAATCTGAATCGACTGCGTGGAATGAACCGTCAAACAATCTAACTTTTAAGCTTTCAATTGCATATCCAGCTAATACACCATTTTTCATGGCTGATTCAAATCCTTTTTGAACTGAAGGAACAAATTCTTTAGGAATTGAACCTCCAACAATTTCGTTTACAAATTCTAAACCTTTCTTTTCAGGGTCACCAGGGATTAATTCAAATTGAATATCCGCAAATTTACCACGACCACCGGTTTGCTTTTTGTATACTTCTCTATGTGTAGTTGGCTTAGTGATGGTTTCTTTGTATGAAACCTGAGGAGCACCTTGGTTACATTCAACCTTGAATTCTCTTCTTAACCTGTCTACAATAATTTCTAAGTGTAATTCTCCCATTCCAGAGATAACAGTTTGACCTGTTTCTTCATCTGTATGTACTCTGAATGTAGGATCTTCCTCAGCCAATTTAGCCAATGACATACCTAACTTATCAGAATCTGCTTGTGTTTTTGGTTCAACAGCCAAACCGATAACTGGTTCAGGGAAGTCCATTGCTTCTAAAACAATAGGATTTTTCTCGTCACACAATGTATCCCCAGTTTTGATGTCTTTGAAACCTACAGCTGCACCAATGTCACCAGCTCCTAATTTCTCAACTGGATTTTGCTTGTTGGCATGCATTTGGAAAATTCGAGAGATACGTTCTTTGTTACCACTTCTGGTATTGAATACATAAGAACCTGCATCTAACATTCCAGAGTATACACGCATGAAAGCCAATCTACCTACAAATGGATCCGTTGCAATTTTGAATGCCAAAGCAGCAAAAGGCTCATTGTAATCAGGCTTGCGAGTAACTTCTTCGTTTGTATCTGGATTAGTTCCTGTGATTACACCTTTATCCAAAGGACTCGGTAAAATCTCCATTACTAAATCCAACATGGTTTGAACACCTTTGTTTTTGAATGATGAACCACAAACCATTGGTACAATTTTCATATCAATGGTAGCTTGACGCAATGCATCTAAAATTTCTCTTTCTGTGATACTTGTTGGATCTTCGAAGAATTTCTCCATCAATTTATCATCATACTCAGATACAGCCTCAAGTAGTTTTTCTCTCCACTCAGTAGCTTCCTCTAACATGTCAGCAGGAATATCTACTACTTCGTAAGTCATTCCTTTGTCATGCTCATTCCAAACCATTCCTCGGAAGTTGATCAAATCAACAACACCTTTGAAATTGTCTTCAGAACCAATTGGCAATTGTAAAGGAACTGCATTGCTACCCAACATTTCTTTCACTTGTTTAACAACGTTTAAGAAGTCGGCTCCAGAACGGTCCATTTTGTTAACGAATCCGATACGGGCAACATTATAGTTGTTAGCAAGTCTCCAGTTGGTTTCTGATTGCGGTTCAACACCATCAACTGCAGAAAATAAGAATACCAAACCATCCAATACACGCAATGAACGGTTTACCTCAACGGTAAAGTCTACGTGACCAGGAGTGTCAATGATATTGATATGGTATCTGTTGTTTCTATAATTCCAAAATACGGTAGTAGCAGCTGAAGTAATGGTGATACCTCTTTCTTGCTCCTGTACCATCCAGTCCATGGTAGCAGCACCATCGTGTACTTCACCAATTTTGTGGTTTACACCAGCATAGTAAAGGATACGCTCAGTTGTTGTAGTTTTACCTGCATCAATGTGAGCTGCAATACCTATGTTTCTTGTATATTTTAAGTCGCGTGACATTTTATTTATCTATTTTAAATTAGCTGATTTTGAAATGCGAGAATGCTTTGTTTGCTTCAGCCATTTTGTGCGTATCTTCACGCTTCTTTACTGCTGCACCTTCGTTTTTAGCTGCTGATAAAATTTCACCTGCTAATTTGTCGGCCATGGTTTTTTCACCCCTGTTACGGGCATATCTGATTAACCATTTCATACCAACTGCAATTTTACGGTCAGCAGGTACTTCCATTGGAATTTGGAAGGTAGCTCCACCTACTCTGCGAGATTTAACCTCTACAGCAGGCATTACATTGTTCAATGCTTTCTTCCAAACATCTAAACCTCTTTCTTGGGCTTTTGCTTCTACTTTGTCTAAAGCACCGTAAAAAATGGTATAAGCTGTATTTTTCTTTCCGCTCCACATCATGTTGTTCACAAAACGGGTTACCAAAATATCATTGAATTTTGGATCTGGTAATAAAATATGCTTTTTAGCTCTTGATTTTCTCATGTCTATACTAACTTAGGCTGACTGTTTATTTCTTTTTAGCTTTAGGATCTGCAGCTTGTCCTGGCTTAGGACGCTTTGTTCCGTATTTAGAACGTTGTTGTTTACGTCCATCAACTCCAGCAGTATCCAATGCACCCCTTACAATATGGTAACGAACTCCAGGTAAATCTTTCACCCTTCCACCTCTTACCAATACGATAGAGTGTTCTTGTAAGTTGTGACCTTCTCCAGGAATGTAGGCGTTCACCTCATTACCATTGGTTAATCTAACACGAGCAACCTTTCTCATAGCTGAGTTAGGCTTCTTAGGAGTAGTTGTGTACACACGTGTACAAACACCTCTGCGCTGTGGGCAAGAATCAAGTGCTGGTGACTTGCTCTTGGTATTTACGTCGTTGCGGCCCTTACGAACCAATTGTTGAATAGTAGGCATATCTAATTTTTAATACGCAATTTATCTTTAAAAAAGGGAGGGCAAAGGTAGGTGATGGGGGTTAGCAAAACAAGTGCTTGACAAAAAATATTTAAAATATTTGATGCTGAGCGGGTTAAATGCTAACTATTAACCATCAGTCTTTCCAATGTTGACCTTTTCGGGGTTGCAAACATAGGTATCTTATTTGAATTATCAAAGATTGCGACTCTTTTTGCCCATTAAAATGTGAATATTTTGCCGTAAATCGCATAACAATTTGGTTTACAGAAACTTAAACTGAATTATATTTTCTAAGTTTTTGGCCCATTGGGTTCTAAATGAATTAATTCTGAATTAAAACTGCGTAATTCTTAATTTGGCTGCATGATTCCGGAAAAAATCAAACAAACCTTAAATAGCTTGCCATCCTCACCCGGGATTTATAAATATTTTGACAAGGACAAACACATTATATACATTGGTAAAGCTAAAAATCTCAAAAAAAGAGTCAGCAGCTATTTTAATAAAACCAATCACGAGAATAGAAAAACAGCCATACTAGTTAGTAAAATTGAATCCATCGAATTTACCATCGTTGAAACTGAAACCGATGCCTTACTTCTAGAGAATGTTTTGATAAAACAGTTCCAGCCTAGGTTCAATATTTTACTCAAAGACGACAAGACCTACCCTTTTATCTGTATAAAGGCAGAACCTTTTCCTAGGGTATTTACCGTAAGACAAAGGGTCAAGGATGGTTCTGAATACTTTGGTCCTTATGCAAATGGTCATTTGATGTACACTTTGTTAGATTTGATTAAGAACTTGTATCCTATTAGAACTTGCCATTTGGCACTGAACCCAATTGCCATTCAAGCTGGAAAGTTCAAAACCTGTTTAGAATACGATATAGGTAATTGTAAAGCGCCTTGTGTTGGCTTGCAATCTGAAAATGAATACTTGGCTCAAATTAAACTCATTAAAGGAATTTTAAAAGGAAACCTCTATGAAGTAAAATTGGAACTAAAGAATCAGATGACAGAAGCTGTGGCAAACCTGCAATTTGAGAAGGCTGAGCTGATGAAACGTAAACTTCAGCTTTTGGAACAATACCAAAGTAAATCTACCATCGTTACAAAAATCTTTGATCCAGTAGAAGTTTACAGCATCGTCTCAGATGAAAAGTATGCTTACATCAACTTTTTAAAAGTAGTGAATGGGATGATTGTTCAAACCCAAACTTTTGAAATCAAGAGAAAACTAGAGGAGTCTGAAGCAAGTTTGTTGGCTTTGGCTATAATAGAAGTTAGAAACAATTACGATTCAAATTGCAAAGAAATAATTGTGCCAATGACTCCTGAATGGGAAATTGAAGAAGTAAATTATACCATACCAAAATTGGGGGACAAAAAACAACTCTTGGATTTATCGATGCGAAATGCCACCTATTATAGACGGCAAAAAATGATACAACACGAGCATTTAAATCCAGAATTAAAAACAGAAAGAATCTTGAGCCAAATGAAACAAGATTTAAGACTCACCCAATTGCCTGTTCACATTGAATGTTTTGACAACTCAAATATTCAAGGTACCAACCCTGTTTCGGCTTGTGTTGTGTTCAAAGATGCAAAACCAAGCAAAAAAGATTACCGAATTTTTCATGTAAAAACAGTTGAAGGACCAAACGATTTTGCAACCATGGAAGAGGTTGTATATAGAAGGTACAAACGCTTAATTGATGAAAACCAAAGCTTGCCCCAACTGATAGTTATTGATGGTGGCAAAGGGCAATTGAGTAGTGCTGTTTTCAGTTTGAAAAAATTAGGGATTTATGGGCAAGTGGCAGTAATAGGCATTGCTAAAAGATTAGAAGAATTGTATTATCCAAATGATGAATTGCCATTGTTCTTGGATAAAAAATCAGAAACCCTCAAAGTCATTCAAAAATTAAGGGATGAGGCACATCGATTCGGAATAACTCATCACAGAAATAAAAGAAGCAAAAACGCAATCAATACAGAATTGTCTTCAATTCCAGGTATTGGAGAGCATACCGCTCAAGCACTTTTACAAGCGTTCAAATCTGTCAAGAAAATTAAGGCTGCATCTTTGAATGACTTAACTAAAGTTATTGGAGCATCAAAAGCTGAAAAAGTTATTCATTTTTTTGAAGCTGAAAAATAATTTATATCCTGGTATATAGCATTTAAATTTCTCGTAATTGTAAGAAATAAAGAATTAAATACAAGCAATGTAAATAACATTCAATTCAGGCTATTTAAACCAGATATAACCTAAACTTCAGCTTGAAACAGCTTGAAAGTAGGCTCGAATTAGCTCATATTTTAAAATCTAATTTTTATTTCATATTTATAGTTGATGAAAAGTTAGTTTTGGTACATTTGTTTTGAAAATAAAAATTTGTTTCATGTCTGAAATTGAACTATTCATTCATAAATGTCTTGCTTATGCACAGCATCAAAAAAACTGTTTGATATTAAACAGCAATGGAATTGAAGCTGCAATGGGTTTGAATAATTATGAATTCATTTTCTTGTGTGGCAAAAAAGATCAACTCAAAACCAGTGAAAATTCGGCATTGCTCCAATTGCAACATTTCATTGAACGCAACCAAGGCCAATGGATGGGAATATCTCTTACATACGATTTAAAAAATGAAATAGAACAACTCCATTCTAATAATAATGACCAACTCCATTTCCCTTTGCTCAACATTTTTGTGCCTGAAAATGTAATTTGCATTGACAAAAACCTAACAATCATTTGTAACAATGCTGCATTTTTAGAAACCATTCACCAGCAAGATGTAAATGAAAAAAGCACCTTACCTAACATTACATTGACCCCTAAGGTTACAAAAGAAGCTTACCTTGAAAATGTTAAGAAAATACAACAGCATATTTTAGATGGCGATGTGTACGAAGTGAATTATTGTATTGAATTTTACAAGGAACAATGTGCCGATTTAGAACCAGTTGCTGTATACAAAACACTCAATACTTGCTCGCCAACACCCTACTCTGCTTTATGGATAGACCACGAACATTTCATTGCCTGTGCAAGTCCGGAAAGATTTTTATTAAAAAAAGGGCGTAAAATATACTCACAACCAATAAAAGGCACCATCAAAAGAAAAACAGACCTAGCCGCAGATGCAGAGCAGAAAGCATTGCTTTTGAATTCGGAAAAAGAACGTGCAGAAAATTTAATGATTGTAGATTTGGTAAGGAATGATTTATCGAGGTCTTCTGAAACAGGTAGTATTCGAGTAGATGAACTGTTTGGTATTTATAGTTTCAAAAATTTACACCAAATGATTTCTACAGTGAGTGGTAGTTTGATTGAAGAAAATTTAGTGACCGTGATTAAAAATGCATTTCCAATGGGCAGTATGACCGGTGCACCTAAAATCAAAGCCATGGAAATTATAGAAAACTTGGAACAAACGCGAAGAGGCATGTACAGTGGTAGCATTGGCTATATTAACCCAGCTGGTGATTTCGACTTAAATGTAGTCATCAGAAGTCTGCAATACAATAGTGCAAACCAATACTTGAATTTTGAGGTTGGCTCTGCAATAACCATTGACTCTGATCCTGAATCAGAATACAATGAATGCCTCTTAAAAGGTGAAACAATGATGCAAATATTCAAACATGAAGGTTAATCAATCAGGATGATTTTTTCTCTAAAGGTTTGCTTACCTATTTGTACAAATACGTAATAGCAACCTGACTGTAAATTACTGATATTTAATTGGGTCTGATTTGATGTGTTTGAGGTGATGGCAGCAGCTTGAACTACTTGCATTTTTAAATCGTACAATTTTATACCAACAATTTCATTTGTTGATGGATAATCGATGTTAAGCATACCTTGAGTTGGTACTGGATAGATGTTACAATTTGTGGCCAGTTCATTTTCATTCAAGGTTGTAGCTGCATTGACTGTTAAGCTATACCTAGTAACTGAATCTTCAATTGTTCTTTTGATGGTAAGTGCGCGAGCATAAACTTTAAAAACTACTGACAATGGATAGTTTCCTTGTTGACCGCTTTGTGGCATACCACTCAATAATATACAACCCGTTTCTCCTCCATTGGCTTTGCAATTGATTTGGTTACACTGATACGTAAAGTTGGCAGGTAAACCGTTTACTTTAGTTACAACAATTGAGTCTATGGTTGCCAAAATGGGGAATCCAAATTCAGTAACCATGGTATCTTTGGGCATTCTGAATTGAATGATTTGACTGTAGGGTTTAGTCTCGATTGCCTGGGCTAATTCAGCAGGAAAAATTCCTGTTGTTTTTAAATTGGTATCAGGATTACATTGGGCAAACAAATGCAAGGTGATTGATTGCAACAAAAAGAGTATAATTGAATAGCTAAACTTTTTTTCCATGGTTCAAAATTTACTGCCAAGATATTGTTTTTTTGTTATTTTATTTTCACTCTTTTTAACGGCACTGCAAAGCAATGCTCAAAATAGTTACAAAGGTATTCTGAAAGATGCCCAAACACATGACCCAATTCCTGGAGTATTGATAAGAGCTGGTAACTTAGGAACTCAAAGTAATGAAAAAGGAAATTTTGAATTATTGATTGAACCCTCTATTAGCATTTTGAATTTCCGCTTGATTGGATACGAGAGCAAAACAATCATAGTTAACCCCAAAAATATAAAAGACTCAGTTATTGAAATTTTATTAATGCCAAGTAGAAAGTTATTAGACCAAATTGTAGTTACAGGCAATAGAAATGAACAAGCCATTTCTAGAAGTTCAAGCAGTGTAGAATTAATTGGATCGAAACTTATTCTAGACAAAGGAACAACCAGTATAGATAAATTTTTAAATCAAATTCCCTCTGTGAGTGTTTTGGATGGTCAAATCAACATCAGAAGTGGAAGTGGTTGGACATATGGTGCAGGGTCAAGGGTGATGGTTTTAGTAGATGATTTGCCTTTTTTAACTGGAGATGCAGGCCAAGTAAAATGGAGTTTATTACCACTCGAAAACTTAAAACAAGTAGAAGTAATTAAAGGAGCTGGTTCCGTGCTATATGGTTCTGGTGCATTGAATGGTATGATCCATTTCAGAACTCAAATGAGTAGTGGCAAACCCATTACAAAAGTACAATTGAGTAGTGGATTTTACGACAAACCAGAACGGTCAGGATTGAGGTGGACAAATCGTAACTTATTGAAACATCAATTGAGTTTATTTCATGCTGCAAAATTGGGTCGTGTGCAATATGCATTTTCAACCAATTATATGCTTGATAATGGTTACAGAATGAGTGACAATGAAGAACGCATCAGGTGCAATTTGAATTTACAATCAGCATTGAACAAACAATTAAAAATTGGTCTTAACATGGGCGTCTTAAAAAGTAATAGCCAAACTTTTTTATTATGGGAAAACTACAACGCAGGTTATACAGCCCTTGACTCTCAGATAAACAACACCAATTCTAACAGCATCTATATAGACCCAAGTATTTCTTTCCATCAAAACGGATTTCAACACCGCTTGAAATCAAGGTGGATGTATATCAACAATGAAAATTCAAATGCAGCTCAAAACAATGCATTCAATCAAATTTACACAGAGTACCAAATTCAAAAATACTTTACAGCCCATCAATTTAATATCACGGCTGGCTTAGTGTACAATTATAATTCAAGCGAAGCTACTTTATATGGTGGTTTGAATACCAGTGAAAACAAGGCGGCATTTTTACAGCTAGATAAAACCATTGTAACTGGACTACAATTAGGTATTGGCGCCCGTTATGAATACTTCAAAATGAACACAGACAAAACAGCGCAACCTGTTTTTAGAGCTGGTATGAATTATGAATTGACAAAAAGTACTTTTTTAAGATGTAGTTGGGGGCAAGGATTTAGGTATCCATCTATCGCTGAAAGGTATATCAACGCAAGTGTTGGAAGTATGAATATTTTTGCAAATCCTGATTTAAAAGCTGAATCTGGCTGGAGCGCTGAATTAGGGTTCAAACAAGGTATAAAACTTGGTAATTTAAATGCTTACATAGACTTGGCTTATTTTGACACAAGGTATGCAAACATGACTGAATTTAATTTTGGTGCATGGAAAACTTACGACCCATCAAACCCTTACACTGCAATAGGTTTTAAGTCGTATAATATTGGAAACACCCGTATCAATGGATTGGATTTTAGTGCTGGACTTCAGTTAAAAAATAAAAATTGGGAGGTACAAAGTATACTTGGATATACATATGCATACCCTATTATGTTAGATCCTGATAAAGTATTTGCATTTGACTCTGCTAGAGGACCTCAAACATTCAACAGCACCAAATCAGATAGCACACAAGTATTGAAATATCGTTTTGAACACCAAATTAAGCTTGACATTTCAGTTCAATACAAAAAGGTGGAATTTGGATTTAGTTATAGGTACAACAGCAGTATTCGTAATGTTGACATGGCATTTGTAACTGGGATTATTCCAAGTTTAGTTCCGGGTATTGCAGACGCAAGAACTAACCTAAATAACAACCGCAATATATTTGATATGCGTTTGTTTTTTCATGCCAATCAAGCTTTAAAAATTGGTTTGAATTGTATCAATTTAATGAATACAGAAATGATGAACAGACCAGCAGATTTAATTGCACCTCGTTTTTACCAATTACAGTTGATGGCAAATTTCTAAAAATTGAGTGCCAGTTCCTCTACAACTTTATTTTGAAGAATATGGGCTTGAAAAATGGTATCAACATCATCCAGTGTTACCTTTCCATAATAAGTGCCTTCAGGGTAAATAACCAAAACAGGACCTTTGGAACAAGCATCTAGGCAACCACTTTTTTGCACACGGATTTTAGCTTTTAAACCTGCTTCACCCAACAAAGTCCTGAATTTTTCAATGATAGCCAAACCATTGTCATTTCCACAACAAGGCTTTCCTTCGGCTTTTTGATTGGTACAAACAAAAATGTGTTTTTCGAATCGCATAATTTTTATACAAATTAAAGACCTTGGAATGAATAATTTTTAAAAGGGTTATTTTTGCTAAAAAAAACATGTTCGGAAAATTAGCAGAAGCCAAAAAAATGGCTGCAGAAATGAAAACAAAAATGGCTGCAATTACAGTTGAATCAGCTGTTTACAACAATCAAATAAAGGTAATTGCAAATGGTAACCGAGAAATAATGGAAGTTAAAATAGCACCAGAGGCACTCACAAATTTGTCGCATAACCAATTAGAACAATTTGTAAAAGAGGCTTGTAACCAAGCTTTGCAGTCTGCAAACAATGTAGCTGAATCTGAAATGAGGTCTATGATGGGTGGCATGTTGCCAGGTTTGGGCAATTTGTTTTCTTAACAGAAAAAAGGTGCAAAGAATCTGAATAAATTCATGTGGTTCAAACCAAAAAACCAATAAATTCGCATACTTTTTAAGTAAAATAATACCATACAACTATGTCGCAAATCAAGGCAAATCACAAAGACGAGTTTATTTTTCGCCACATTTCACCAATGGAGAAAGATACAGAGGCCATGCTTCAAACCATTGGCGTTTCTAGTCTGTCTCAATTAATTGATGAAACCATTCCTGCCCATATCAGATTAAAACAAAGCATGAATTTGCCACCTGCTTTAACAGAAGCAGAACTTGCTACTTTGCTTACTGAAATTGCCAATAAGAATAAAATTTACACCAATTTCTTGGGTCAAGGTTATTATGGCACATTGACACCTGGAGTAATTCTTCGAAATATTTTTGAAAATCCAGGATGGTATACTGCCTATACTCCTTATCAAGCAGAAATAGCGCAAGGCAGATTGGAGGCTTTACTCAACTACCAAACCATGGTCATTGATTTGACAGGGATGGAAATAGCAAATGCTTCTTTATTAGATGAAGGAACAGCGGCTGCTGAAGCCATGCACATGTTGTTTGCAGAAACCAAAAAAGACAATGCCAACAAATTTTTTGTATCTTCATTGTGTTTCCCTCAAACAATTGATATTTTAAGAACCAGAACAGCACCAATTGGGGTGGAATTGGTGATTGGCAACCATGAAGAAATTGAATTTGATGAAACATATTTTGGTGCATTAGTACAATACCCGGCAGGGAACGGCGCCATTTATGATTACCAAAAATTTGTAGAAAAAGCAAAGGCAAACCAGGTGATGATTGCTGTTGCCGCTGATTTATTGAGCTTGACTTTGTTGACACCTCCAGGAGAATGGGGAGCAGATGTTGTGGTAGGTTCGGCACAAAGATTTGGTGTTCCAATGGGCTATGGTGGCCCTCATGCAGGTTATTTTGCAACCAAAGATGCTTACAAAAGACAAATGCCCGGACGTTTGATTGGTATATCAGTTGATAGCCAAGGCAACCATGCTCTCAGAATGGCACTTCAAACCAGAGAACAACATATTAAAAGAGAAAAAGCTACCTCAAATATTTGTACTGCTCAAGTATTGTTATCTATCATGGCTGGAATGTATGGTGTTTACCATGGTCCTGAAGGCCTAAAAGGGATTGCTGGACGTATACATGGATATACCACTGCATTGGCTAACACTTTAAACAAAGCGGGCTTAAAAGTATTAAACACATCTTATTTTGACACTTTATCTATTGAAACAAGCGAGGCCAAAGCACTGTACAATGCCTGTTTGACTGCTGAAATCAATATTGCTTTGGTAAATGAAAATACGCTTCGTTTGTCAATTGATGAAACACATAACCAAAGTCAATTGAACAAATTGGTTGCAATTTTAACCCACAACAAAATTGTTAGCTGTGATTTTTCTGGTAACAATAGCATGCAAGCACCTGCCAATTTACATAGACAATCTGCTTTCATGACCCATGAAATTTTCCATAGCAAACACAGCGAACATGACATGCTGCGTTACATCAAACACTTGGAGTCAAAAGACCTTTCATTGTGTCATTCTATGATTGCATTGGGTTCTTGTACCATGAAATTGAACGCTACAGCTGAAATGATTCCTGTTACCATTCCTGGTTTTGGGCAGTTACATCCTTTCATTCCAAGAAACCAAGCTACTGGTTATACCCAAATATTTGAAGAATTGAGCAATGCTTTGAAAGAGGTAACTGGTTTTGCTGGTATCAGTTTACAACCAAATGCAGGAGCTCAAGGGGAGTATGCTGGTTTGATGGTCATCAGAGAATACTTCAAACACAAAGGTGAGTCGCACAGAAACATAGCTTTGATTCCTTCATCTGCGCATGGTACCAATCCAGCAAGTGCAGCAATGGCAGGCATGAAAGTTGTTGTTACAAAAACATTGGAGAATGGCTATGTAGACATTGAAGACCTAAGAGAAAAAGCATTGTTATACAAAGACAATTTAGCTTGCTTGATGGTAACTTACCCATCTACCTATGGCATATTTGAAGAACAAATTACTGAAATTTGTGATTTGATTCACCAATATGGCGGACAGGTATACATGGATGGAGCCAACATGAATGCACAAGTTGGTTTAACTAGTCCTGCGAATATTGGAGCAGATGTATGTCATTTAAACTTACACAAAACATTTTGTATTCCTCATGGTGGTGGTGGCCCGGGCATGGGACCTATTGGTGTAGCCAAACACTTGGTACCATTTTTACCTGGACACAGTGTAGTTGATATGGACGGCGGGGCACACGCAATGACAGCTGTTTCTGCAGCTCCTTGGGGCAGCGCCTCTATCCTATTGATTTCCTATGCATACATCCGCTTAATGGGTACTGCAGGCCTTGAAAAAGCAACAGAATATGCCATTTTAAATGCGAATTACATCAAAGCACGATTAGAAAAAGATTACCAAATTTTATATGTGGGTAGTAAAGGCAGGTGTGCGCATGAAATGATTCTTGATACACGTGTATTTAAAACCAATACAGGTATTGAAGCGGAGGACATAGCCAAACGTTTAATGGATTATGGGTTCCATGCGCCAACCATGAGTTTCCCTGTTGCAGGAACCATTATGATTGAACCTACTGAAAGCGAACCTAAGTCTGAATTAGATAGATTCTGTGATGCCATGCTTCAAATCAAAGCTGAAGTAAATGCCATTGAAGCGGGTACTGCAGATAAACAAAACAATGTTTTGAAAAATGCACCTCATACTGCAATGATGGCAACTGCTGAAGAATGGAATTACCCGTATAGCAGACAACAAGCTGTGTATCCATTGCCTTATGTAAAACAGGCCAAGTTTTGGCCGAGTGTAGGCAGGGTCAACAACACGCATGGAGACAGAAACTTGATCTGTGCTTGTATCCCAATTGAAGCTTATCAATCTTAATCATCAAAAAAGGTGGTCAAAACAATTTGACCACCTTTTTTATTTGGGATGGTATTTGCTCTTTTTCAATAACTCGTCCCAGTTATTGTTTTGCATCAATTCATTTAAACTAACTGATGAAGCATTGGCCAAATAGGCTTGAATGATTTGATAACCAATAAAAGTACCTATGGCTGGTGAAGATTCAGCTGGAACGCCTGGTGCCGAGGTAAAAGGACCATCATTGAAGTAGCGAAGGTTTCTACTTGTTTCTTTGCTATACAATAGTTTTTCTTGTATTAAATGTGCCCAAATGAGTGCTTCGTTTTCTTTGCACCATTTCAATTGTTCAGCACTGATTCCAAAAATTAATGTATCAGGTGTTTCAGGTAAAAGTGTTTTTACAAAGTGTTTGATTTTGCCTTCAAACAATAGCATGGCAATAAAACGTTTGTCTGTAACTTGTTGTTCGTACCTTGAAAAACCCAATGCCTTCACCGCATTTGGAACCAAATAGGCCTTTTGCAATTTTTTGATCATAAATGCAGGAAATTCAAGTGCGGGATAAATTGGATAGTTAGCGCCCAAATAGAGGTCTAAACCAATGCCTATGATGGTATCATAAGCAACATTTGCATACCCAAATTCAGAAATAAAACTGATAAAATGAACAGGATCTGCTTTAGGGATTTCCTTTTTATAGATGCTGATTGCTTCTGATAATTCTGCTTCTTCAGAAGTTAAATCTTTAAACACACTATCTACATCTTTTTTCAACTCAATAATTCCAGGGTATTGAACAAAAGACAAAAGGGTTTTACTGAAATGATTTGCAGAATCAGCAATTGGAATATTGATGATGTCTGTACAAAACGACTGGTAAAAGCCTTTATAATTCATAAACAATGAATCGAAATGTGCTTGAGAATATTGCTTATTTTTTTGAAACAAATCTTGGTCAAATCGTTGTATAGAAAAGTTTTCGATTGGGGCTTGTTTATGCTGATTACATGAAAAAAGCCCAACAACGGTTAATAACAATAAGCCCGTAAAATTTTTTATTGTGACAGAAAATAGTGATTTGGTTTTCATCTTTCAATATTACACATTCTGATTGAGCAGTGCCAAGGAAATAGTATGCTGAACAAGCTGAAACCTATTTTATAAGTATTTATTGAATTTTTACATTGAAATAAATTTCTGCATTCAATGCCCTGAATACTTTTACTATAGTATCAATTGAGGCATTGTTGGTGCTTGTTTCGAGTTTAGATATTTGAGCTTTTTGAACACCTAGCAATTTACCAAGTTCTTCTTGTGTTAAATTCCTAAACTGCCTTGTTGACCTGATAGCCTTACCCAATAATGCCATGCTCAATTCGTTTTCATAGGCCTCTCTTTCTTCTGAACCTATAACGCCTATATACCTATCTTTCAACACTTCTAGTGTTGTTGTTTTGACAGCTGACTGATTTTTTTTGGTTTTCATTTGATTTTAGCGTTAAAATATTTTTGACGTAATTGAATTGCTTTATCAATTTCTTTTACTGGCATTTTATCTGATTTTTTGATGATACCATGGGAGGCGATTACCAAGCATTTTTTTTTGTTTGATTTATCCCAAAAGGCCAATAAACGAATTTGAAGTCCATTGAAATTGCTCCTAAACTCCCAAATTTCATCACGTAATTTTTTAAAAAGTTTTGGATCATTTGTATGTTCAGCCAATTCTATATGATAAAATAATTTTTGAATCGTTTTAGGTTCCAATGAAGCAATGAAATTGCTTGCTTCATCCATAAATTGGGTTTCAAAGTATTTCATACTCTTCTCCCTGTTTAAGCAATTCAAAAATAACAATAGTTTCCATATATAGAAACTTATTTTTAGTTTTTATTTTTAGCATGACTACACTTTTATTGTTTCAATTTACCTCATTCTTAAATCAATTAGACTTTGATGCAATTGTTTTATACATCACTTCATAAAGGATTTGTCGATATCAATAACTATTAATTGATTTTGAAACCTTTGGAGATTTAACAATATATTTTTATCAATAACTGAAATATGTTTAGTACAATTTTTGAAAGGGAATTATGGTTAATTTCAAGGAAATCCTTAAGCTAATTTAATTAAATTAAAATGTATTGAATTGGATTTGGAAATGCTTTTTTGAGCTTGAAGATTTTTTGATGGCGGCTCACTATTTTCTTTATACAAAAGGGAAGTTAAAATTGAAGTTTACCTTACCTTTTGACAATGCTATTCATAAAATGATTAGATTGTTATATTTGTGATGATGAAATAAATAGCCAAACTAAGGCAAATAAATATTAAAACGTAATTACTAATTTATACTTTGACATCAAAGTCTAATTTTTAAAAATAAATTTAAATGAAAAAATATATCTTCTTTTCGCTTTTGCTTTTACAAATCAGTTTGGGATTTGCACAAGCGCCCAATAAAATGAGTTACCAAGCTGTGATACGCAACAACAACAATGTAGTAGTGAGTAACCATGCAGTGGGCATGCGTATCAGTATTTTGCAAGGCTCAGCAACAGGTACTTCAGTTTATACAGAAACCCAATCCCCAACTACCAATGCCAATGGTTTAATTGCCATAGAAATAGGAACAGGCACTGTTGTAAGCGGTTCTTTTACTGCTATCAATTGGTCTAATGGACCTTATTTTGTGAAAACAGAAACCGACCCCAATGGTAGCACCAATTATACTTTAATAGGCACTAGCCAATTATTAAGCGTTCCTTATGCCTTGTATGCCCAAAAAACAGATACGGCTGCTGTTTCTAAATTTGCTTTGAATGGTATTCCAAGTGGAAGCCAACATGGACAAACTTTAACCAATTGCGATGGCAATATAACTTGGACCTACAATGGCCAATGCCCAGCAAAAATAAGTGCATTCAATTGCGCAGATACTGTACATTCTGGAACCTTGAACAAAGCTATAGCAGCTTCTGGAGTCAGTTCATCAATTACCTATTCAGGAGGAAACGGCGGGGTATATGCTGATCAAAGCATTGCCTCAACTGGTGTTTTGGGTTTGACAGCTGAAATTGGGACAGGTAATTTGAACAATGGCAATGGCAGTATTCAGTTCCAAATCAATGGAACACCCACAAGTGCTGGGATTGCTGCTTTTACTTTTTCGATTGGCAACAAAACATGTACCTTTTATAGAACTGTAAATGCGGCTCCAATTTGGCCAGCTGGAACCGTTTTCTGTAATGGAACACCTACTGCAGTTGTTGATGTGACCAACCCCATTACGGGCAAAACCTGGATGGACAGAAACCTGGGTGCTTCAAGAGCAGCCACCAGTAGTGCTGACGCTGATGCTTATGGAGACCTCTACCAATGGGGCAGAGCGGCAGATGGACACCAGTGTAGAAACTCCGGAACTACTAGCACCTTGAGTAGCACTGATCAGCCTGGGCATGGAAATTTTATTATTGCACCGAATAGTCCCTCAGATTGGAGAAACCCTCAAAAAAATAATTTATGGCAAGGTGTGAATGGAACGAACAATCCATGCCCAAGCGGGTATAGGTTGCCTAATGTTATAGAGCTTGAAAACGAAAAATCAAGTTGGACTCAAATTAATAATTTAGGTGCATTTGGTTCTGTTTTGAAACTTTTAATGCCCGGACATAGATTAAATTCTGACGGCTCATTAAATAATGTTGGAACCCGAGGTCTTTATTGGAGCAACACTTTCAATGGAAATTGGGCAAGACCTTTAGATTTAGGAATTGGCTATGCTGGTTCAGGTAATGACTATAGAGCTAACGGCTTCTCAGTCCGTTGTATCAAAGACTAATTTTAAAAGACAATTAAAAGTTAATGGCAAGCGCGTGCGCTTGCCATTAACTTTTATAAATCGACTGAATACCTATTTACTCCAGACAAATTGGAATGTTTCATCAATTACATCTCAAGTATTTTCTTCACAATAAAACCAAACATAGGAATATTGAATAGCAGCGCATCAAACATCGAAAAAATCTATTAATTTTGGTTTTCAATAACGGATTTGTGAAAATAACTTTGGCTCAATTGAATTACCATCCTGGTAATTTTGAACTCAATACACATAAAATGCTTGATGCCATTGCTCAAGCTAAAAACGAAGGTGCTGAACTCATTGTTTTTGCTGAGCTTGCTATTTGTGGCTATCCTGCAAAAGATTTGTTGGACTTTGATGCTTTTATAAATCAAGCCAATGAAGCTGTTTTGAAAATAGCTGAGGCTTGTGACTCCATTGCAGCCATAGTTGGAGCACCTGTTTTTAATACTTCAGAAAAAGGAAAAAGACTGTTCAATGCAGCTATAGTAATTGAACAACAAAAAGTAACACATACAGTTCACAAAAAACTGTTACCCACCTATGATATTTTTGATGAATACCGCTATTTTGAACCTGCAACAAATTGTAACATTGTTGTAATTAAAGGCACTAAAATTGCGTTAACCATTTGCGAAGATTTGTGGAACCTAGATGATGTTTCATTGTATCAATCGAGTCCAATGGAACAATTGATTTTGCAACAACCTGAGTTGATTATAAATATTGCAGCATCTCCATATTCCAACACCCAACAAGCAACACGCTTGCGTGTCATTCAACGCAATGCCATACAGTATAAATTACCTGTAGTATATGTGAACCAAATTGGTGCACAAACAGATTTAATTTTTGATGGAGGTTCATTCATCATGAATGCAAATGGACAACAAATTGCCCAACTCAATGTATTCAAAGAAGACATCCAATCATTTGAATTTAATAAAAATGGCTTTCTAGCAAAAAACACCAATAGCCTCAACGAAAATCTTCTCAATGAGATGGGGCAAATTGAACAAGCACTGGTATTAGGGATCAAAGATTACTTTCACAAACTTCAATTCAAGAAAGCCATCATTGGACTTTCTGGGGGTATAGATTCAGCCTTGGTATTGTATTTAGCAGTTGAAGCATTGGGGAAAGAAAATGTATTGGCTGTTTTATTGCCCTCTAAATACAGCAGTGAACACTCCATAACAGATGCAATGGCATTGGTAAATACCTTGCAGGTGAAACACCACCTCATTTCCATTCAGGCACAAATCAATGCCATTGATAAAAGTTTACACCCTTATTTTAATGATACCCCTTTTGGTATTGCAGAAGAAAATATTCAATCGAGATCTAGGGCTATTTTATTGATGGCCTTGAGCAATAAATTCGGGTATATTTTATTGAATACCTCAAATAAAAGCGAATTGGCTGTAGGCTATGGAACCTTGTATGGAGACATGTGTGGCGGTTTATCCGTGATTGGAGATTTGTATAAAACAGTGGTTTATGACTTGTGTCGTTATATCAATCGAAATGTACCAATCATTCCTGAAAACATTCTGAGCAAAGCACCCTCTGCAGAACTCAGACCCAACCAAAAGGACAGTGATAGCCTGCCACCCTATGAAGTGTTGGATGCCGTTTTGAAATGTTACATAGAAGCGAGCATGGGTAAAAATGCCATTATTCAACAAGGGTTTGAACCTGCCTTGGTAGAGCGAATTCTGAAAATGGTGAATGCCAACGAATGGAAAAGATGGCAAGCTCCTCCTGTATTGAGAATCACACCCAAAGCATTTGGCACTGGCAGAAAAATGCCTATTGAAGGAATTTACAGTGTTTAAATTAAGAACGGTATAAGTTCATGACCGTGATTTCTGGCAAAATGCCTACCCTACCTGGATAGCCTAAGAATCCAAATCCACGATTGACATAGATTTTTTGGTTTCCTTTCTCATACAAATCCGCCCATTGCTTGTAAATGTATTGCGAAGGACTCCACCTGATTGGACCAAATTCTACACCAAATTGAAAGCCATGCGTATGACCTGAGAAGGTGATATCAATGTCTTGGTGTTCAACGCTGACTATTCTTTCAAAATGGCTTGGGTCATGAGACATCAATAATTTAACAGGAACTTCAGGCATACCTAGCATGGCTTTTTGGAGATCGCCTTTTTTCTGAAACCTTGCTTTATCTCCCCAATTTTCTACACCAATTAATGCTATTTGTTTGCCTTCAAGCTCCAAAATTACATGTTCATTCCTAAGTAGTCGCCATCCCATATCTTTATGAATTTCTAATAACTCATTAAAATTGGCTTCTTTTTCTTCAGGGCTTTTCCAGTTGTTGACATAATCACCATAGTCATGGTTACCTAAAATTGAAAACACACCCATTGGGGCTTTAACTTCAGCAAATAATGATTTCCATTCTTGCGCTTCTGCTGCTTTGTTGTTGACCAAATCACCAGTAAAAAGTACCAAATCAGCGTTTTGCTCTTTGATGAGTTGAACACCTCTTGCAACAGCTGCTCTGTCTAAAAAACTACCGCAATGAATGTCTGATATTTGAACTATTTTAATGCCATCAAATGAAGCAGGTAAATTGGGCAAAATGACATCTAAACTTCTAACCTGATAATTGTAAGCTCCGCGATACATTCCTCTTGTTAACAAAACAAAAGGAACTGCACTTGAAATTAAACCTGCTTTGGCCAAAAATTCAGACCGATTCATTTGTAATGCTTTTGGCTGAATGTTCTCCTCAATCAACTCCTCCATTTCATCTGTCAAATCATGTTTCACTATTTTTGGATTGTTCCTATTGATTAACCGAAACAAGTGGTGTTGCATCCATTTCAAAACCCGCTTTAAATCGTCTGCCAATAAAAACAAAAACACCAGTAATTTGGCGCTGTACAATACCATTAAGAATCCTTGAAAATAGGTTCTCAAATATTTGTATTGGTTGAAGGTATCGTTGAATAAAAACAATGCAAACAATAACAAAATTAAAATTGGTATTGACCAATACACATAAAACAAGCGCTTTTTAAAACGCTCCGATTTATTTTTTATGATGGTTTTGAATGCCTGCCATACATAACTATCAATAAGAAAAGCAGCCAAGCAGAAAAAGAACAGAATTCTCAGTTTAAATGCCAGCATTAATATCCTCTTTTAATGATTCCATACCCTATTCTAACACCTGTATATTGATCAACAGGTGCGTTTTGTAAAATTTGTTCTATTTGTTCCAAAATATCTTCGGATAAATTAACAGCCAATGACTCAATATTGTTTGCAATTTGCGTTGGTTTTGATGCTCCTGTTATACATGTACTGATAGGCGATTTTGTTAATATCCAAGCAAGTGCCAATTCAGACAAACCACAACCTATTTCATTTGCCAAGGTCAGCAATGCCTGTTGCTTTTCGAAATATTCCTCATTCATGCGTTTAATTGGGAAATAATGCTTCATGGTTTCATTGGCCAGACGGCTGTCTTCTGGGATAATATTGGACTGGTACTTGCCTGTCAACAATCCTTGAGCCAATGGTGAATACACCAACAATCCTAACTGTTCTTGTTCACAAACACTCATCACATCAACTTCTAAACTTCTATTAAGCATATTGTAAACAGGCTGGTTGGAGATAGGTTTTCTCCAATTATTTTTTTCACAAATTCTGAGCGCATTGGTAATTTGTACTGCCGACCACTGACTCACACCCCAATGCAAAATATAACCCCGCTCAATTAAATTGTGCATGGCGTAGCAAGTTTCTTCGAGTGGCGTATCTATATCGTATCGATGGCATTGGTATAAATCAATGTAATCTGTTTTTAAACGTTGCAATGAAGCCTCGCATGCATTTCTGATATGTCTCAAGGAAAGTCCTTGTGCCATCCAATGGTCGTCCATAGGCCCAAAAACTTTGGTACCAATAATGAGCTGTTCTCTTTGAATGGTTTTTAAATAATCACCAACAACTTTTTCACTCTCTCCCCTGTTGTACATATCGGCAGTATCAATAAAATTGATCCCTGCCTCAATTGCTTGGTCAAAACAAGCAAATGCAGTTTCTTTGGAAATACCCAATCCTGTAGTTAACCATGTTCCAATACTGATTTCTGAAACCAGGAGTCCAGAGTTGCCTATTTTTCTGTATTTCATCTTCATTTTATTTGTGCATGCAAATTACACAAAGTTCCAAATCTTGTAGAAGATTATTTTGAATTTAAATCACATCAATTACTTGACTTGGCAGCATTATTCCAATTTTTATAATTAAAATTGCAGCAATGGGTAAATGGTCAAAAGCATTGGTGAATAAATTAAAGCAGCTCAAAACTTTTTTGTTAAAAGTGCTGCTTTTGTGGTTCCAAGTGAGTTTGTTTTTTATCATTTTGTATAGAATTGCGCCTGTTTACATTACCCCGTTGCCAGTGGTTCGCTTATTTGAACAGGCCTTTGGAGATGACCCTGTTAGGTTAAAAAAAGATTGGGAGCCTATTGAAAAATTAGGGAAAAACATTTGTTTGGCTGCCATCACTTCTGAAGATCCAAAATTTTTCCAACACATAGGTTTTGATTTTGAACAAATTTGGGATTCCATTCAAAAGAGTTTTAAAAAAGGGAAACGCCCAAGAGGTGCATCTACTATCAGCCAACAAACAGCCAAGAATTTATTTTTCACGCCCAGTAGAAGCTGGATTAGGAAAATTTTAGAGGTCTATGTGACCGCGAGCATTGAATTGCTCTGGACTAAAAAAAGAATCTTGGAGGTGTATTTAAACATCATTGAAATGGGAAACGGTGTTTATGGTGCAGAAGCTGCTGCCAATTTTTACTTCAGAAAACCTGCATCTAAACTCAAACAACATGAAGCTGCGGTAATTGTTGCTTGTTTCCCTAACCCAAGGAGATGGAAAGCTGATCAACCTACCCGTTATATTAAAAAGAAACAGGCCGTTATTTCAAGGTTCATGTACCGAATTGGTAAACTCCCTTGGGATCAAAAATAATTATTTCTTAGGGCGAATAATCCTGAATTCAACCTTACGGTTCAATCCTTCAGTGCTTAAACGGTACTTCCTGATATAAGGATCCTTTTCAGCAAAAACCAACATGCGCCTATCGTCAATTTCAAAAATCCTGTACAATTTACGCTTCACTTCCAATGCTCTTTTTTCAGAAAGCGTCAATTGGGTTAGGTCTGGTTTGTTATTATCTGAATGTCCGATGATCAATAAAGAAGCACTGGTATCAACAATCATGATACGGGCAATTTGTTGTAACAAACCATATTGCTCTACATGCACTGTAAAGCCGTTTGGAGGAAATACAATGGTTGGTAGTCCGTAATTACTTTCAGAAATGGTAACAAATTCAGTTCTAGGAATGGAGTCGCTAAACTGTAAAATATTGGCATTTTCATTGCCTACTTTCATATCTGGGAAGTACAAAGCCAACGATTTACTAAAACCATAAGGATCAGAATCTTTTGTATCTGGAATGCCATCGTCGTCGCTATCTAGTGTTTTACCTTTGCTATCGACTTTGTAACCCAATTTTGTATTTTTTTCTAAGTCAATGGCATCTGGAACCCCATCTTGGTCTCCATCATTTTTTAACGAGGCTTCGGCATCCAATTTGGCTTGCATTAAATCTTTGTAAATTTTCTCTACTGGATTTGCCCATTCTAAATGGCTTGGTTTTTTCTTGCTTACAAAGTTATAGGTAATACCTGCTGTAACATAACCATGTGCATCATTTAATGGCGTACTCGCATT
Organism: Bacteroidota bacterium; assembly: GCA_027491355.1. GTDB lineage: Bacteria > Bacteroidota > Bacteroidia > UKL13-3 > UKL13-3 > CAISCU01. The sequence continues at coordinate 126,383 of JAIXWI010000030.1, forward strand.
CAAATCTAGCATGTCGTTTGTGCCAATATTGTATGAAAAGTCCAAACCAAAATCTAGGTTGTTGCTTAATTTTCTTTTGAAACCAACTTGTAGCGGAATAAAAAGAGAGGTGCCAGAATTGCTAATATTAATTGTATCTTCTATTCCTTGTGCAGCGCAAAAATCATTGGCAGAACGGTGCCTTAACAAGCCCATGCCTATACCAAAATTAAACCTAAAACGGGGTTTACTTTTCAAAAAATTAACATTGCCAATATTAAATACTGACTGTAAACTGTAACTAGCAATAGAGCCTTTAAAATAAGTATAAGGATCAACTAAATTATTATACGTTTGAGTTCCTGATATTCCACCTTGTAAGTATTGAAATTTTAACCCTGTAAAATGAGAAACTGCATACTTTACTGAAAACCCGTATGCAGGATAAGCGGCATCCATTGGTATTTCTCCGATATAATAAGCAACACCCAAATGAAGCCCTGCAGACAATCTTGAAAATTGTTGGTATGGAATAATTTCAGAGGTATCGCCCTGATTCTTGGCATAGAGATTGTCGCTTCCAAGTACACTCATATCGGGTGATTTTAGTTTTTCAATAGGTTCTTTGGCAGGCTTTTCCTGCGAAAAAACCAATTGAATAGGAAGAAAAATAAGTCCAAGTAAAGCTGCTATTCTCATGAAGCCGAGTATTTACATTTTGTAGTAGCCAAATTACATGATTAAAACTGAACTAAAAATTACCAGAATGGGCTTTATCTACATAGAATTGTGCATTGCGAACCGAATTTCCCTTTTTGTAAACAGCTTTACTATAAAATAAACAGGAATATTTGGTTACTTTTGAGGGCATGCAACTATTGCTCAATGATGTAAGATCTGCCTTAAATATTGGCTCAATTTTTAGAAGCTCTGATGCCTTTGCAGTAGAAAAAATTTGGCTAACAGGTATATGTGCATGCCCACCTAACAAAGAAATTTTAAAAACTGCTTTGGGTGCTACTCAAACTGTTCAATGGGAATACATGGAAAACGCATTAGAAGTGATTGAGCGTTTGAGAAATGAGGGTTTTAAAATTTGTGCAATAGAGCAAAGTGAACAAGCCGTCATGTTGCAAAATTTTTCTCCTTCAGAAGCTAACAAAACTTTATTGATTTTAGGAAATGAAGTGGAAGGCGTGGCAAAAAACATTCTTGAACTAAGTGATATCCATATAGAAATCCCTCAGTTTGGAGAAAAAAAATCTTTGAACGTGGCTGTTACTACTGGAATTGTTTTATGGCATATAACCTTGCATCAACTACAAATCGAAAAATAAGAAGCTTGAGTTGAATGGGTCAAGCTCATTCAAGATTTCGCTCAACAAGGGTTTCATTTTTACGCTTTCAAAACTTATTAATTGATCAATTCTTTCTTGAAATTTCCCTTCAGGATACAATTGGCTTCTATATTTTACAACTTTTTTAAATTGAACTGCCAATTTGTTTTTTCGCTGAATGATGTATTGTTTTTGAATTGACTTCAAATCTTTTCTGTCAATGAGTTTGGCTTGCAAAATTATTTTGGCCATCTCATCATTAATCTTCAAGCTTGCTTCGTAAATTTCTTGCCAGTTCTGTTCTATTCCTGCAATTTGTTTTTCAATTCCAGGTAATTCTGATTGCGCATAAAATACTTGTTCCAATTCCGATTCTGTCAACAACAAATGCACTGGTTTTAATTTCAATTTTTCTAATGCAGATGCAAGGTTGGCATCTACAAATGCTTGCATGTGACGCAAAACCAAAATTGGGAATTGAACTTGGTTCAAATCAAATATTGATTTCAATTGCAACCAATAGGCAATTTCAGAGGGACCACCTATATACGCCAAATTTGGCAAAATCATTTCTTGGTAAAGCGGGCGTAAATTTACATTTGGGCTAAACCTTTCAGGAAAATTTTCAATGAGCTCAATGATTTCTTTTTCACCATACAAATCAGCTTTGGAAGACAAAATGAATTGTTTGTTTTTAGTTGCTTGTATCAGAAAACGCTCGCTGTCTTGGTTGAGGTAAAAAAAGTTGATTGGACGGGCATTGATTTGCAAATGGTAGTGTTTTCCCAAGATTGAATCTGATGCTTTTTGGGCTATATAATTTGATTGATTCAATACATCATTTTTGATGACGGAGATGACTGTTTCTTTCAAACATTTTGCATTGGCATCTAAAATAACCAATCCAAAGTCTGCAAACAATTCGTGGTAAAACCTGATGCTTGATTTGGCAAGGGTAAATCCATTCTGATAAGCTGCTTTCACTTGCTTTACAAACGTATTTGCCATTGTATTTGAAGGCAAACTTGAGGCCAACTCATCGATGAGTTTTTCGATTCCTTGCAATACCATCTCTCCAACTGGTTCGGCTTGGTGTGGTAAATCTAGTGTCAAATTTTTCCCAGCAATGTAAGCTGATTGAATTTCTTCAAAATCATGGTCTTCAGTGGCAAGCCAAAATACAGGAACAACAGGTTCTTTTGTATTCAATTGACTGAGTTCCCTGGCCAATTGAATGGTTGTTAAAATTTTGTAAGTTGTAAACAAAGGACCGCCAAATAAAACCAATTGATGTCCTGTACACACTGTAAAGCATTGCTTGTTCAACAATAAATTTAAGTTTTCGAGCACCATGTGATTGGTGCTTACTGTTAAATCTATGTCTGCATTTTTATATTGCTGGAGCAAATGTGCATGTAAATTTTCGCGTTGTTTGGACGAAAATTGTTGCCGTTGCTGTTTGATTGCAGCATAATTTTCAATTTGGTTCGGCTGGCTATAAAAGTGCCTAAGTTCAGGATGCTGTTCGAGGTAATCAATGACAATTTCAGGTACAAGTTTCGTATGTTGAACCGGAATCCTTTTCATCATTACTCAATTACAGTTCCGTAGAGGTCAAAATCTTCGGCATGATCTATTCTTACATTGGCAAAATCACCAATTCGCACATATTGATTGGTAGCTTTCACCAAAACTTCATTGTCTACTTCAGGGCTATCAGCTTCAGTTCTTCCAATAAAATAATCACCTTCTTTTCTATCAAACAACACTTTGTAAGTTTGTCCAATTTTGGTTTGATTGATTTTTGCAGAAATACCTTGCTGAATATCCATGATAATGGCAGCTCTTTCTTCTTTGGTTTCTTGATCAATACCATCATTCATGGTTCCTGCATGTGTACCTTCTTCATGGCTATAAGTAAATACACCCAACCTATCGAACTTACTGTCTTCTACAAAACGGCATAGTGCTTCAAAATCTGATTCAGTTTCACCGGGATGACCTACAATTAATGAGGTTCTAATAGCAATTCCTGGAACTTTTGTACGAATGGTTTCAACCAAATCGCGGGTACGTTTTTCAGTAATTCCCCTGCGCATGGTTTTTAACATGTTGTCGCTTACATGCTGCAAAGGAATGTCAATGTATTTACAGATATTCTCGTATTCCCTCATCACATCTAAGGCCTCTAATGGAAACTGTGAAGGGTATGCATAATGCAAGCGAATCCAATCTGCGCCAGAAGTTGAAGCCATTCTTCTCAGTAACTCAGGTAATTTCCTTTCACCGTATAAATCAAGCCCATAATAAGTACTGTCTTGTGCAATCAACAAAATTTCCTTGGTACCATTTTTAACCAATCCTTTGCTTTCAATTTCGAGTTGTTCAAAAGATTTAGAGAGGTGTTTGCCTCTCATAATAGGTATGGCGCAGAATGAACAAGGTCGGTCGCATCCCTCTGAAATTTTCAAATAGGCATAATGACTGGGTGTTGTTAATTTTCTTTCACCTATTAATTCGTGTTTGTAATCAACCCCAATGGTTTTTAACAATTGTGGCAAATGGGTTGTACCAAAATATTGGTCTACCTCTGGAATTTCTTTTTCTAAATCTGGTTTATAACGCTGTGACAAGCAACCTGTCACAAATAATTTATCAATTTCTCCTGCTTGTTTAGCTTCAGCCCAACGGATAATGGTATTGATGCTTTCTTCTTTTGCATTGTCTATAAAACCACAAGTGTTGATGACAACAATATTGGCATCATCTGTTTGTGATTCGTGCACTACATCTACCCCACCAGCTTTTAATTGGCTATACAATTCTTCACTGTCTACAATATTCTTTGAACAGCCAAGGGTAATGATATTGATTTTATCTTGTTTGCTTGCTTTGGTTTTCAAATGGTTTCGATTTTTAGTTTTTAAACAATGAATCTACAAATTCAGCTCTATCGAACAATTGAAGGTCTTCAATTCCTTCTCCTACTCCGATGTATTTAACAGGGATTTTAAATTGATCCGCAATGCCCAAAACAACACCTCCTTTGGCAGTTCCATCTAATTTAGTAAGCGCCAGAGCATTTACTTCAGTTGCTGCCACAAATTGTCGGGCTTGTTCAAAAGCATTTTGTCCTGTGCTGGCATCTAAAACCAATAATATTTCATGAGGAGCATCAGGTTTAACTTTTGACATGACCCTTTTAATTTTACCCAACTCATTCATCAAACCAACTTTGTTATGAAGTCTTCCTGCTGTATCTACAATAACAACGTCTGCATTGTTTTGAACCCCATATTGAATGGCGTCAAAAGCAACAGATGCGGGATCGGTGTTCATGCCATGGGCAACAACATGAACATCATTTCTACTTCCCCATATTTTTAGCTGATCTACTGCAGCAGCTCTGAATGTATCAGCAGCGCCTAAAACAACCTTTTTGCCAGCTTTTTTATACTGATAAGCCATTTTACCTATTGTAGTAGTCTTTCCAACCCCATTCACACCAACTACCATCACTACATAAGGTGCATGGCCATTTAAATTTTCAAAATCACCTGGTAAGTCTGCTTTGTTTTCGTCTAGTAAATTGGCAATTTCATCTTTTAAAATTTCGTTCAATTCGCCACTACCAAGGTATTTATCTTTTGAGACCCTAGCTTGAAGTCTTTCAATAATTTTAAGAGTGGTTTCAATTCCTACGTCACTGGTAACTAATATTTCTTCCAATTCATCTAAAAAGTCGTCATCAACTTGCGATTTACCTATCAACGCTTTGCTGATTTTGCCAAGCAATGAAGATTTGGTTTTTTCTATGCCTTGATCGAGCTTTTCTTTTTTTTCTTTACTGAAGAAACTGAATATTCCCATGCTAATTAATGATTCAATATAAAACAAAAAAAGCATTCTGTAAAATCAGAATGCTTTCTCTAAAACTTTTCAAGTGCTTATTTTTTGAAATGGTTCTTCACTTCTTCATTTGAGATAATTTCTGATTTGAAGCTGTATGAACCTTTGGCATTTTTAACTGCCCTGTACACCTTAGCAAAATCTTTACCGGCACCGGTTTTGAGTGTTGCAACTACCTTCTTAGCCATAACTTAATTATTTAATTTCTTTGTGAACTGTAACTCTTTTCATAATCGGGTTGTACTTTTTCAACTCGATTCTTTCTGTGGTATTTTTACGGTTTTTGGTTGTAATATACCTTGATGTTCCGGCCAAACCACTGGTTTTGTGCTCAGTACATTCTAAAATCACTTGGATTCTATTGCCTTTTTTTGCCATTTTTTAATCTCCTCTGTATTAGATTTGTCCGTTACGGATATAATCGTTCAGAACGGCAGTAATGCCTTTCTTGTTAATAGTTTTAATTGCCTTGGTAGATACTTTCAATACAATCCAACGGTCTTCTTCCGGGATGTAGAATTTTTTCTCCTGCAAATTTGGGTAGAATCTTCTTTTTGTCTTACGATTAGAGTGAGACACGTTGTTACCTACCATTGGACGCTTACCTGTTAAATCACAAACTCTCATGACTGTATATTTCTTGAAAAGGACTGCAAATATCTGGGAAAATATTATAAAAGCAAGAAAAAATCTAAAAAAATAGTCAACGCGACATTTTTCGGTTGTCTGTCTGTTTAATTCTTTTCCAATGCTTTATACCAGAGCCAACAAAAATAACTAATTTTGAACAAAAATTAAATTTATTTATGACTTACGAGTTTATCCTTGTTGAACCAGCCTATCAGGACAAAGTTGCACTTATCCGACTAAACAGACCTAAAGAACTCAATGCCTTGAATTTACAACTCATGCTTGAGTTAAAAGCAGCCTTGAAAACATTGGATCAAACGGAAACAGTAAATTGTATTGTCATTACTGGAAACGAACAAGCTTTCGCCGCAGGAGCAGATATCAAGCAAATGGAAAGTAAAAATGCCATTGACTTATTAAAAATTGATCAATTTGAAACTTGGGACCAGATTCGAAAAACCAAAAAACCTATTATTGCTGCTGTAAATGGATTTGCATTGGGAGGTGGTTGTGAATTGGCCATGACATGTGACATGATTATTGCTGGCGAATCTGCAAAATTTGGACAACCAGAAATAAAATTAGGTATCATGCCTGGTGCAGGTGGTACACAAAGACTCACCAAAGCCTTGGGTAAAGCAAAAGCAATGGAATTGGTATTAACTGGCAGATTCATAGGCGCAAACGAAGCATGTGAGAGGGGTTTAATCAACCAAGTAGTTCCAGACGAATTGTGTTTGGAGGAAGCCACCAAATTGGCCAAAGAAATTGCAGAAATGAGTCCGGTTGCCCTTCAATTGGCCAAAGAAAGTGTTTTAAAAGCTTTTGAAAGTGGTCTGCAAGAAGGATTGTATTTTGAACGAAAAAACTTTTACATGTGTTTTGCTTCTGAGGATCAAAAAGAAGGCATGCAAGCATTCATAGAAAAAAGAAAACCTGAATTTAAGGGTAAATAAAATGCAAAACCACCCAAAGCACATTCGAATAGACGATTACTCTTACGAACTTCCGGAATCGTCAATTGCTATTTATCCGCTCGAAAATAGAGACGAATCAAAGTTACTCAATTATAAAAAAGGTGATATAAACCACTATCATTTCAGGCAACTTCCTGAACTAATTGCAAATGATTCTTTAATGGTACTAAACAATACTAAAGTTTTTCATGCGCGATTAATTTTTAGTAAACCGAGTGGTGGAATGATTGAAATTTTTTGTTTGAGCCCTCACGATCCAATAGAACACTCAAATAACTTTGCAAGTAAAGCTTTTTGTACCTGGCATTGTTATGTTGGCAATGCAAAAAAATGGAAAAATGGCTTACTTGAGGTAGCTTTTCAGGTCAACAATACTACCTATACTTGCCAAGCAGAAATGATAGAAAAGTTAAGCGATAGTTATTTGGTGAAATTTTCTTGGAATGCCCCTGATTTATGCTTTTTAGATTTAACAGAGATATTAGGCAAATTGCCTATTCCGCCCTATTTAGAACGTGATGCTGAATTGATTGATGAATTGAGATACCAAACTGTTTTTGCAGAAAAAACAGGATCCGTTGCGGCCCCAACAGCATCATTACACTTCACACAAAATGTATTTGATGAGCTAGCACAAAAAAATATTGGACTGTGTCACTTGACGTTGCATGTGGGTGCTGGGACCTTTAAACCAGTTACAGCAAAAACAATAGAAGGTCACCAAATGCACCATGAAACAATTGAGGTTACCATAGAATCGCTCACCCAAATTGCTAAAGCTTTGAGTTCGAAAAAGCCAATCATTTGTGTAGGAACTACTTCAATGAGAACCATTGAGAGCATATACTGGCATGCTTTGAATGTTTACCATCATCCAGAAAAACTAGGTGAGATTCACATTGAGCAATGGACCCCGTATGAAAAAACAGTGAACATTACACCTCTTGAATTGATTCAAAATTTGATACACAAAATGAGCATTGCTGAATTAAAAGTTATCCGTGGCACAACTGGTATTTTAATAGCTCCTGGATATTCATTTGTCATTGTAAATGCTTTGATTACTAATTTTCATCAACCCCAAAGCACATTGTTGTTGCTCATTGCAGCAATAACAGGTGAAAATTGGAAATTGATATATGAGGCTGCCCTTAAAAACCAATACAGATTTTTAAGCTATGGCGACAGTAGTTTATTGTGGATCAATTAATGGGTTGAATCCAACCTGTTTTTCAGCTTGGTCATTTGTAAATGATTGCCTAATAATATGAGCTTATCCTCTGAATGCGGAGCCATTGATAAGTCTGGATTCACAATATAAGTACCATCGTTTCTTTTAAGACCTATTACCGTTACACCTGTTTTGTCTCGGATAGCCAATTCAAACAAATTTTTTCCTGGAAATACATTAATAAGCCTAGAAAATGCTATTTCTTCAATGTGAACATCTAAGATACTTTGACCAAATAATATGTCTATGAATTCTTTAATATCCGGATTGGTAATTAAAGAAGCCATTTGCGCCCCTCCTATTTGATCAGGCATGATGACATTGTCTGCACCTGCTCTTTTAAGTTTATTGTATGAGCTTTTACTGGATGCTCGGCTAACAATTGTCAAATTAGGGTTCAAACCTCTTGCGGTTAAGGTTACATATACATTGTCGGCATCAGTTGGCAAAGTTGTAATTAAACCCCTAGCTCTTGTTATTCCTGCATTTAATAGTGCTTCATCGTTTGTAGCGTCAGCCTCTAAATAATAATAGGCGTGTTCAGAATCTAATGAATCAAACTGTATCGCTTGGTTTTCTATAATGACAAATGGAACTTTGTTTTTATTCAAATTTTCACAGGCGGCATGACCATTTCGGCCATAACCACAAACAATGACATGGTTTTCCAACTTTGATATTTTGTTTTTCATACGACTCCGTTTTAACTCAATTATGAACTGACCTTCAACTAAAAAACGACTCAATAAAGTTAATGCATAAGCAAAGACACCAAGATTGGTCAGAATTAATAATATAGTAAAAATTCTGCCTCCGTTGCTCAATGGGAACACCTCTCCATAACCAACTGTGGCAACCGTAGTAATGGTCATGAACAAGGCATCTAAAAAACTTGCCTTTTCAATTGACATGTAACCTATTACACCAAATGAAATTGGCACTAAAATGAGTGAAACAACAAAAATCACCTTGTATTTCATGTTCATTTGTTCCATTACATGCAATTTAGCAGCTGTAATTGGATTTATTGATTTTTTTTTAGAAAAAATGACAGGAATTTAAAGCCGCGAATGAGAGAATTGTTCTAATATTGTAGCATAAATTTTAAAAATACCATTATGACAATGTTAGTAGGTAAAAAAGCACCGAGTTTTAGCGCAACAGCAGTAGTAAACGGAGGTGAATTCTCTGAAAATTTTTCACTGACTCAATTTATTGGGAAAAAGCATGTATTGTTTTTCTTTTACCCTCTTGATTTTACTTTTGTATGCCCAACAGAAATCATAGCTTTCCAAAATAGAATTGCTGATTTTGAAAAAAGAAATGTACAAGTTGTAGGATGTTCTGTAGACAGTCATTTTAGTCACTGGGCTTGGTTAAACACCCCTAAAAATAAAGGAGGAATTCAAGGCGTACAGTTTCCAATTGTGGCTGATATCAATAAAACAATTGCCCACAATTATGGCGTTTTGGCTGGTCATTATGATTACAATGAACACCATGAATTGATTTGGGTTGGTAACCAAGGTGAAAATGCAGTTTCATACAGAGGACTGTTTTTAATTGACAAAGAAGGAAATGTACGTCATCAAGTTGTGAATGACATGCCATTAGGTAGAAGCATTGATGAAGCGCTTCGTATGATTGATGCCCTCCAGTTTTTTGAAGAAAAAGGTGAAGTTTGCCCTGCAAACTGGGCTGAGGGGAAGGAAGGCATGCAAGCAACATCAGAAGGGGTTGCAAAATATTTAGGAGAACATTGATTATTGAAAAGGCGGTTTATCCGCCTTTTTTTATACCCAAATCCAAGGCAACAAAAAACTCCATTCAATTGTAATTCTATAAAAATACGATTGATTGGCCTTGTTGCTATATAGCTCGATGATGATAAAAAGGATCATCAGCAACATTAAATCAGCTACTATTAATTGTTTGAAAGCATCATTGGGTGAGCAAAGCAACAATACAATTCCAAATACTATAAGTAACTTGAAAAATAAGTAAAAATTTTTAGGGGATAAATGGCTATTGGGTACACCATACTGCTTGTCTTTATCTTTTTCTATTTGAGCAATTCCATACATAGAATAAAGAGTGAGTCCAAAAAAATAAAACAATGCCATCAATGTCCAAAAATCAGGCTTGAGTAGTACTTGAAAGCAGATACTTGCTGCGTAAACTCCTGCAGCAAATGGTTCTTTTGGGACAAATCTGAAATGATGTAGCAACAAATAACAAATTGATAAAAACACCAAGACGCAACCAACAAATAGCTCTGTAAAACTGAGATAGTATAAAGCAATGACTACTGCTACAACTGCTAAAAGTAAACAGGCCACGTACATTGTATTTTTATTTCGAGAAATTTGCTGGTGCCGTTCACTCAAATGTATACCATACTTGTGGAGGTCTATTAAATGATCTACCCAATAAACCAAAAGTATCGTAGTAAATAAAAGCCAACTCAAGACAGGACTTTGATTTAAACCAAAGGCTTTATTTACAGTAAAAAAACCAGCCATTCCAACCAATGCAATGTCAATGCTGTAAACATTTAAGAAAAATAAACACTTGCGAATTGAATTTCTGAAGTTTACTTTGTAATCAATGAAACGCACACCTATTATTTTTTACAAGATAGCATTTTTACTACTGCTTGGAGTAAATTTTCAATTAAAGGCTCAAAATGAAAGCATCAAACAGGGTACCCATAATTTTTATTTAGAACTAGGTGGTTCTGGTATTTTCTACTCAATAAATTATGAAAAGTATTTATTCAAAAACAAATCAGAAAACCTAACCTGGACAGCAAGAATTGGTGGTGCATTCAATCCAATTGATTACAAATTTATGAATTCTTTTTTCTTGGATAAACAAACTTTCATGTTGCCTTTCACTTCAAGTTTGTTAATTGGTGCAAGTAAAGATAAACTGGAAGTTGGAGCCGGTTTTACAATGTTAACCAAAAACTTTAACGACCAAGAAATAGTGCCTGAGTTGATTTTTGGCTTAAGAGTGATTGACGTGAACAGGGTTTGTTTACGTTTGAATTATATTCCTTTATTTAGAAGCGATGAAACAATTCACTGGATAGGTGTTAGCTTAGGAAAAAACTTTGGTAAAATTCAATAAATCAACAGACAGATGTACCGTAGTTACTTTCTGCTCCTACTTTTGTTTATTAGTTTTGGAATTGATGCGCAAAACAACAATGGCAATGCTACTAGAATTGAATTGAATTGCAACGCAAAAGACGAAAGATTTGATAAATTTCAAATCACTTTGGCATTGTTTGAACTAAAAAAGGATAGCATTTTGAGTATGAATTTTGAAGACTTAAAACCAGCTATCCCAATTTTGGTAAAGAAACCAAGTGGTTATAGAAGTTATGCTTATGGTTTTTTATATTTTAATGGGAGTTTGAATCCTGTTAACAAGGGATACATTACCGTGCTAGTAGGAAATCCTTATCACAAAAATCCAGTATTGTTTGTTGATCATAATCAAAATTTTGATTTTACGGATGATACCAGCTACCAACTTCCCTATTTTGAAGAAGCCCCCTTGTACCTAACTCTTAAAAATGAAAAACATCCACAAGGGCAAATTGGCATTCAATTGAGTAGGCAGGTATTAACTGGTAGGCATGACTTCAAACATTTTATGAATGAATATTTTTCTACTACTTACAAAGACAGAAATTTTATTGGCATAGAATTTACCTACAGAGAGCAACGATACATTACCCATTCAGGATTTTTCAGAAATGCTGAGGATTCATTTCAAATTGGATTGTATGATGGCAACTCAGATGGTTTGTACAACACCTCCATGATTGACAAAATTGTCATAAATGACCTGGAAGATTCTGTCTTTGATGCAACAAATCCATTGAAATACGAAATAATTGACGCTAAAAAGAGCCCGCTAACATTTGAAAAAAACGGAACTGTATATCAAATCAATGAAATTGACAGCTTTGCGAAATTTATTGTCATTCAACCCTCCAAAAAAATGGATGGTATGGGTAAAATTAAAACAGGTAAAAAATCACCTAACGTTACCTTCCATTTATCAAATGGAGAAAGACTTAAACTCAGAAAATTGAGGAAGAAACAAGTGTATTTGTATTGCTCACAACTGAATGCTAAAAATTTTCAAACAGATACATTTATTCTAAGACAACTAGCTGCATTGGATAGCAATAACTTGGAAGTTATTTGTATCCTTTATTCAAAAAACAGCTATGAACTGCGAATTTTTCAGGATTATGTCAAACCAAGTTATAAAATGGCATACGGAACAAAGCAAATCAGCGAGCAATTAGGTATCAAAAGCATTCCACAAAGCTTGTTTCTTGGCAAGAGAAGAAAGGTTCAATTTTATGGCAAAACGCCTCATGATTTTTTAAGGTATTACTTGCAATTACATCCATAAAAAAAAGAGGCCAATGGCCTCTTTTTTTTATGGATGTAAAGCTGTTAAACTATTTTGCAACAACAAACTTTATGGTTTTAAAACCATTTACATTTTTGATTCTAATGAAATAAACACCATTGCTGAAGTTAGAAACATTGATTGTTTCATTGACATCTTTGGCTTGGTATGAACGGGTATTTAAAACTCTTCCACTTAAATCAATTAACTCCATTGTTAAAGGGAGTGTTTGTATGCCAGAAATGTTTACCATCAATTCATCTTTAGCAGGATTTGGATAGATTGCAGTCATTACTCCGGCCAATTCATTTTCATTGACTCCTGTAGGTGTATAAACAACAACCGATCTGGTGGCATTCACTTTGTTTCCGCTCAAATCAGAGACACTGTACAAAATTCCATAGGTATTGGCTCTAGAGGAGTCTACAAAACTTGTTACCAAAACATTTGCTTTTAAATCACCATCTAAATCGTCAGTTGCAGTAAAACCTGGATCAACGTAGCTCATGTTTAACTTGAGTGAGTCAGGATTATTCCCTAATAAAGTTAATGTTGGAGCAAAATCTAAATCATTGCTGTCTCTTGGTTGTAGCTTCCAGTTACTAAAACTGTAATGCAATACACCACGGAGTCTTCTCATGTACTGTTTTGCTTTCAAATTCTGATTAAACAAATCTGGTAAACCAGACGATATGTCATCTACTCTTAAACCTATTGTTGCGTTGCTATCTTTGTTTACCAAAAACTCACCAAAGTTATTTGCACCATCGGCATTGGTATTTACAATAAATACATTGTCAAATGAAACTAACATTCCTTCAAAAGCATTTAATTTCCAACGGTTGCTAGAAGAAGCATTCAACGAAGCAATGTCTGCAATTTGAATATCAGATTTAAAATCTGGTAATGAATTGCCTGAGGACACAACTGTTCCAAAAACAGAATTTAAGGTTGTAAGGCCTGCTATTTCTTGAACCCTTGCCGAAGTAACATTCACCTCATCACCAACTTTCCATGATGCGGTACCATCATTGGTAGACCTATTTACTATGATTGCAGTATTAGAATCTGTTGAGTTTTTAGTTTGTAAGGTTAAAATATTGATTGATTGTTGAGCCATATTTGTTGATGTAACGATTGCATTTACTGAAATATTGATCAATGAATCTCCACTCCAAATACTTCCATTTTTATTATTGATACTAAATTGTAAATCTTTGATGGTTTTAGGACCTCCATCCATTACCAAGTATGCACTATTGGTGGCTAATGAATCAGGGCTATTTTGATAAACACCATTTACATCAGTCATTTTGATATAGTATTTTACAATGGTATTGGTTGGCAGTGCAGGAACATTTCCAGTCCAGACCATTGTATCATTTGGCAGTACATTTCTGTTAAGAGTAACGCTAGAGAACTGGGTACTATTCAAACCAGCAGCATAAAAAACTTCAACTTTACTCACAGGAAAATCTCCTTGCGTAATTTTCGCAGTTATCGTTACAGCATCCGCAGAAGTTGCCACTGATGGTGTTCTAGTTTTTGAGGCCAAGGTTGGAGGCATGTATACAACCGAACCTAAATCAGTTGGAGTCAATGGTGCAAGTACATATTTGTATTCACCTGCAACCAAAGAATGGATCACTACTCCTCTGATATATGACAATTTAGTACCAATCATAGGAGGTGTGAAGCGATTTGCTGGCAAAGAATCTTCACTGGTATTGTCGTTTCTGTACCACGCTGAAAAATCACTGATATCTATTGCATTTCCATTGGCATCGGCAACAGACCAAGTCCAACGTGAGCCATTCAATGTTCTTGTGAATACTGAAATATTTTTCAATTCTACATAAGTACCTTCATATTTTTCTGTCAATGCTGGGTTGGCTACTTGTCCAATATTTGCATTTCCTGTCATTAAAGAATCTACTGTTAAAGTAATAGGTGTGATTGCGTGTGGATTGACATCTAAAATTTCTACACCATTGTCCCAATTTGCATTTGCTTTTAAGACATTGATTTGAGTATGACCCAATTTAGAACCTGCAGGCGGAGAAGAACCTCTGAATTGCTTTAACAAACCAGTTACACGTACCTTGGTTCCTGGCCTGAGGTTATCATAAAATGAATTGTCATTCACCAATTGATTGAGATTAGTTCCTACCAATCCAGCAGGATCACACATCAATTCTACGCCACCCCAAGGACTAACAATTGTGTCTGCAACAATGACAGTTGCTCTTCTTGATTTAGTTGTTGATAAACCATACAGCCTAGGATCAAACAAAACATACCCTTCAAAACGAATGGTATCTTTGTATTGCACATTTTGTAAAATCGGATTCACATAATCTGAAGAATCATTTGGAGGTGTTGCAGTGAGCTTAGATGAACTCACAAATTGAACATCACTCAAAGGAATGATTGGATAAGGGTTTTGTGCATTTAACAGACTTAAAAATCCGGTAAATACTAAAAATAGTAAAAATTTTTTCATGTTTAAAATTGCCATTTAGCAAACAAAACTAAAGATTGTAAATAGCAATTACAACCTTAATTAAATACCTACAAAACACGTAAAAATGTATTTGAGTTACTTAATGATTGCAAAACTACCTGATTGCACAACGCCAGTATTCAAATCTTTAACCGTAAACAAATACACTCCAGTTGCTATTTGAGTTTTACTTTCATTGAGCAGGTCCCATGCATGTTCCCCACCGCTAGTTACAGTTTTAGAGGTATCGCCATAATTGTTGAACCACCTGATGTCATTGCCATTGTAATTAGCTGCTATGTGTTGAATTTTATTGATGACATCGCCACTTGATGAATAAATAATGATTTCTGATAACTCTGGTAAATTATAAAATACAATTTTTCTTAACCTTGTATTTTCTCCATCCCATGCAGCTCTTGTATTGTATGGATTGGGGTAGACTCCAACTTTTGATTCCTTTCCGTCAAAATTATTGGCTTGTTTTCCAGCAAAGGCTCTGAATTCACTCTCTGTAAAAGATGATTCTTGCGATTCAATACCCATGGTTTTATCGCCTTGGTCAAAGGCAGTAACCATAACAAGGTATTGCCAACCATTGTTGATATTGTTAAAAGTATATTTATAGGAATAAGAAATGGTATCACCTTCAAATTTAACAGGTTGGTCCAACTGGATCATTTTGAAGCCATTGTTGAAGCCTATTTCATTGCCAATGCTGTCCCATTGACCTATCAAATTGGCCTTTCCTAATAAATTGGTCCCTAAATCATCTCCAATATTGGTTCTATACAAACGGTATCCTTCAAAATCTTTTTTTCGAGTAATTGGATCTATCGAATTTTCAGCGAAATTATCCCAATAAACCTCTATTTTACATTCACTTGTTACAATTTTGGTATGAGGTGAATTTGGGGGTTCTGGTAAAACATACCTGTCTAATTTACCATTGTTGTTTAAATCCAATTCTGGTCTAAAAACCCCTTTTTCATCCTGATCTTCCCCCAAGTAAGTAGCGCGAGTTCTGCTCAAATGTTCAATTAAATCTTTTTCTGATTCAGGGGTGGTGATGATATTGGCACTTCCTTGAGGAAAATAACTCAATGGCCCATTTTGTGCGGCACATACAAAGGCAACTGTAAACGTAAATTTTTCACCGGGATTGACACTGGTCAAGGGGCCAGCCGATAACAACTGTAACCAATTGGCTGGAGGGCCAAACAATGGTCCATTTGAACCATACAATGAGAGAGAATCAATTCCGTTTGACATTTTTAAGTAACGCTCTTGGTCTGATGATGGGCTATTCCATGGAGCTGCAACAGAATTAAAATTCCAAAAATTATAATTAACAAGTGGTTTTGGATAACCCAAACTTAAAAAAGTATCTGGTTGATTGGGGTTAAAAAACAATCCTTTCCAATCCATTCCCAAAAATTGTATCGCACCATAGGATTGTGTGTATGCAATGTCGTCACCAAAACTTTGATATGAATAGATGCTGTTTAATTTCTTATTTATTCCATTTCTTCCTTTGTTAAAGAAACTCGTACTCGCATCACGTGTTACATTCACATTTCTAACAACTAAATCACTGAAAATGCCCAAATAAACTGAGTCCCATTTTTGAGAGGAGTTATTGGTGATTTCATAATTGGCAATCACAAAATAATCTGCAAAAGAGTAATTCCATGCATATGTTTCCAGTTTGCATGCTGCTTTCAACGGATTTTGGTGACCATTGATAGGGAAACTGGTTCCTGGAATCACAACAAAACTATCAGTAAAATTCATTACAAAATCTTGGTGAGAAACAGCAGAACTTGTAAAATTTGCGCTTGATGGTAATTTTGATTTCTCTGTAATTATAGAAGTTGGGGTAAATTCAAATCCACTTCCACCTGGAGTGTAACCAGCAGAGGCATCTACAGAACTAGAACTGACCCTTACTTGACCATCCACATAAGCCCCAATCCATAAACCAGCCTCGAACAAATGCTCTACACCACTTCCTTTTGGAAAACACATTGAAGAAGGACCTTGTGTATTTGAGCGAACGTCAGGCTTACCAAATGTGGCAAAATTATTAACCGTTAAAGCCAATCTACCAGTACTTGTGGTTTTTCTTTGTGAACTCACTTGCGCGGAAATTGATACCGAGCAAAAAAAAAGTATGGAATAAAAAAGCGCAACCCTGGTTTTGTGTTTAAATAGCATATGTTCTTTATTAAACAGATGCAAGAAAGCAAATTATGCGCTCAAGTAAAAGTTAAATCACAGCATTGTGTGAATTAAAATTAGTATCTTTATAGACAGCAGAATAGAAACACTGCATTTGAATCGGTTACATACAATTTGACAAATTAAATATTGAAAAGAAGAATCTAATAATCAACAATTAACAAACTATAAAGTCAGTTATTCACAAGTTATCAAGTATTTAAAAAAAATTGTGGATAGATTTAATATATAAAAAAATCTAGGCCCACTAATGTATTTTTACAATTGATTGAAGTGAAACATGGAAGAAAATTACAGACAAGACACCCGTAAAAAAAGAACCTTAACCAAGAGTATTTTACCCGAAGGTGGAAAATTACCACCACAAGCAATTGAACTAGAAGAAGCAGTATTGGGGGCGCTCATGTTAGAAAAACATGCCATTACAACTGTTGCTGAAATTCTATCGCCTGCAAGTTTTTATAAAGACAGTAACAATATCATTTACCAAGCAATTGTAGATTTGTTTAGCAAAGCTGAACCCATAGATATATTAACTGTTACGGCAGAACTTAGAAAAAAAAGTCAGTTAGAATTGGTTGGTGGTGCATACTATATTACCATGCTAACCAATCGCATTGCCTCTGCAGCAAATATAGAAGCACACGCTAGAATCATTGCTGAAAAATTTTTACAAAGGGAATTGATTCGAATTGCAGGAGAAATTCAAAATGAAGCTTTCGAGGACAGTTCTGATGCTTTTAAGTTATTAGATTCTGCAGAAAAAAAACTATTCGAGTTGTCACAAGGCAATATCAAACGTTCCTATTTAAACATCAATTCTGTAGTCAAACAAACCCTAAAAGATATTGAAGACTTAAAACAACAATCAGGAAAATACACGGGTATCCCATCTGGTTTTACCAAATTAGACAATTTAACAGGAGGTTTTCAAAGATCAGATTTAATCATTGTTGCTGCCAGGCCAGGTATGGGTAAAACTGCATTTGCATTGAGTGTGGCCAGAAATGCCTCATTTGAGGGTTTGGCTGAGAACCAAAAACCTCGAGCTGTAGCTATTTTTTCTCTTGAAATGGGGAACAAACAAATGGTTAGTAGGATGATCAGCTCAGAGGCAGAGATTTCTGGCCATAAACTCCGTACTGGTGAACTTAAAGATTATGAATGGGAGCAATTAAACGCCAAAATAGCCAGTTTAAGTGACGCCCCAATTTTTATAGATGATACTCCTGCACTATCTGTATTTGAACTTCGTGCCAAGTGCAGAAGAATGAAACAACAGAATGACATTTCAATGATTTTGATTGATTACCTTCAATTAATGAGAGGTGATGACACTGGCAACAAAAACGGAAATAGAGAACAAGAGGTGAGTTACATTTCAAGATCATTGAAAGCGCTAGCCAAAGAATTAGATGTTCCAGTAATTGCATTGTCTCAATTGAGTCGTCAAACTGAAAGAAGAACCAACTCTAATAGGCCTATGTTGTCAGACTTAAGGGAATCAGGTTCTATTGAACAAGATGCTGACATGGTAATGTTTATTTACAGACCAGAATATTACAATATTACTGAATGGGAAGAAGGCGAGCCAACAACTGGACAGGCAGAGGTAATGATTGCTAAAAACAGACATGGGGCTATTGAAAACATTCGCCTGCGCTTTTTGAAAGACTATACCAAATTTACAGATTTGATGGAAGACCGTTATGGATTTGACGCTCCAAGTTCAAAAGATGCACTGGGCACAATTACCATGAGCTCTAGGTTAAACGATTGGAGTATTGAAGACGATGAACCTGAAAACGACTCTAAGCTACCTCCAATTGCTCCTTTCTAGAAAAATTCAATTTCATCCAACAATGATTTAAATTCATTGAGCGTTTTGGTATCGTTACTTTTTTGTAAAAGTTCTATCCCTTCATTCAGGAGGGCAATTGCTTGTGCAACATCACCCTTAGATTGGGCAATTTTAGCCAGTTGAAACCTAGATGGAATATGATTTGGATTGATTTCAATACATTTTTGAAAAAAAATGATTGCTAATTGTAAATTTTCTGTAGCCATTTCCTCCATAGCTATCGCAAAGTTAATGAAAACATCATTGGGTGTTTCAGCAAGCATTTCAATGAGTTTGGCTTTTCTTTGTTGTTTAAAATCTGTCATTCTTTTAAATTTTTACTTTCCAAAGATGAATAATTTTGTGTTTTGGGGACAAGATGGTTATTCAAATTAGAAAAAAATCAATTATTTGCAGGATATTTCAACCATAAAAACTGTGATATCTTAAAATATGAAAATCTTAGTTTGTATTAGCAATGTACCCGACACTACCACCAAAGTAGCGTTTATTGAAAATGAAACAAAATTTAACACTTCAGGTGTACAATACATCATCAATCCTTATGATGAGTTGGCTTTAACAAAAGCACTTGAAATAACAGAAAAATCAGGCGGTTCCGTTACTGTTATCCATGTAGGTACTGCAGAAAGCGAAGCAAGCATAAGAAAAGCTTTAGCTATTGGTGCAACTGAAGCTGTAAGAATCAACGCAGCTGCTAATGATGCCTCCTATGTGGCTGAACAAATTGCTCATTATGCTGCCTCTCAAAACTTCGACCTCATTTTCACAGGTAGAGAAAGCATTGATTACAATGGTGGCATGGTATGTGGTTTGTTGGCTGCAAAATTAAATTTACCAAGTGTACAAGTAATTACAAGTATTGAGATAGAAGGAACTACAGCAATCATGGACCGAGATATTGATGGTGGAAAAGAAAAGATAAGCTGTTCTCTACCTTTGGTTGTGAGTGCACAAAAAGAATTGACAGAACCTAGAATCCCAAATATGAGAGGAATCATGGCTGCAAGAACCAAGCCTTTACAGGTTTTAGAACCTACTGCAGCAGATCAGCTATCAACAGTAAGGTCATACCAATTACCTCCTGCAAAAGGCGCTTGCAAAATGATTGATGCTAGCAACGCAAAAGATTTAATTAGACTGTTACACGAAGAAGCAAAAGTGATCTAATGCACAAACTCCTTTTCACACTTGTATTCAGTTTTTTGCTTTTCGGATTTTTTAACTCCAAATGCATCGCCCAACAAGTTCAATTTAAAAATGAACAGGGTAAAACAATTACTGTGAAACAAGGCGATCAAATATCACTTTTTTACAACGGATACCTGGGGCAGAAGCAATACCATAATGCTGATTTTTTATATAGCACTGATTCCAGCATTGTTTTAGGAACTAACATTCAGCCTAAAAACGAAAAAAATGCTAACTTTTTACTTTTGCACAACATGCAAAAAAAAGAAATTTTATTCAAGGATATTCTAGCGTTCAGAAGAATCAGTATAGGCAGAAAAGTTTTGTCATCTACCATTCAATTCATATCAATTATGAGTTTTGCTGTGGCGTTGTCTGAAATCAGTGATAACAATCAATTAAACTTTGGCCAATCATTGCTTTATTCATTAGCAGGCGGAATTGGTATTTCATTGTTCATTAATATAGCCTTACCTGACAACCCAAAATACACAATGAGTTCAGGATGGCAAGTTCAAACCATTAAATAATAATTTATTTTATATGTCAGTTATTGTATTTGCAGAAAACAGTGAAGGTCTCTTTAAAAAATCAACATTAGAGGCTGTATTTTATGCGCATGAATTGGGGAAACTCGTTCAACAAAATTGTATTGCCATTTCAATCGGACAAGTAGACGAAGTTCAATTGAAAATGTTAGCTACTTATGGAGCAGACCAAATTATCAGTTTTAACCAAACTGAAACAAATACTTTCAACGCAGAATTGTATGCAGCATTGTTTGCTAATACAGCAAAAAATAGCAATGCTAAACACATCGTTTTTGCCAACACATATACGGGAAAGTTAATAGCTCCTAGGGTTGCAGGAATATTGAATGCGGCCATGGCAAGTGGAGTAATTAGCTTACCTAATTTAGACAATGGGTTTGTTGTAAAGAGAACCGTTTTCTCAGGAAAAGCAATTGCAGATGTTGAATTAAACGCTCAAGTAAAACTAATTTCGATTGCACCAAACACATTCACAATTTTTGAAGTTAACAAGTCTGCAAGTATTGAAAAATTGGAATCAACTATTGGAACTGAAATTGCTAAAACCAAATCTATAGAACTGAGTAAACAAGTTGGTAAAATTGCCCTTACTGAAGCAGAGTTAGTTGTGAGTGCAGGAAGAGGCATGAAAGGTCCAGAGCATTGGGGTATGATTGAAGAACTAGCAGACTTGTTAGGTGCAGCAACTGCTTGTTCAAAACCTGTAAGTGATATGCACTGGAGGCCGCACAGTGAGCATGTTGGTCAAACTGGAATTACAATCAAACCCAATTTATACATTGCAATTGGTATTTCTGGAGCTATACAGCATTTGGCTGGAGTAAGTTCTTCTAAAGTTATAGTAGCCATTAACAAAGACCCTGAAGCACCGTTTTTTAAAGCTGCTGACTATGGAATAGTTGGTGATGCTTTTGAAGTACTTCCTCAATTGATTGAAGCTGCCAAATCTATTCAATCTTAAATTGTAGGTTATACCAACAAAATGGGCAGGGTAAAATTAACAATATCAGGATTGAGCACAGGACAAAGCAGTGGCTCGTACACCCTGATTTTAAGTGAGGAACAAGGGAAAAGAAAATTGCCAATTGTTATTGGGAGTTTCGAAGCACAAGCCATTGCAATAGAAATTGAGAAGATTGCACCTTTCAGACCAATGACCCATGATTTGTTTGTAAATTTTTGCAAAGCATTTGATATCATGGTTCATGAAGTTGTCATATTCAATTTACATGAAGGTGTTTTTCATGCCAAGCTTATCTGTGAGCAAATGGGAGAAATAAAAGAAATTGATGCCAGAACTTCAGATGCCATTGCGATAGCTGTGAGGTTTAAATGTCCAATCTACACTTTCTCTGAAATAATGGATATTGCAGGAATTGATCTAAATGAGGAAGAAGAGGATTTGAATGAAGAGGAAGAAGATTATGACATTGATGCTGAAATTGACATTGATGAATTGATGCTCAATTCTAATTCTGAAATTGGAGCTGATTCTAAAAGAAACAATGCAAATTTTTCTAAATATTCACTTCAGCAATTACACGAATTACTCGAAAAAGCAATAGAACAAGAAGAGTATAGTTTTGCAGTGCAAATAAGAGATGAAATAAACAAAAGGAGCAAGTGATATGGAAAGATTTACTGGAATTATTGGGATAGTAGTATTACTGGGCATTGCTTTCTTGTTTTCTAATAACAGAAAAGCTATCAATTATAGATTGGTGGTAAGTGGACTTTTACTACAATTGGCACTTGCTGTTTTTATTTTAAAAACCAGTATTGGACAACATTTATTTGCGTGGGTAGGAAGTAAGATTGAACAACTCTTACAATTGGCCGACCAAGGCGGAGAATTTGTATTCGGTGGACTCATTAAGCCCGAATTACTGAAACCAATTTTTGGAGACAGGTACAGTTTCCTATTCATGTTTAAAATTATACCAACCATCATTTTTGTGGCAGTGCTTGTTAACATAGCTTACCATATAGGTTTAATGCAGCGCATTGTATCCTTTTTTGCTGGCATTGTTCACAAACTCATGCGCGTAAGTGGCAGTGAAGCTTTGTCAAATGTTGCCAGTGCATTTGTTGGACAGGTTGAAGCTCAAATAATGATCAAACCATACATCAATACCATGACTAAAAGCGAGCTTTTGGCTAGCATGAGCGGAAGTATGGCAACCATTGCTGGTGGGGTAATGGCTGTATATATTTCTATGGGAGTACCTGCCCCCTATTTGCTAGCCGCAAGTATCATGGCAGCACCTGGCGCTTTGGTGATATCAAAAATAGTTTGGCCTGAAACAGAAGAATCACCAACAAAAGGAGATATCAAGTTAGAAGTAAAACAAGCACACGTAAATTTATTAGATGCCATTTCACATGGTGCCTCAGATGGTTTAAAAGTTGGTTTGAATGTAGTTGCCATGTTAATTGGTTTCATTGCATTGATTGCGTTGGCAGATTTGTTATTGCTTAAATTGGGTTCAATTTTAGTAATGATCGGATTAAATCAATCAAACATTGGGATAGATTTAAGTCAATTGAGTTTAGATAAAATATTTGGCGTTGTATTTTCAGGTTTGGCATGGACAATGGGTGTTCCTGCTGCAGATACCGTTGTAGCAGGTTCATTGATGGGTACTAAAATGGTAATCAATGAATTTGTGGCTTACTCTAAACTATCTCCAATGATTGCAGGAAATTTGTTACAAGCTAAATCAGTTATGATCATTAGCTTTGCTTTGTGTGGTTTTGCTAATTTCAGCTCCATTGCAATTCAAGTGGGAGGCATTGGCGAATTAGCTCCATCAAGAAGAGCAGATTTAGCAAAATTGGGGTTCAAAGCATTAATGATAGGAACCATGGCCTCTTACTTAAGTGCAACCATTGCAGGTATTTTATTTTAATTTCTTGAGGTTAAATTTACCAACTTTTGAGCCAAAAATAAACCAAGCAGACAATGGTCCAATGTTATTTGACCCTATCCGAAAAATATGGGTAAAATTAACCAATGAAGAGTGGGTAAGACAGCATATCATTTTTTTATTGATAAGCAAGTTTGGAATTGCTAAAAGCTTAATAGCAGTAGAAAAAACACTCAATTTCAATAACCTTAAAAAAAGGTATGACATATGTGTATTCAACAACAATGCTCAACCAATTTTATTGATAGAATGTAAAGCGTTTGATATTGAATTGAAACAACAAACCATTATTCAAATCATTACGTATAACCAGGTATTAGACGTTCCTTTACTCTGGATTTCAAATGGAATCAAACACATGACATTTAAAAAGAATACACAAAATCATTTTGAGCTGTATTCAGATGAATTAATATTCTAATCCTGCAAAATTTCTTTTAAATTGTAAACATGTTAGAATCGGCTGAATATTTTATTCATGAAACATCTACAGTTGATGAGGGATGTCATATTGGGGCAAATACGAAAATATGGCATTTTTCGCATGTGATGAAAAAGTGTCAAATAGGAAACAATTGTATTTTAGGTCAGAATGTAATGGTAGCGCCTGGTGTGGTAATAGGCAACGGTGTGAAAATTCAAAATAATGTAAGTATATATAGCGGTGTAACTTGTGAAGATGATGTGTTTCTTGGACCAAGTATGGTTTTTACCAACGTCATCAACCCAAGAAGTTTCATAGAAAGAAAAGATGAATTTAAACCTACATTGGTAAAAAAAGGTGCAAGTATTGGTGCAAATGCTACCATACTTTGCGGCATAGAAATAGGCGCCTATGCTATGGTTGGCGCCGGTGCGGTTGTTACAAAATCAGTACCTGCATATGGATTGGTTATCGGTAATCCTGCTCAACAAATTGGATGGATTTCTAAAGCAGGAATTCGATTACAATTCAATGATTCTGGCAAAGCATTTTGTGAGCAATCAAATGAAACCTACCAATTAAAAGATGGAATTTTGACTAAGATTTAAGAATGACACAAGCTATTCATTTTTTTGATTTAAGGAAACAAAACCAATTGTTAAAAGACGAGTTGGAAATTGCCATGCAAGCAGTCATTGAGCAAGGACATTTTATAAAGGGCAAACAAGTAACTGAATTTGAAAACCAACTTGCAACACAATTGAATGTACGCCATGTGATTGCTTGTGGAAATGGAACTGACGCACTTCAAATTGCGCTCATGGCTTTGCAACTCAAACCGGGTGATGAGGTCATTGTACCCGCATTTACCTATATAGCAACCATTGAGGTGATTTCATTATTAGGCTTGGTTCCTGTATTGGCAGACATAGAACCAAGTACATTTAATATTTCAATTGAAAGTATCAAATCTATTATTGGTCCTAAAACAAAAGCAATTATACCTGTTCATTTATTTGGTCAATGTGCCAATATGCAAGCAATAATTGAAATTGCAAATTCCAATCAACTAAAGGTAATTGAAGATGCCGCACAAGCCATTGGTAGCGAATATAAACTCCCATCAGGAGCAACAACATTTGCAGGCTGTATGGGAGATATTGGAACAACATCTTTTTTTCCTACTAAGAACTTAAGTTGCTTTGGTGATGGTGGTGCACTTTTTACCAATAACGATGAGCTGGCCAAACAAATTCGTATGATTGCAAATCATGGTCAACAAAAACAATATGAGCATGAGATAATAGGTATCAATTCAAGACTTGACACTATACAGGCAGCCGTTTTACAAGTTAAACTCAAACATTTGAGTTCTTTTCAAACCAATCGGATTGCAAATGCAACATTTTACGCTGATCAATTGAAAAAAACTACTGGAATTGTTACCCCTTTTCAAGCAACTGATAGCACACATGTTTTTAATCAATACACAGTGAGGATTAAAAATGGTAACAGAGATCCGTTGAGAAATTTTTTAACGAACGCAGGAATAGCTTCAACAATTTATTACCCAAAACCTGTTCACCAACAGGTAGCTTATGCGAATACTTGTATGATTAGAACAAGCCTTGAAAATGCTGAAATGGCATGCAAAGAAGTGCTTTCTTTGCCTATTTATCCAGAGTTAAGCAGAGATGAATTAAACGCGGTTGTGACAGGAATCAAAGAAGGATTAAATCAGCTTTGAGCCAGCGGCCAAAACCAAATTCTTTTTGAGTAAATGTTTTCCATTGATGACACTCCCTGCTCCAATTATTACAGCATCTTCAACCGTTACCAAACCATTCAATACGCATGATTGCATTACTATTGTATGCGCACCAATGACCGTATCATGACCAATTACACTGTTGTTATGAATCAAAACATTGGCCCCTATTTTAGTATTTGGACCAATAAATGAATGACCAAAAAAGAGTACCCCACTATTGCTTTCTATGGTAGCAAATTTGCTGATATTGGCAGTTGGATGTATTAGGTTAACAAGTTGCTTGTTGCTTTTAATCAATAATTCATAAAGTTTCAATCGGATACTTGGATTGCCAATTGCAATGGTATAATGAACGTCATACAATTGCAAACATTCAACAAGGGTACCTAAAATCTGAACCCCATTAATCAGAAAGCCTTTAGGCAATGCATCATCCGAGAAACCTAGAACCTCAAATTGCTTTTCATTCGTATCAATGGCATGAACTAAATCGAGCACCTCTCTTCCAAGCCCTCCAGCCCCGATAATAATTAATTGTTTGGTACTTATTTTGGAAGACATGATAGCATAGATTTAGCAAGTTGTACGTTGATACTTTCTCTTTTGAATGTTTGGATAAAATGGCTACGTTTTTCTTTTTGATAAGTATAGGCATGTAACTGAGCCACCATTGCGTCCACATTACAAGGTTTGAACAATATTAAATTGCTGACATTCTGTTTTAAAAACTGTGCCGCATAACCACCTACTCCTGCAATAATTGGCTTTTGTTGAGCTGCCAATTCAAATATTTTAGAAGGTAAAACCTTTTCAAATGCGGGGTAATCGTTTAAATGGATGAAATAAAAATCTGCATCCAGATAGGCTTTCAATAACTCTTTACGCTGAATGGGTTTGTGAATGGTAATTGTATCAACCTGGTACCTTTTAATGTAGTCTGTTAACAAATCCTTGCAACCACCATCACCATATATTACAAATTGATAATCGGGGCCGAGTTTTGCGGCGGCGGCGGGTAAAATTTCGTGTAAACCTTGACCTTCACCAATATTACCAGCGTACAAAACTGTATAAGGCTTAGTAACAATTTTAGTGTCTGATTCGCCCAATTCCATAAACACATCATCTACTCCATGTGAGAAATAAGTATAGTTAGGTTTTGAATATTTTTTTTTGAAATAGGTCTCAAAACCTTGTGAAATTAAATTAATATGTGACGCATCCTTAAAACTATACTTTTCAATGCTTTCAAGCAAAGGAATCAATATCCATTTTACTGGCTTTGGTAAGCTGACATCTTTCATGGTATCTGAAAAAATATCTCTGATATCTAAATAAAGCTTGCAATGATTTGTGTTAGACAAAAGTCTTGCTAGAAATGCTGTAAACAATCTTGATGAGGATGCTATTACCAAGTCATATTTTTTGCCTTTGGTGTACTTTTTTACAAATTTATAATAGGCATAAAACGATAGTATTTGGTCTAAAAATCCACTTTTATGTTTAGGTATTTGAGCCCTTCGGATAGTGAGATTACCGATCTTTTCAAATTCTGCTGCTCCAACTTCAAAACTTTTATACCTGTTTGGCAGCGTTGTCAATAATTCAATGCTGGTATTATGCTCGGCAGCTTGCCTAGACAACTCATAAACCAAGGGTGAATTGCGGAAAGAACCAGCACACAAATCGGGTTCAAAATAAAAACTGAGGTACAAAATATTCCTGCTCATGATTTGATAGCAATTGTGGTTTTTAACTTCGTTTCGAAAAATACTTTTACCCTGAAAGCCTCTTGTCTCTTATTAAAAGCTAGGGCAAATTGATATGGTTCTATTTTAATTTCAGAGGCACCTTCAAATTTTAAAACCCCTAATTCAGAACTGATCTGAAATGTTTGCTCATTCAACGTTGGAACAACTGTGGGATGAAAATGAAAATAAGCAATTACTGAATTTAATGCAGATTTAGCAGCTACTTCATCTATTATTTCAAGTTCATTGTTTAAAGAAAAACTTCTTTTAAAACGTTTGACTCCAAAATGTTGATACGCATTGTGGCTCAAGGTTAATGCGTGGCTTGACGAATTTACAATTGAAACCTGAGGTCTTTTCCCAACTCTAAAACCACCCCATACATCAGCTGTATTGGTATGATTGACAACGACTACATTGTGTGCGGATGAACTTCTTTCTTCATTTCTTGTTTGACCAATTTGATAGGTAGAGGTTCCTGTTTCTACTAAAAAGGGTCGGTTTTTAACATAGCAAATAAAACCAGTAACATCAGCATGGGCATGACCTGGTTGATAGCTCGGTTCTATACCCATTGTATCTATAATTGTTTCAATTTCATTCGAACACATTTTTCTGTAACCAGAGCTAGACAATTGAATGCCAACAGAATGAATATTTAATTTTTGTGCGTAGTTGTACAGTTCATTTGGCAATGCACTGATACCAGGAGCAGCATCATTGAACATGGGAATGTCTCCGTTGCTAAAACTTATTGCACTCAACCATCCCAACATCAGTGCAGCCTTTTCCATTAAAAACGTTCGAGTAGCATGCGTATCCAATGCCTTGTTTTTTTCTAATAGATTGATGCAATCCAATAAGCGTTCCAACAAAATACATTGGTACATTGCTGATCTTTCAAAGTGACCGCCATCTGATAAAATTTGCTCATTGAGTTCATTTAATAGCAAGCGTACTGATTCTTTATACAACAGTTTGTCGTTGGTTACTATTGCCCCCGCAAACAACGCAAATGCATTTTCTAGTAAATGATTACCTAATAAATGAAACTCTTTATTTTTTCTTACAAATTGAATTTGATTAAACAACAATGCTGTCAACATGGTGTTGTTTTGATTGGTCCTATGGATGAATTTAATCAGGTTAAAAATTCTTAATGAAGCTGGATATGGTTCATTTTTAAGGCGTCCGGCGCTTAACTCTAAATAAAAAGACTGTATGATGGATTGTGCAATTTCAGCTGAAATACCTACCTGATTGACACAATCTAAATACTGAAGATTGTAATTCCATAATTTTCCAAATTCATTTTCATTCCAATTGATTTGCCCTATGAATGTTTTGGATTGATTCAGAAAATTAAATGTATTGGGGTGAATGTATTTTACAGATGGGGCAATGTAAGGAACTGCAAAAAAATCAGATTGCATGAGTACATGCTTGTTAGAAAATTCGACAGAATTGAACAGCCTAAAATAATTTTTACACCGATACCATATCTGAAAAAACACTTGTTGAAATTTCAAGTAACGCGTGGTTTGAACCAATCTAATTATTTTGGTGATAGTACTCAATTCAAAATCAATTGTAGAGTGTTAACAACTTTGAAACAATTCGCTCACTTGCTTTTCCATCCCATAAAGGAGGAATGGCTCCCTTTTTCCAATTTCCAGCTAATAAATTTTGAAGAGCAGGTTTAATTGCATTTGGATGAGTCCCTATTAATTCATTGGTTCCTATACTAACAGTTTCTGGCCTTTCTGTATTGTCTCTTAAAGTCATACATGGTACCCCCATGACTGTGGTTTCTTCTGTAATACCACCACTGTCTGTGATCACACCTAAAGTATTTTTAACTAAGTAATTAAAAGCTAAATAACTTTGTGGCTCTACCATTTTCAACTGTTTGAACTCAATATTAATTTGCTGTAACATCTTTGCAGTTCTTGGATGAACAGGAAAAACAATTGGTAAATTGTTTGAATTTTCAGTTATCTGTACCAATAGTTCTTTTAATTTCTGAGCATCATCAACATTGGCAGGACGGTGCAAAGTCAATACAAGGTATTGTTGATTGTGTAAACCTAACTCATCCCAAAAATCTGGCTTTTTAAAACGACTCATTTGTTTGAGTAAAGTATCAATCATGGTATTGCCTACAAAATGAATTTTACTGTCTGAATTGCCCGTCAACTTTAAATTCTCATTTGCCTTTTCAGAGGTTGTAAAAAAATGATCCGCTAAAGCATCTGTCACCATTCTGTTTATTTCTTCAGGCATACTCAAATCAAAAGAACGAATACCCGCTTCAACATGTACAACTTGAACATTGAGTTTTTTGGCAACAATAGAGCAAGCCATCGTAGAGGTAACATCTCCAACAACCAAAACAACATCTGCTGCATGGTCAATCAATTCCTTTTCATACTTTACCATGATTGCTGCTGTTTGCTCTGCTTGAGTTCCGCCACCACAAGCCAAATTTACATCTGGCTCAGGTATGCCCAGTTCTTGAAAAAAACTTTCAGACATTTTATGGTCAAAATGTTGTCCAGTATGAACAAGTCTGAAAGAAATAGCTGATCCGTTATTTTGGGCTGCATGAATTGCATCAATAATGGGAGCTATTTTCATAAAATTGGGCCTTGCCCCTGCTATAATTGAAATATGCATGAAAATGGTATCTATAATTTTACAACTTTACCCGTTTTAAGACTTTCTATTGCTGCAAAGCTCGCCCTTGTTGTATTGACTATTTCTTCAAACGAAATAGGGGCTTTTGAGCCTTCTTTAATGGCATTCACTAACAATTTGAATTGGGCTTTGTGTCCTTTGTCTTGAGTACCTGAACTTTTAGCAAATCCTTTATACCCAAATGCTTCAATTTTCCTGAAATTATCAACCACTATTGTTTTCCCTTGGCTATGAATTTCAATTCTTTCTTTAGGATAAGCTTTGTTACCATTCGAAAAATAATTGATGACACCTTGAGAGCCATTGACAAATTTAAGGGTAATGATAGCATTGTCTGTATGATCTGATGGGTTGTTCCCCAATGCACTCATGTGAACTGACTGAACCAAACTTCCAGTTAAATAAGTCATTAAATCAATGAAATGACAGGCTTCACCTATGATTCTACCTCCTCCTACTTGCATGTCTTGAACCCAAACACTTTCGTCTATAAACCCTGCGTTCATGGTTGCAACAATGTTTAAAGCAGGTGTTTGCTGTTCTCCTAAAAGTTGTTTTGCTTTTAAAACAAGCGGAGCAAATCTTCTGTTAAAACCAACTGTTACAAATTGATTTGGATTTTTCTGTTGTGCTTCAATGACCATTTCTAGTTGTTCTTGATTGATTGCAAGTGGTTTTTCAACAAAAACGTGTTTACCTGACTCCAAACATGCTTTAACCATTTGAGCGTGTGAATTGTGTCTGGTAGTAACCATGACCAAGTCAACCTCCGCATCATTTAAAATAAGTTGATAATCTGTGGTACTGATATTGAAACCATACTTAGCAGCCAATGCTTTTGATGATAATCCTCCAGCACTGGCAATGTATTTAAATGTTGCAGACAGTCCTTTCATTGCAGGCAATAGGGTCATTTTTGTAAAATTACCTGCACCTATTATACCTATGACTCCTTTTTGGGATTGATAGGTACCTTGTTTCAATACAACCTGACTTGAGGGTAATGCATGGTCTTGTTTGTATTTTAATAAGGAAGCTATTTTATTGCCACCCATTTGGCCATACACTTGCATGTAATTTTCAAAATCAACAATTTCAGTAATCAAATCTTTAACTGAAATTTGGCCTGAAGACATGGCTTGCAAAATGGCCTCGAAATTCCTTTTCTGTGTCCATCTCACAAAAGCCAAAGGATAATCTTGACCCTTGTTTTCATAATTTTCATCATACCTACCAGGGCCATATGAACATGAAACTTGAAAACTCAATTCTTTTTTATAAAAATCTGAGCGGTCTATGGATAAACCAATCACACCTACCAAAACAATTCTTCCTCTTTTGCGAGACATTTTAGCAGCTTGTCCAATTACCTCATTGCTCTTGGTTGATGCTGTAATGACAACTGCATCCGCACCGCCAGCTTGTTTAGTAAGTTCTTGTACTGTTGCAACAACATCTAATCCATTAGCTACATTGTATGCAATTACACCTCTTGAAATGGCCAGGTTTACTTTGTTTTCATCAAAATCAAAACCAATTACCCTGCACCCATTTGCTTTGAGTAAATCTGCTGTTATCAAGCCAATTAAACCTAGACCAATGACAACTACAGTTTCTCCAAAGGTTGGCTGTACCAATCTAATTCCTTGTAATCCTATAGCACCAATGACTGTAAATGCAGCTTCTTCAAAAGAAGTGTTCTCTGGTATATGTGCACATAAATTTTGTGGCACACACACAAATTCTGCATGCCCTCCATTAGAGACAACTCGGTCACCTATTTTAAAATCAGATACGCCATCTCCTACTGCAATCACAGTACCCGCATTGCAATAGCCCAATGGGAGTGGCTCATCAAGTTTATTAAATACAGCTTCTAAGGTTGGCAACAAGCCGTCTGTTTTAATTTTATCTAAAACTTGTTTTACTTTTTCGGGTTGCTGCCTTGCTTTTGCTATGATATTAGAACGACCAAATTCCACAAGCATTTTTTCAGTACCCAAGGAAACCAATGAATGGTGTGTTCTTATTAGAAGATGGCCTTTTTTCACCATTGGAGCTGGAATTTCTTCCAGAATGGTTTCTCCACTTCTTAAATTTTGGATGAGTTGTTTCATTTGTGTTAGCCTATTTTTTTTCCATCTTTAAATTGAGTTAGCCAACTTTCAATAGCTAACATACTCCATATCGTAAATGAAGCATCAATTTTTCCTTCTTTGTTATCTTTGATTAATTTTGTTACTTCATTGGGGTTAAAAATCCCTCTTTCTTTTACCTTATTTTCCGACAATCTATCAGCAATTAACTCGTTCATGTCTTGTGATATCCATTGCCTCACAGGGCCAGCAAAACCAGCTTTGGGTCTGTAAATGAGCTCTCTTGGAAGGTATTTTTCTGCAACTTTTTTTAAGATATACTTCGTAGTAGTACCATGCATTTTATACCTTGTAGGAATACGTGTACTAAAATTAACCAAATCCATGTCTAAAAATGGCACACGACTTTCAACACCAACAGCCATACTCATTTTATCATTGTAGTTCATGTTATGATCTACTAAAAACGACTTCATCTCTAAATATAGCATTTGGTTCAACAAGCTTTTTTCATCTGGAATTGCTTTCAATAAATCAGACAATGTTTGAAGTGAATTGTAATTACCAATATGTTCTAATGAATCTGAGGTAAACAATTTATTTGCTGTATGTTGTGGGAGCCAAGAAAAATAGCCAAGCATTCTATTCAAAGGTGTATTTTCTATGTCAACAGATAACTTTTTTAAACGTCTATTGAAAGGTCTTTGAATGTCTAATCCTTCAGCATACAATTTGAGTAAATGTACAATCGGCTTTGGTATATTCTTGATCCATTTTTCAAGGTTAAGTGCTTGGTGTCTTCTATATCCGCTAAAAAGGTCATCACCACCTGCTCCACCTAATAGAACTTTAATTCCATTTTCTTTGGCTCCTTTAGCTATATGATATACATTGAGTGGCGCAGAATCAGCCTGAGGTTCATCTAAATGCCAAATCATCTTATCAAAATCGGCCAATATATCTAATTTGGCATCGATGATGTTGAGTTTAAAATCTAGCTTTTTTGAAATTAATTTTGCGTAAAACAAATCATCAGAAAAGCCCTCTTTTTTCATGGCATTTTCACCTGAGTTAATGGTAAAGGCATTGATTTGTTGACTTGGAAAAACCTGTTGAGATATGGCTGCAATTAATGTAGAGTCTATTCCACCAGAAACAAAAAATCCTAGAGGTACATCACTCATCATTTGCCTTTCAAGTGCATCAAATAATTTTTGCTCAGTTAACAATACAAACTCATTTTCGTCATTAACCTGCATTCTGTAACCGTCGAATGGAATATCGTAAAATTGAACAATTTCAGATTTAAATGTCTTTACATCAAGCGTAATAAAATGTCCTGGTAATAATTTTTGAATGTGCTTGAAAGGTGTTTTTTCTCCAGGACTCCATAGCAAAGTCACATAATTCATCAATGCTTTGTGGTCAATTTCTTTGTCTACCTCTTCAAAGCAGATGATACTTTTTAATTCAGAGCCGAATAAAAACACATCGTCTTTCAAGTATATATACAATGGTTTTACACCCATGTGATCTCTTGCCAAAAAGAGCTTTTGATTAGAGCGGTTATAAATACAAAATGCAAAAATACCATTGAGTTTGGTCAGAACTTTTTCACCAAATTCAATAAAACCATAGAGTAATGTTTCCGTATCACTATTGCCTTTGAATTTATAACCTTTGGCCAACAATTCTTTTCTTAACTGAAGGTGATTGTATATTTCTCCATTGAAAACTATCACAAAATTTCCAGTCTTGTCAAACATGGGTTGGTTACCATTTTCTGTCAAATCTAGAATGGCCAAACGGGTATGAACCAAACCTACATTGTTTTCGATGAAATGACTTTGAGAATCAGGTCCTCTGTGAGCAATACTTGATTGCATCCGCTCAACTAAGTTCAGATCTATACTTTTGTTCTTATTAGCAATTCCAGCAATTCCGCACATTAGATATAAGCATTGACTTTAAGTATAGCTGCAATTTTTTTACAATGAACAGATCCAGTGAACTTTTCATTGAAACTCTTTATAGCGTTTTTACTCAAATATTCATATTGAGCAGGCGCATCCACACATTGTTGTATATGTTTTACAATATCATTTGCATTGGGGTAATTGATGAGCAAACCATCTGTACCACTTTGAATCATTTCTGGAATTGCTCTGTAGTTGGTTGAAATGACAACACATCCAAAACTCATAGCTTCTATGATTGAAAGAGGTTGACCCTCATTGGTATATGCTGTAGGTAAAACAAAAAAATGGGCATTTGCTAAAAGTTCGTCTTTAGCCTGACCTCTAACCAAACCCAAATAATGTACGCAACCATTTAATTGGTAGCTATTAATTCTATTGTAAAAATCAGCCTCAGCATGTTCAGGCGACTCATAGGAACTTTGGTCATTTTCAGCCCTGAACAAGCCACAAAAATTGGCTTCAAAAAAAACACCTGCCTCTTTTAATGTTTTCAATGCATCTAAAAAAACCAAGTATCCTTTGCTCTCTATTAAATTTGAAAGGTACAATAATTTTAAAGGGTTGTCTTTGCCATATTGTGCAATAGATTTACTCATCATTTTAGGGTTGATTTCCCCAACTCCATTTGGAACGGTAATGATTCTGTGTCTCATTAATGGTTGAAAGTCAAACATGGGTTTCAGGTTAGCACTCAACACAATCGTTTTATCAAAGTCTAACAGGAATTTTTTTATGGCCTTTTTGTAAACCGTAGATTGTTCTTCATAAAACTGATTGTAATTCCCTCCATGCAAGTGTCCTATCACTTTTGCGCCAAAGAATTTAGAAATGGAAACAATCAATTTGTCTCTCAGAAAGCCCATTTTACTTTGAGATGTTTGTATGTACACAATACTTTTTCCATACAAACAATACACAATTAATTGAAATGCAACCAATGCATAGTCAACTATTCTATTTAAGTAGTTGAACCTATTTTCACCTAGTATATTTCTGTTGGCAATATTGACAATTTT
The DNA here is from genome assembly GCA_027491355.1 of Bacteroidota bacterium. GTDB lineage: Bacteria > Bacteroidota > Bacteroidia > UKL13-3 > UKL13-3 > CAISCU01. The sequence continues at coordinate 161,891 of JAIXWI010000030.1, forward strand.
AACTTGTGTGTTGGTTTCCTGCAACCAATCTACAATGATTTTAAAAGCCATTGATTGACCGTTAACAGGAGGAGGAAGCGTTCCAACCAAAATTATTTTCCTAGAAGCTGTATTCATTTTTGGGCAGCTGTATCATAAAATCGGTTGATGGTATCAACTACATGTTTTATTTGATCAGTTGTTAGTTCAGGAAACATGGGTAATGACAATATTTGACTGCTGTAATCTGCCGCTATTTTAAAATCCGCTGCACTGTAGTTCAAGTATTTGTAAGCAGGTAAAAGCGGCAAAATTTCTGGATAATGAATTGCTGTTTCAACGCCATTTTCTTTTAAATAAAGTGTCAATGCCTCTCTTTGTTTGACACGAACTACATACAAATGAAAAGTATGTTTTGTATTTGCGCGTACTTCCGGACAAATGACATTTGTATTGTCTTTTAACAAATTAGTGTAAAGAGAAGCATTCACAATTCGCTTATCAGTCCAGTTTAAAATATGTGGCAATTTTGCGGAAAGTATTGCAGCTTGCAATCCATCTAAGCGGCTGTTAATTCCTTCAATTTCGTGTTGGTGTTTTTTTAATGCACCATGCCTGGCAAACATTTTACATTTTTTTGCAAGTTCATCTGAATTGGTAATGATGCAACCAGCATCTCCATAAGCACCTAAATTTTTTCCCGGATAAAAACTGAATGAACCAGCAATTCCCATGGTACCCGCTCTTGAACCGTGCCATTCAGAAAAATGAGATTGAGCACAATCTTCAATAACAGGAATGTTGTACTTGTTGGCTATTGACATGATGGCATCCATGTCACACATTTGACCTTGTAAATGTACTGGAATGATGGCCTTGGTATTAGCCGTTATTGCAGCCTCTAATTGTGAAACATCAATGGTGTAATATTGCGGTTCAATATCAATAAAAACTGGCTTTGCACCTGTTTGACTGATTGTTTCTGAACTACTGATCCAGCTGTTTGCAACAGTTATTACTTCATCTCCAGGACCAATACCCAACATCTTCATGATGATGTACAATGAATCTGTTCCATTTGCCACACCAATACAATGTTTTACCCCGTAAAGTGATGCAAACTTTTGCTCAAATTCTTCTACATATTTACCGCCAATAAAAGCTGTTTCTTTGATTACTGTTTGAATTGCCTCATCTATGTCTGACTGAATAGATTGGTACTGGCTGTAAAGGTCTACAAATGGTACTTTCATGTTATTTTTTTATCAATTTTGCAGGGTTACCTGCGTATACACCTGGTTCTGTAATACTTTTGGTAACAACTGCACCAGCTCCAATTACTACATTGCTGCATATTTCAACTGGTAAAATAGTTGCATTTGAACCTATTGAAACGTGGTTGTGAATTTTAGTCTTTTTCCACAAACTTTTATCCCCTCTTGCAGGCCCTCCGTTTTGAAACAAATCATTGATGAACATTACACCGTGCCCAATAAAACAATCATTACCTATAGAGACCAATTCACATATAAATGTATGTGATTGTATTTTGGTTTGGTTACCAATGGTTACATCTTTTTGAATTTCTACAAAAGGTCCTATGAAGCAATTATCTCCAATAGAACAGCCGTACATGTTGACTGGCTGAACAACTTTTACATTTTCACCAAACACTACTCCTTTGATTGCACTATTCAATAATATAGGTTCGTTCATGTATTATAATTTAGATTGGTATATTTTATCAATGATTTCGACAGTTTTAAGTGCTTCAAATGAATTTGTTGATATACTGGCGTTGTTATTTAAAACTTCTAATACATTTTCATATACCTTATCATGATTACTCATTGAGCCTTGGTAATTGCCATAATTGTTGGCTGTATTTCCTTGAGGTAAATTTTCAATTTTATAACCCTCAATTTCTTGGTATTCCAATTCATTTAAGTATTGTCCACCAATTTTAACAGTTCCTTTTTCTCCAAATATTGTCAGAGAACCTTCCATGTTTTTTTTGTAACTGTTTACTGTATAATTAATGGTACCAATTGCGCCATTCACAAATTCTAAAATAACAACTCCAGTATCTTCAAACTCAATAATTCCTTGATGGGCAAAATTCCCCATTAGCGACTTGGCTTGTTTAACATCTCCAATTAACCAGTACAATAAATCTACAAAATGACTGAATTGGGTATACAAAGTTCCACCATCTAACTCTTTTGTACCTTTCCATGAATTGTGGTAATAATCCTCATTTCTATTCCAAAAGCAACTCAACTGAACACTTAGTACTTTACCTAATTTGTTTTCATCTATGAGCTTTTTTACTGCAGCAACTGGCGGATTGAAGCGATTTTGCTTAATTGCAAACAAACGCTTGTTCATGCGCTCGGCAGTCTTAATCATTTCACCACAATCTTGAACATTAATTGCCATTGGCTTTTCACAAAGCACATTAAAACCAGCTTCTAAAGACAAAATTGAATGTTTTGCATGTAAACCATTTGGTGAACAAATAGACACAACATCTATATCCGTTTCATTGGCAAGCATGTCTTCAATGTTTTCATAGGCATTGCATTTGAATTTATCTGCGAATAGTGCAGTTTTTGCTTGGTCTATATCACATACAGCAACCAAACTGGCTAATTTTTGAATGTGTTCAGCATGCCTCATGCCTATTCTACCACAACCAACAATAGCAAATTTTCGTAAGTTCATTTGAATTTTTAATTAATCTTCCAATAAAAAGTCTTTCAATTTATTCATCTTTTGGTTCCAATCCAAAAAATACTTTGCATATACGCGCATCTCTTCTGTCACATTTTCAGTTAATTGCATTTTACGTTTGAATACTTCAAGCAATTCATAATTAAAAGGTAAATCATTGTCCGCTAATTTTAAATGGTATGGGAAGTCATCAGAAAAATCAATATCATCACCAGAATAAAAAAACGGAATGCCCCTTGAGCAATACTCTCTCAATTTTAATGTGGAAGCAGAATGCAAGCCAATTCTAGAAAATGAAAGCGTACCCATTGCCATATGACTGGTGTTGAACAAGTGTTCATATGCTTTGTGTTTTTGAAAACCATAAAAAATAAATTCAGTTGTCAAGTCATACTTATTAACGAGGTCTTTGTTGAACTGCATTTCGTTGCTATCTCCTACAACATGAACCAATAAAGAATTTGAGTTTCCGTTTTGCTTTGCAATTTTTCTAGATTCAATCAGGCGATGTAATCCATTGGTTCTATACCCTGCACCTACAAAAATGATTTCTAAATCATAGTTACTTTGAATTTGAGTCCTTGCAGGAAAATTGCTTGAATGAATTCCGTTACCAAGTGTCAGGAATTTTTTCTCATTTTTATTCAAATACCTGGACTCAAATAGTGTGATGTCTTGGCATACCCCAACAAAACCATCTATAAGTTTTCTAATTGGTTTACCATAAAAAAAATCCAAGATGGCTATCATAAAATAACCTTTTATAAAATTAAATTGTCTGTAAGGATTTTCAATCTGCTGGTGTTCTGTGAAGAGTTTGAAGCCATTCATTTTAACTTTTTTGAAAAAATAATATGAAGCTGGATCCGCAGCAGGGAAACGCATATAAATGACTGTTTCTGAAGGGCTGAACTGTTTTAAATTATTAAAGATAAAATTGAATTTTTTGAATCTTCTTTGCAAAAAATTTACTTGTTCATTGAACAATAAATGAATGACTTTTGGTCTACACTCAATTTGCTTCTTAAACACATCACTCAAAGGAAGGTTAGAAACTAAAATTAAATGAATGTTGGCTCCTTGTGCAACCAATGCATCAAACTGTCCAATAATTTTTTGTTCCACTCCACCAATTTCGTGGTGAACCAATGCGATGTATACCAAATTATACTTTGCCATATTTCACCTCCTTTTCTAACACCCCCAATTCATTCAAACTTTTAAATAACAATACGGCCATTAATACATAAAACTGAGCATACTTAAAATTTTCAAGCGGATCAGCAGTACTCTCAAAATAAATTGAAGATGTTAAAATCATGAAGAATATCAATGGATGCGTTACCCATTTACTTACAACCTTGACATGTCTAAACTGCTTTAAAATGATAAAAATAAATCCCAAATGAAAATAGAGTCCAATCAAACCTAGGTTTAAGAAAGTACCTAAAAATCCGTTGTCAGCAAAATCTTCAATAATTTTAGTATATCCTAAACCTACAAAAATAGAGGCTGGATTAGCATACTTCACAAAGTCATCAATCCTGCTTTGCCAAAACTCATCACGTCCAGCAACAGCCGTTACACTCTTGGTATCGTCATATTCCTCAACTGTTGAAATGATACGTCCTTGGATGAGGTCAGCGGCTAATAAAAAAACAAATAAAAATACTGTAGCTACTATGATACTGATTCCTTTGAATGTAACTTTAGTTTTATCTTTTTGATTCAAATACAAAAACAAGAGGGTATTAAAAACAAAAACAACAATAGCTGTTCTAGACCCAAAAACAGTAAAGATAGATATGAGCGAACCAAATAAAAAAACCAAACTAAAAATTGTAGTCATGAGTTTTTTAGAATACATAATGTTTGCAAATAAAATACTACTTACCATGGCATACAATATTGCGGACATGTTTGCATTGCCTGTAAAACCAACAGCTCTGTATGTAAACACCTCCCTTTCGAACGAATAAATGTATTCGTCAGATGCAACAATACCTCCACCTAATACAGGTAAATAAGTATTTACAATAAAGTATTTAACATTAAACAAATCATAGAACTCAAAGTATACAAATGGCAAATACACAATCAACATGATGACGAAAAAACGAATGAGTTTCTCGTAATCTTCTTTTGTCATTGTAATGTTGTTGACAACCATTAAAATCAAGGTAAATCTGAACCACCTGTAAAAATGGGCGAAAATTTGTGGTTTTATAGGAGCAGCTAAATATAGGTATTCAAATAAAGTTGATATGAATGCAATACTTCCCATTGCAATACCTAAATTGTACAATACTTTGTATTCTTTGAAATTGGTGGTATCACGTAGTTGAGTTTTTGCCTGAAACATGAGCGCCAAAAACAACAGTAAATCAGAAAACCTAAATGCATAGAAAGCCACATTGGTGGGTTGAAAGAAAACCACGAATATGAAAAATGCAATGAATTTCCACGTATTATAAAAACTCAATTCTGTTTCTGCTAGTTTATGCTGCTCCATGGAAATACTTTTTAGTTACAATTTTAAATGAAAACCATGAGGCTAAATAGGCCAGGGTACCTAATGTAATTTTAACATACAATGCACCTTGCATGCCAAAATCAGCAACAACTATATAATACAATGGCAAAGAAATGAATAATAAAAACACTGAAATGTAAAAATTAAAATTAAAAGCTCCCAAACCCATTATTGCTGTATCCTTGATATTGTTCATAAAATTGAATGTCCATGCAATGACCAATCCTTGAAAATAAAAACCTGATTGGTGGTACTTTCCTTTGAAAACAAAATCTACCATGAATGGGATTGCAAAATAAACAAAAACCAAGGTGATTAAAGATACCATGTGATTTAATTTATTGTAATGGCTATAGGTACTTTTCCACTTTTGATACTGATTGGAAATTCCGGCAAAATGCGGATAAGCAATTTGTTGGATGGTTTGAGGAATGACATTTAAAATTGATATCAGTGTAATAGCAAAAGCATATTGACCAAAAACACTTAAATCTAATACAAAATGATTGATAAATAAGATGTCTAAAGAAGAGTACAAAAAACCAATAAAATTTGTCATCAAGGCGAATTTAGACAGGTGCCATAATGACCCAAACTTTTTAAAAAACAATACTGGTTTTACCATGATTCTGCTTTCCCTTGGAAGCGAATAAAAAAGCAGAGCCAAAGAAAAAAAACCACCAATCAACACTCCCCATACATATCCATGTAACTGAAAAAAGTATGACATTCCAACTATTAAAACAACCGCTATAATTTTACTAATACTTTGAAGCTTTGCATACATTTTAATTCTGTCTATACCTTGGTAGTATCCACCTAATAAACTCTGAATTGCCAGGGGGAAAAGAAACAACATATACACAGGGAAAAGAGATTTGATAGCTACATCACTTGAAATAAAATTCATATAATTAGCAGCTGTTAAAAAGAGCCAAACCAGCACAAATACCAATGCTGTAACTACGAATGAAACATACAAATAAGCACTTTTACCTTTGTCAGAATCTTGCTGAGTAGTTAATTTAACAATAGAAACGTTCATACCCAAGGCGCACATTGTTGTTGCTAATCCAACATATGTTTGCATGATTCTGATTGCACCTATATCAGACGGATTCAAAAACTTAGCAACAAATAACTGAGAAGCAAAACCAGCCAATAAAATGAGTCCATTTGCACCAAGCAAATGAAAAAATCCTTTTTCAAATACCTTTTTTACCTCAGCCCTCATGAATTTCTGGGAATAAAAGTTGATAAGCGTTGAAAAAATTAAAAACCAATAATTTTTCGGTGGTAGTTCCTTGCTCACTTAGGCATTTTAAATCCGATGCAAGTTGCTTGTTTTCTATCGTTTCAAATTGATAAGGCCTCAGCAATAATGTGCTCAATTTTGGATTTAGTTCAAACCATTTTTGAACTGGAACTGCCACTTTATCTTTTTTCCCTAAAATTATTCTGATTCTATTTTGTATACGTGCTGCTAGTAATTTGTATTCATTAGATGTGGGTAAGGCATCATATTTCCAAGGATACTGATTTACCATTTTGTGCTTCAAGTTCATCCAATCTATGGTTAAATTACCATTGAACCTGAATTTAGGAGCTATGGAAAATGCATAGGATGCAAATTCAGGCTCCATATAGGTATACACACTTGAAGTGAATGGCTCTGTCATCCAAGTACCATTGTGAATAGCATTGAAACCACGGTTATACAAAGCAAAGAGTTCATCGTTAGCATAGCGCTTTACAATGACATCTAATTCTGTTTGTATACGATCAATGTATGTATTTGAAACACCCCATCTCTGAGCATGAACAGCTTCATGGCATGTATTTTTTAGATAACCACCTTTACTACTTTCAGCCAAAATGCCGTTGTGTGTTAAGCCAAAATGCTCAAAGTTTAATTGTTGATTGGCTAATAAAGTTTGAGCCGCACCAAAATAGTAAACAGAACAATTGTTCAAAATCAATGGCAGTTTACTGTGTTGTAAATAGGAACCATCGCCTAATTTTATGATAAAGTGTAAATGCCCTAAGTCATTGGTAATTGTTCTTGCTGTTAATTCATCGCTCGATTGGTCTTGTCCAAAAGTAAGGTTAGTTTGATTTTTGTAACCTAATTCACTTGCTAGCATGACATTCAATCTTGAATCTAAACCACCACTGAGATGTACCAAGTGCTTGTAACCATTTTGAAGGTCTTTTTGGTATTCTAATTGGATTGAACGCAAAAACAATGTATCTAATGTTTCATAAACAGCATTGGAAAGATGGTTAATTTTTACTTCATTGGTGTATTTGAAATATTGATTTAAATGTGAACCTGAAATCGGATTCACATTGAATGTTCGGCCTGGCTCAAGCTTTTTAATTTCCTGAACCAAAGTCTGGTCAGCTAATAAATAACCAAAGGTAATGAACTGGTAGGCGGCAACTGTGTTTAGTGAGGTGGGTATTTGTAAGAAAGTGAGCAAATCTTTTACAAAAAAAACAGAAGATGAAAATATAAAAACTGCTTCATTTTCAAAATAGAAAAATGGTTTAGAACCTGTTTGGTCGGTTACCAATGTTAATGACTGTTCCAGCTCATTGAAATAAAAAGACTGAAAAGTTCCTTTTATACCCGTTAAATAATCACCTATATTATTGGTTTGAGCTGCCTTTGTTATGGATTTTAGCTGTTCAGGCTTGATCCAATTTTCAGCGCTGGTATCTTCCGCTAAATTGACCCCATCAAATCCAAATACATTGGCATTGTTTTGAAACAACCCTTTGTCTTTTTTGAATTTATTATTCGAATACCATGCAACTCTGAATTTTGGACAAACTATTTCGTGTTGGTATGGAAACAATTCATTCTGTGTAGGGCTGAATTTGAATGCCTCTAATTTTTCTTTGTAAGTTGTCGACTTGATGATATATCCACTAAATCCGCTCATTGTATTTTATTTGGTGTATAAATTGAGCCATTTGTTTTTATTCGCATCCCAAGAAACCATGTTGTTGATGATTTCAAAGTTTTTTTGACAAGCCAATTGTTGTTCAGTTAATTGCTGTAAAACTGTATTCAATTGAATTGCTAAATTTTCAGGAGTAACTCTGTGGTAGTTGGTTTGTAAATGATCAAGATGCTCATATGGCAACCAATTCCCTGTAATAACCACAGAACCCGCCAACAAATGTTCATACAATGCAGAGGCTGCTTGGTCTCTTTTCGAAACCAATACAAATACATCTGTTGCATAACGCAGCGCGGTAACCTCCTCGTTGCTCAAATAATTTTTATATACGCGGTATGGGAGTTTACTACTTTGCATTTTATACTCAACGATTGCATGGTTCTGTAGGTAATCTCTTCCATATGTCATTGGAAAAATAACTTGAATTGTTCGTCCATTTATTGCGTTAAATGGCAGTTTGTTGAGGCAATCAATCATCAAATCAAATTGCATGATTTCGTCGCCACAATAACCACAAGTGATTAATACATCCTTTTCTTCAAAGCCCAATATTTGCTTAGCCTGCGATCGTGTTTGTGTGACATGTAGTTTAAACATATTTTCCATAACAGGCATGAGTGGAATCAACTGTATTGCTGCTAATTTTGAATGGGGGTCATACTTAGCTTGAACCTGATCTAAAAAAACTTTATTTTCAGCAATTATGGTATTGGCAAATGAACAACTGATTTTATTGAAGAAATGCCTTAGTTTACCAATCTGGTTAAAATCACTTCCATAAAATGTAAGGTAAACAAACCTTGATTTTAGCCTAAACAATAGCACCAAAAATGCATAGTAATAATGCATGAATTGAAAATGAACATAATCGTATTTGGGCAGTTTAGAACCTAAAACAAGCAAGCGTATGAGTTGTATGGCAACTCTTAATTTAGGAATTTGATGGTACCATTTGTTTGAAGAAGGCAATACATATAGATTGTTGAAATAGGGCTGTAAAAAATCAATATCAGAAGCATTTTTAACAGCAGTTAAAAAACAATCCATTTGTGTATCGCAACCATCTTCTTTTAATTTCTTAAGCGTCCTGGCAACAAATGTTTTTACCAAATGACTTTCTGACACAATCAATAATTTCTTACTCATTTTGACGAATTAAAAAGTTCAGAAATGTATTGATGGTACAATTGTGCTGTACCGGAAGCGGAGCGCTCATGAACATTTTTTTTACTGATTGCACCATGTTGGTCTATCAATGATGGATTCAATAAATAATTGGCCAAAGCCTTTTTCATGGTCGTTAAATGCAATGGTTCTATGTATCCATTTACTCCATTCTCTAGGTATTCAGATACATTTAAAATTTGATCACTGATAACAACCCCCATGCCAGAAGCCATTCCTTCTATGAGCGTATTGGGTCCGTTAGAGTTTTTAGCAGGTATAAACAATACATCTGCATGCTTATAAATCAGGTGTAAATCGTTCCAATTTTTAATGCCATCAATGAATTGAATTTTATTTGCTAACCCTTTTACTGTAATCAAATCTTCACATTCCTTTCTCATTGATCCATGTGCATTCATGCGCATGGTAACTTGATGAAAATCTTGAATCAATAATGAAAATACCTCAATAGCGAAAAGTGGATTGTATGCGTCTTCCAATCGACCTGGAAATAAAATTAACAAATTCTCTCCAACTGTTTTATTGCGTTTTTCATGTTGCAAATGCATGTCTATGTCTTGTGGATACCTTGTTAACCTAACTTTAGAAGCAGGGTAATGATAAAGTTCTATAAACTGATTCACTACATTTGGCCCCATGGCAAATAACCGATCCATGGGTCTAAAAAACATGAGTGTGAATCGCCTCAAGGCCCTTTTTATCTGAAACAAAAAAGGATGTATAGCAAACCTATTGAGCTCTAGTGTTTCTGTATAAAATATTACCTTTTTACCATTGATTTTGCTCCACAACAAAACCAATAAATGCATAGGAATGAAAAAACCACCCATGATAATGATATCTGGATTGAATTCATTTATTTTTTTAAACACCCTAAAATTGAAATAACCAAAAAATCGGATGTTTTTAGAGCCATTTAATATTTCGCAATTTTGGCCCAATGGTATTTTCCAAAATTGAGGTCTGTCTTTTTCTAGGTGCACATAAAACCAAAACTTAGATTGGTAATAAGTTTGTAATGCTTCACAAAACTTTACCTGATAAGGAGCGGCCATATTGCTTAGAAATAAAAGTTTGGGCTGGCTCATTTTTGTTTGTGTAATGAAATTCCTTTGGCAATGACTGCACCGTATTCTATGGCAATATCTGCAGCTGAAGGTTGCTCATCATTGAGCCATTTATGGTAGAGTTCAGGCACATTTAATCCTGACAAATGTGAAAACGGATATCCCCCTCCAAAGCGCGGGTTTAAATCGATTAAATAGACTTCACCATTTGCTGTTAAAATAAAATCAGCATCTAGAAGTCCTATGTGTTTGGTTGAGGCAGAAATTTCCTCGGCTACCATTTGTAATTGTTTGTTTTCAACAACTTCAGCCATGTCTGTTTCTCCAGCTCGCATGGCCAATTTCTTTTTAACCAAAGCAAAGAAAAAGTTTCCATTAAAATCGTTAACTATGTCGATGCCGTACTCCTGCCCTTTAGCCATTTGCTGAATGAGCATTTGATTTTTTTGATGACTAGGTACAGGGTCTTGTAAAAAAGATTCTCCTAATTGTGACTGTAAATGATTGAAGGTATTATTGAGTGACTCAAGGTTTTCTACTACACTGGTTGCAATTGAACCCGTTCCCCATCTTGGTTTAACAATTAGAGGAAATTGAATAGCTCCTTCATCTAATGCGCTTAGCACATCTTTTAAAGTTGTAAAGGTTTTAGGCACCTTGATTGATGTTAAATTGGAGAATTGAGCATAGGCCAATTTATCAAAACAGTTTTCAATTGTTTCAGGAGATGAGACAACGATGGTGGTTCCAATTTTTTTGAATTGTTCAGTTTCTTTTGATAACACACTCAAGTCCATATCAAACAGCGGAACAATTAATTGAATGTCATTTTTTTGACAAATGTCTAACAAAAAGGGTATGTATGCATCGCTTTTAATAGGGGGAGATACAAAAGCTTGGTCTGCCTCAAACATGCCAGAGGTTTGCTTGATACTATTGGAGGCATAAAGTTTACCGCTAAAACTTTCCCTAAAAAAAGGGATCATATAGTTTCTTCTTCCAATACTCGTAAACAAGACATTGAGTTTATCCATAGTTCTGAATTCTTAAAATAAGCCTTGCAATCAATTGCACTTCTTCCTCACTCAAACTATAAAACAAAGGCAAGCACATAACCCTTTCAGAAATGCTATGGGAGTTTACCAATGCAGGGTTTTCAGTTACATATGGAATTTTATCTAGTGAAGGATAAAAATACCTTCTGGGAAAAATATTGGCAATATTTAATTCAGACAATGTGCGATGAAATTGTTCAGCATCATTGAATACAAGAGGATAATAAGAGCAATTGTAATCAGTATCAGCATAAATTACAGGTCGGTACGCATTGAGTTGTGGAAACAACAAACTATCGTATAAATGAGTTAATTTTTTTCTTTGTACCAATATGTCATCGATGTACTCTAAGTTTACCAAACCCATGGCTGCATGGAATTCCGAATTCTTTCCATTGATACCTACCATGGCAAATTTTTCAGGTCCATCATGTCCGAAATTCCTGTGAAAAGCCATTCTTTCAATGGTTGATGGATTGTTTGAAAAAACAGCACCACCTTCTATGGTATGGAACAATTTGGTTGCGTGAAAAGAAGTCGTTGTAATGTCTCCGTATTCGAATAACGATTTTCCTTGAACACTGGTACCAAAAGCATGTGCACCATCATAAATCACTTTTAAATTGTGCTTATTTGCAATTTTCTCAATGGCAAAAACATCACATGGGTTGCCATACACATGGGTTGCCAATATTGCAGTGGTTTTATCTGTTATTGCAGCTTCAATCAATTCAGGATTGATATTCAAGCTTTGAGGATCTATGTCTACAAAAACTGGAGTACAACCTTCCCATACAATACTGCTGGTTGTAGCTACATATGAAAAAGGTGTTGTGATGATTTCTCCAGACAGGTCTAAAGCTTTAATTGCAATTTGAATGGCAATGGTTCCATTATTGGTATACAATAGGTGCTTTAAATTCAAATACTTTTTTAATGACAATTCTAAGTCGTTTACCAATGGACCATTATTGGTAAGCCATGCTCTTTGCCAAATACCATTTACTTTGTCTTGGTATTTTTCTATGGGAGGTAAAAAAGGTTTTGTTACTGGTATCATGTTAATTTCATATTGTTTAAACCCAATCGGCGCATTGAGTCGTTGTACTTATCCCATTCTCCAATATCAAACCAAGAACCCTCGCTCACTGGGTATACGCCTACCCGCTTGTTTTCATTTTTAAGCTTGAGCATCAATTCTGTAATATGAAAAAATTCGTTAGTTGGAATATCATTTAGTACATGGGGCTCAAGAATATACATGCCCGCATTTACCAAAAAATGAAAACTAGGCTTTTCTTTCATATCAGTTAATATGCCATCTTTGGTAGTTTCTAGTGTGCCATACGGAATTTCATAATTTTTAACAACTGCAACTGCCGTTAAATCATTTTTGTTTTGCCTATGAAAATCAAGCATTGCTTGATAATTGTCTTTGATTAATATATCGCAATTGGAAACAAAAAATGTTTCAGTTAATTTACCTAAGAGTAAATGCAAACTGCCTGCAGTTCCTAAAGGTTTCTCTTCAACGAAGTAATCAATGTCATAAGACAAATCACCAAAGTATTGTTCAATCATTTCCTTTTTATAATTCACAGAAGCATAGAATTTTCTACTTCCAAGTTTGTGAAATGATTCGATGATCCACTCCATGATGGGTTTGTCGCCAAGTGGAATGAGTGGTTTCGGAATGATGTTAGTAATTGGTTTGAGACGGCTTCCCTGACCTCCGGCCATGATAACCATTGGACATGTAAAATTTATTGTTGCCTCTGCTTGAGGCAATTCATTGAAAACATCTTCCCAAAAAATAATTTCATGAATTTGGTTATTGCCAGATAAAACAGGAATAAATTCCATCCTATGATGTTGGATCAATTGATGAATTTCTTCTTTAGATTGATTGCTATTTGCAACCAAAATATCTTTTCTGAGAATTTCAGTAATTGATATTGTTAATTCTTTACCAGCTATGATTGCCCTTTGGATATCGCCTATGCTCAATAAAGAAACAAATTTGTTTTCTAAAACAACCAGTAATAATTTCTTTTCAATTGCATCCATCTGCTTCAGCGCATCTATTAATGTGGCTGAAGGACTAATTGAAACACTTTTTATTCTGTTTGTTTGAATCATTGTTCTTGAATTAAAATATCTTTTATTAAAACACTACTAGGTAGGTTTACAAGTGTATCCGCTATTTTCTCAGATTCTGTCAATGGCCCTTTGAGTGCTTCTTTGAACATGTCTAACCTGTGCATGAGTTGCCAAGCTGGTCTAGTCATCACTTGATGGTCGTTTGAATAGGTTAAAAATTCATCTCTTTGAGTTTTGTCTGAAAACAAAATTGCATTCAACCAATAATTTGACTTGGCATACATGGGTTCTTCTACAAATTTTGCGGGTAATTCCTTGAAAAGGATGGCATATTGCATGGCCAACTTTCTTTTGCTTTCTAAAAAAGCATCTAGTAATTCTATTTGCGCACAAGCCAATGCTGCGTTTAAATTGGGCATTCTATAATTGTAACCAATATGGTCGTGTTCAAAATTCCAGCGATGCGGAATCTTTGCCTGAGTGGTTAAGTGCTTCGCCAATTTAGCATGTTTTTCATTATTGGTTACAATGATACCACCACCACCACAGGTAATGGTCTTATTTCCATTGAAACTAAATGCTCCAAAATCACCGAAAGTACCCGTGTGTTTTCCTTTAAAATAAGAACCCATAGATTCTGCACTGTCTTCAACCAAAGGCAAATGAAATTGTTGACAGATTTCAAGCATCTTATCTATTTCAACAGGGTGTCCGAAGGTATGCATAGGTACAACTGCTGCAACTCGCTTTCCTGTTTGGGTATGGTAACAATTTTTATTATTGATGGTACATTCAGCCTGAAGAAAATCGCGCAGTGCATCTGTACTCAAACCTAAATTTTGTTTGTCAACATCAACAAATACGGGCTCTGCACCTATGTAACTGATGGCATTACAGGTAGCAATAAAAGATAGGGATTGTGTAATCACCAACTCGTTTGACTTAACACCCGCCAACATTAAACTCATGTGCAAGGCGGCAGTTCCGTTAACAGTTGCCACCGCATAGTTTGCGCCTGTATAATCTTTAACCATGTCTTCAAACTGGTCAACATATTTACCAACAGAAGAAACAAAAGTTGAATCAATTGCATCTAAAACGTATTTCCTATCATTGCCAACAAACCTTGGCTCATGAAGAGGAATAAAAGCTTGTGGTTCGTTATAATAACTCCTTACAAAAGATACAATCTCGCTATACATTGTAAATGAAAGGTTTATACTGTGCTAAATTTTTAGGGTCTTTGAACCACTCAATGGTTTCTGCCAAACCAGCTTGAATGGTATAATCAGCTTTCCAATCTGTGTATTGTTTTAATTTTTCGTTAGATCCAAAAAGCCTAAATACTTCACTCTTTGCGGGTCTCAATCTTTGTTCATCTTCAAGAATACTTGCCATAGGGTTGATTTGCTGAATCAATTCATTTGCTAAATCTCTTATTGATATTTCTGATTGTGTGGCAATGTTTACCTCATGACCTATCAGTTCAGGTTGTTTTGCAATTGCAATGAATCCTTTTACGGTATCTTTTACAAAAAGTAAATCGCGGGTGGGTGTTAAATCACCAAGTTTTATTTCGGTTACCCCTGAAAGTAACTGGGTAATAATTGTTGGAATTACTGCTCTGGCAGATTGTCTTGGACCATAGGTATTGAAAGGTCTGACTATTGTAATAGGCGAGTTAAAACTCCTGTAAAAGGAATCAGCTATACAATCTGCACCAATTTTTGATGCAGAATAGGGTGATTGGGGTTGTTTAGGATGCAACTCAGTAATTGGAACAAACTGAGCGGTACCATATACTTCAGATGTTGAGGTAACCAATACCCTTGAAACATTCAAATCTTTGGCAGCCTGAACTATGTTTAAGGTTCCTTTGATATTGGTATCAACATATGAATCGGGTGAATGGTAACTATAGGGAATGGCTATCAACGCTGCCAAATGAAATACAATATCTATGTCTTTCATAGCGGTTCGGACTCCATTTGGGTCTCTGATGTCTCCTGAAAATATTTCAATTTTACTGAGCTGTTCTTTAGACCATGTATCTAACCAACCCCAAGTATTGAAAGAATTGTAACAAACAAAAGCCCTCAACTCACAACCCTCATTCAACAATGCCTCTGCCAAGTGACTGCCTATAAACCCATCAGCTCCAGTTAACAATACTTTTTTCCCTTTGATATTCATTTTCTATAAATTCTATGTTTGTCAATATACTTAAATTTCCATTAAAAATAAAAGCATTATTTCAATTATTTGTTACAATTTTACCTCGTTAAAATACTCCAAATTGGGTAAAGGGATGCGCTTATAAACGACAGGTTTGATTGGTTTGTAAATATAAATAATTAAGCACTTAATTGCAATTTCAATCAATGAGAAAACAGTTAAAATTGATAAAAATTAGTGAATTCAGTTACAAACTCGCTTTATTAGACTTATTTTAGCAACATGTCTGGCTCTTATAAATTTGTTATCTACTTTTTGTTGTGCTTTGTGGGCTTGAACATTGCCTATCATTTTTTGTTCATCAAACAAGGCAATGAGCTTGATTTTTTTACAAATTTCATAGCAAAAATTACTGCCAATTTGTATGGCTTACCTACCCAATTGAACCCACTTAAACCGGGTATTCAAATCATTTATAAAGGAACACCCCTAGTCAATATCATGGAAGGTTGCAATGGTTTGGTTGTATGGTTTACTTTGCTGTCATTCGTAGTTGCATTTGGAGGTAAAGCAAAACAATTTTTAGGGTATGTACCATTGAGTTTTGTGCTATTACAAGTTGGTAACATTCTGCGCATTTTGGCATTGGTGCATATTAAAATAAACAATCCTAATTCCTTTTCATTTTTTCATTCCTATGCATTCCCTGCAATTTTATATGCATTTGCTTTTGGCTTGATGTTGATTTGGATTAAATTACAGGCAAGAAATACAGATGAAAAAGCCAGCTAATTTTTATGGAATCATTGGTTTGATTGCTCTCAATTTCTTGATGCAATCTATCAATCCTATTTCTTTTTCTTTTTGTAATTTTTACGAATTTGATACTACTTGTTCAAGCCCAATTGCAGTCATTTTAAATAAAACCATTCGATTTGGCATTCATAGTTGGATTGTTTGGCTATGTATTAAAGAAGAAAAACAAATGCTACTTAAAGCATCACTGATGTATAAAATGGTTTTGATTGGGTTAATGGTTGGCTTAAACGGATTGTATTTTATCTCCTTTTTTAATTGGGTAAATATACTGAACATTCCTTTTTACAAAATATTAAATGGACTGTTATACAGCCCTATGGTTGGAATTGGTTTACTTGCAAAACAGTTTTTCAACCAACAACAATCATGATTGCGCTCATTCCCTATTATTTGCTGATTGGTTTGTTAAGTTTGATTTGGTCTCAGCCAGTATTGGTATTGTGCAAGCCAAAGCAAAACATCAACCCTATTTTAGCCGCATTAATTGGCCTCTGTTTTATGAGCATTATGGCCATGTTGATGCTTTTTTGCGGACCCATTCATTTGAGCACTCAAATATTGTTTTGGATTGGTAGTCTGTTGCTCGCATGGGTCAAAAAAGATGCACTGATTCAACAATTTCTATTGTTATGGAAAGTGTTCAATGCCTGGAATGTTCAACAAAAAATAGGAGGTTTTTTGCTCTTAATTCCCATCTTGTACCAATCTGCACAAGCAAGTAAAATACATGACAATGGTGCGTATTACCAACAAACCATTCAATGGATGGAACAGTTTGGTTTGGTCAAAGGACTTGCAAACATATACCCTGCTTTGGGTTTGTATTCAAACTGGCATGCTTTAACAGCCTTGTTAGATTTGAATCAAATTGGCTTAGGTTCATATCATCAAGTGAATGGTTTCTTGATGCTTTTATTTCTTGCTTGGGCTTTCAACGAATATTTTGTTCACATAAAAAAAGCATACTTATTGCCTTGGATTGCCATTGGTTTGTTTTTAGGATTCTTTTACCTCACAGCACCTTCTGCCGATTTACCTGTATTGTTATTTTCAGGCATTTTAATTTATTATTTTTTAAAAGGTATTGATATAGAAGAAAGCTTCTTGTTTGCTTGCGTGGCCTTGGCTGTATTTTTAATCAAACCCCCAGCTATGATTGCAGTAGGCATGTGTGTTTATTTGGTTTACTTAAACAGGTTCAATTCTAAAAAAAACCTCATGATTGTGATATTTGGCATGGCAATGTTGGGCGCTTTTTTTTATAAAAATACCATTCTCAGCGGTTACCCAATGTACCCAACTAACAAACCTGATTTGTTTAATGTAGAATGGAAGGTCCCTAAAAATTGGAACGAAATTTACACCAAAGGCATTATTAGTTGGGGTGTTTCAGATAAGCAACAAATTGAAACTTGGCGGAGCATCAGCAGTCAAGAAAAACCAAGCAGATTAACAACATGGTTAAACCGCAAAGGGTACAAAGGTTTCATGAACCAATTGTTATTTTTCAATTGGCTATTGGCATTATTGTTTCTGATAATTTTTGCCAAACGAATTTGGAAAACCCAAAAAGCTTTGTTTTTTCTACTCCTTTTTTTAATTGTTGCGCATTATTGGGAGTGGCTGTCTTTGAGTCAATACCGTTTGATGTTACCAACAGGAATGGGCCTTTTGTTAATTTGGCTCAAATTGGTGCAGGAATTCATCAACCCTAAATTAAAAAGCAATTGGATTCAAAAAACAGCAATCATTTCTGTAATTGGTGGCATTTGGATGCTGAGTTTTTCCCCCTTTCAATTGTTTCAAGACAATTCAAGAAACAAACAAATTACTACCTCAACAGGGTTTAACACCCGTTATTTGATTACACCATTTCACCAATATGAATACGGACCTATGTCTTTTATTCGCATCAAGGGAAAAGCATTTTACCATTACCAACAAACCAATTTAAGTTGGAACTGCGCGTTACCTTGTGTGAGCAAAAGTCACCACGATTTTTTACTCAAAAATTTAGGATACGAAGTACAGCAAATGGGAGAAAGTCCTGCATCTGGATATCAATTGGTAAAGCAAATAAATCCTTAAGCCAACATAGATTTTGCCAACGCCCTCACTTCAAAATCTGATTGGATATAATCTTCAATGGTAGGATGTTTTACAAATGTTGCTTTGTTTAAACACGCCTCATTTAAATCGGCAATGCCTAAGAATCCAAGCTTGTTCTCTAAAAAGGCTTGTACAGCAATTTCATTGGCTGCATTCAAAATACAGGCTGCATTTCCACCTCTCTCCATAGCATGATAAGCTAAGTCTAAATTTTTAAATGTTGATTTATCCGGCGTCTCAAAAGTAAGTTGTTTTAAATCTGCAAAAGAGGTTCTAGGCCAGTTGTTTTGTTTGCGATATGGATAATAAAATGCATATTGAATTGGCAATTTCATGTCTGGCAAACCCATTTGCGCTTTGATGCTGCCATCAGTAAATTCTACCATTGAATGAATGATACTTTGCGGATGCACCACCACATCAATTTGAGATTGTTCCAAGCCAAACAACCATTTGGCTTCAATCACTTCAAAGCCTTTGTTCATAAGTGTTGCAGAATCTATGGTAATTTTGGCACCCATAGTCCAATTAGGGTGTTTAAGCGCTTGCTCTCTGGTAATTTTGGTCAACTCAGCTTGTTGCCTCCCTCTGAATGGACCACCTGAAGCAGTTAAAATGATGCGCTCAATGCTATCCATTTTTTCGCCGGTCATGCATTGAAAAATAGCTGAATGCTCACTGTCAACTGGTAACATTTCTACTTGGTATTCATTACACAATTTGGTAACCAATTCACCTGCTACAACCAAGGTTTCTTTATTAGCCAATGCTATGTGCTTTTTATTTTTGATAGCAGCTATGGTTGGCATCAATCCACTGTAGCCTACCATTGCGGTTAACACCATTTCTGCTGAAGTAATACCCATTAAATCAGCAATCGCTTTCTCACCTGCAAAAACCTTTACATCTTCATTTATGAGAGCATCTTTGACCATTTGGTATTTAGACTCGTCCGCAATAACCACATGATTGGGTTTAAATTCTAACGCTTGTTGAATGAGTTTTTCAGCGCTGGAGTTGGCAGTTAAAACCTCAACTTGAAGTTCGTGGCTATTTTCTCTAACTATTTCTAAAGCTTGAGTTCCAATAGAACCCGTGCTTCCTAAAATGGCAATTTTTTTCTTGTTATCTTGCATGCGTATTGCTTATTGAATCAGATCCAATTCTTGAAATTGGTCTGCTATGTCTCTGTTGTTACTTAACCTTGGTACTTTATTTTGCCCACCTAATTTGCCATGTTTTTTCATGTATGCAATGAATGCCCCTTTTTTTAACACATTCATTTTAAGTGTCTTTAAAACACCTCCTTGAATAAGGTCGTTGTAATAGGTGTTTTTCTGACAAAGCATTGCATCAACTTCTGCTGCAAAGGAAACTGGCACGGTTGTGTTATCTGCAAACTCAACAAACCATTCATGGAAAGGCAAACCTGAGGTAGGATTCACTTGAGGGGCAACCGTAAATTCAATCATTTCAAGTTTGTATCGTTGTGCAACTTGTATGATTGCATACTCTACTTCCTCGCCAATCACATGTTCCCCAAAAGCTGAAATAAAATGCTTGAGCCTTCCAGTCACTTTAATTTTATAAGGAGCCAATGAAACAAACTTAATGGTGTCTCCAATATTGTAGCCAAATAAACCTGCATTGGTATTGAGTATCAGTACATAATTTTTATTCAACTCCACACCTGCCAAAGAAACACGAGTTGGTTGCTCATTGTAAAATTCATCCACTGGAATGAACTCATAAAAAATGCCATTATTTACCAATAACAACAAACCATTTTCATCTTGTTTGTTCTGAAAAGCAATGAATCCCTCAGATGCTGGATAGGTTTCTATGCTGTCTATTTTTTTACCAATTGATTGCTCAATTTTTAAGCGATAAGGTTCAAAATTGACTCCACCATAAACAAAGACTGAAAAAGCTGGAAACAATTCTGAAATAGTTTTACCCGTTTTGGCTTTCAACAAATCAAAATACATTTGAACCCAAGGTGGTATACCACTGATGAGACTCATTGGCTGGGTTACGGTTTCGGCTACAATAGCTGCTACTTTTTGCTCCCAATCTTCAATGCAATTGGTTGCATAAGTAGGCAATTGATTCGATTTTAAATAAGCAGGAATATGGTGGTTGACTATACCACTCAATCTTCCAGTATGTACCCCATTTTTTTGATCTAAAATTGGGTTGCCAGATAAAAAAATCAATTTACCATTTAAAAATTGGGCATTGCCAGTTTCAGCTATGTAACAAAGCAAAGCATTTCGGGCAGAACTGATATGGTAACGAATAGATTGTTTAGAAATAGGAATGTATTTAACCCCCGATGTTGTACCTGATGTTTTAGCCCAATACAAGGGTTTGCCTGGCCATATGATGTTAGATTTACCTGCAACAGCTTCATCAATGTATGGTTTAAGACCTTCATAATCATTTACCGGAACGAGCCTTTTAAAAGCTGCATAATCTTTAACCAAGTGAAATTGATGGTCTTTGCCATAAAGAGTGTACTTGGCTTCTTTGACCAAATTGAACATCAATTGTTCTTGAATTTGAAGTGCATTGTGCTGTTCTTTTTCTAATTGACGCACCACCCATTTTGCAAGTAATTTGGCTATAAAAGCTTTCATAATACCTTTTAAAAGGGGTTCAGTTGACGGTTGCTCGGGTAACTCACATCAAATGAAAATTGCAACTTTAAGGTTTCATTGGGTTTGACATTCAACAACCAATTGAGCTTGCCTTGTTCTGCATCTATTTGTGCGCCGCTGGCCTCTTTCAAAACAACAGCAATTTCTTTGTCAGTACTTACAGGAATTTGGTCTTCTATTTTCAACTGAATGGCCTGTGCGGCCCCATTGTGTATTAGCAATTCATACTTTCTCGATTCAGTTTTAGTTCCACCAAAAAAAGATTTAGAACTCATTTCTTTTACCTTACTACGTTTGCAAGTAAGTCTTTGGTCTTTACCTAAGGTCAAAACCAAAGTATCATTGGGTGTATTTTGAATGTATACAGTACCAGCATATAAATTGTTATAGTATATTTTGGCTTCAGCATTCAATTGTGCTAACAATTCATCAATAGGCAGTTTAGCCATTACATATACCGATTCGCTCAATTTAGGCACAACTGCATAGCTCAGTTCTACAGGTAATTGAAATTGTTTCAACTGAACCGTGTACGATTTATTATCTGAATACACAGATTGTAATCCTGGAATTTCAAAGGTCAATGCAATTTCGTTTTGAACAGTTGGCACATCCACCCAATTGTTTTGGTCCTTGGCAGCTGGCGCCATTGCTGCTTCACTGCCATAAGCCATACTCAATTTAGGCATCGGTATTGGGTTGTAAAATGTAGCAAACAAAGTACTTAACTCAGGTTTTTCCATGCCAATCACAGGATCATTGGTTGCCAGTTGCATTTGTACATTTTCCCAATTTTCTCCACTTGCTTGTGAAATAGAAGCATTGAGTACAAACTGAGCCGGAGCATTGGCATTGGCTATTGATAAATCATATACAGGTTTCCAACTGACATGGTCAACAAGGTATTGTATGGCAATTGTTCGAATGGCTAAAGGTCCGCCAAGCTCAAGTGTTATCACTATCTCGTTATTCAAGGCTACATTGCCCTCTTGAATGGCATTGAGTTGCAGCTTTAATTTTTCAAGTAAAGCATTCAACTTTGATTTGGATAGGTTGATTTGGGTGATTTCTGTTTTAAACTCAGCCAACTTTTTTTGAAAAACCAACAACACATCCTCCAACTCATCAGCTTTCAAACCCGATTGAGCGCCCCCTATGACCTTATTGCTCATGAGCACCTCTTTCTGCATTTGAATAGATTCCAAATCTGCTTGCAATTCATTGATAGCAGCTTGAACAGTTTGTACTGAATCTTCTAGTGCCTGTACTGCTGGCAATTTGTCTTTTTCATTTAAAAAATTATTGAATACCTGAACTGCTAAAATTTTACCCGACTCGGTGTTTGCCTCAACATGGTTATTGACAATATAGGGCGAAACTTGTTCAATGTGTAAACGGTGTATACCTGCTTCCAATTCAACATGAATGGAACGTTGAACCAATGCTTGTGTTCTAAAAACATGCACCTTCTGAATGGGTGCTTGTACCTGATGGTTTTCTTTGGCCATAGTATTTTTCATAGAAAACAAAATGACCAATAACAAACTGAATCTACTGTAAATAAACACCTGCTTCATAATTTTTTTATAAAGATAAAAACTCATTTATAATGGAATATTGCCATGTTTTTTTCTTGGCAGTTTGTCCACTTTGTTTTCCAACATTTTGAACGCTTTAATAAGCTTATAACGTGTTTCTTCTGGCAAAATTACTTCGTCTATAAATCCACGTTCAGCAGCTCTGTAAGGATTTGCAAAAATATTAGCATATTCAGCTTCTTTTGCTTTTAAAGCGGCTTCTTTGTCTGGAGCAGCATCAATTTCCTTTTTAAATATGATTTCGGCAGCACCCTTTGCACCCATCACTGCTATTTCAGCTGTAGGCCAAGCAAAATTGATATCCGCTCCAATGTGTTTGCTATTCATAACATCATAAGCACCACCATAAGCCTTACGAGTAATTACAGTAATTCTAGGAACGGTTGCCTCACAAAATGCATACAATAATTTAGCCCCATTGGTAATGATTCCATTCCACTCCTGATCAGTTCCAGGTAAAAAACCAGGTACATCTTCGAATACCAACAAAGGCACATTGAAGGCATCACAAAAACGTACAAAACGGGCTGCTTTTTTAGATGCATTGATGTCTAATACACCCGCTAAAAAAGAAGGCTGATTGGCAACAATACCAATGCTTTTACCTGCTAAACGCGCAAAACCTACAACAATATTTTCTGCATAGTTTTTATGCACTTCAAAAAAGGAACCCTCATCGGCAACCTCCTCAATCACCTCTCTGATATCGTATGGTTGATTGGCATTTTCAGGAACTATGTTAGACAAAGTTGGTCTGTCTTCATCAGCTGCTTCATAAGGTATGGCAGGGGCTTGTTCCTCACAGTTTTGAGGAATATAACTCAACAAAGTACGCAATTGTTTGATACTTTCTACCTCATTGGCAGCAGTAAAATGAGCCACGCCACTTTTGGATGAATGTACAGATGCGCCCCCTAAATCTTCAGAACTTACTTCCTCGTGGGTTACTGTTTTAACCACATTTGGCCCTGTCACAAACATGTAACTGGTATGTTCTACCATTAAAATAAAATCAGTTATAGCCGGACTGTATACCGCTCCACCTGCACATGGGCCCATGATCATTGACAATTGAGGCACCACGCCTGAGGCAATGGTATTTTTATAGAATATGTCGGCATATCCACCAAGCGATACAACACCTTCTTGAATACGGGCTCCTCCACTATCGTTCAAACCAATTACCGGCGCACCATTCTTCATGGCCAAATCCATTACCTTACAAATTTTTTCGGCATGGGTTTCAGAGAGAGAGCCCCCAAACACTGTAAAGTCTTGTGAAAACACGTATACCAAACGTCCATTGATGGTACCATAACCTGTTACTACACCATCTCCAGGAATGAGTTGCTGCTCCATCCCAAAGTCTTTTGATCGGTGTTGCACAAAGGCCCCAATTTCTTGAAAACTCCCATCATCCAACAAAAAATGAAGCCTTTCTCTGGCAGTTAACTTCCCTTTTTTATGTTGAGACTGTATCCTGTCTTGCCCACCGCCCTCAAGCGATTTTTCGCGCATTTGTAATAACAAAGTTCTTTTATCCATATTGGTTCCAATCAATTAGGCAACTAAGATAAAGAGGAATTGTTAGAGATTAAAATCAAAGCAAAAATTCCAATCAATTAGATACAAAAGCTCTTAAAATTTTGTTTAAACTACTTAGATGGTTTTATCAAGCAAAAAAAAATGTATTTTTACGCCTAAATGCGCATTTTATCTATGAATAAACTAATTGCAATTCTTACTTTTTTAAGCTTTTCCTTTTACAGTTTGGCCAAAGAAGCACCTAAAGAAAATGGATTCCAAATTACCATTCAATTGAACTGTAAACCAGGTCAAAAATATTACCTAGGCTATTATTTTGGAGACAAACAATACCTGAGAGATTCTGCTTTTTCTGACAAAAGTGGAAAAATTCAATTCAAAGGAAACAGTGCATTAGAAGGTGGTGTATACATGTTGGCCTCTGCCGATAAAACCTTGTTATTTGACTTTGTTGTTACCGAACAAGTTTTTACACTAGAAACTGATACCTCTGATATGGTCAACAACATGAAAGTGAAAGGCTCAAAAGAAAACGACATCTTTTTTAACTATACCCGATTCACCTCTAAAATGGGCAGAGAGGCCATGAAATTAGAGTCAATGATGAAAACTGCACAAGCGCAAAAAGACAGTGCCAAAATAAAAGAACTCAATGAAAGCTACACTAAAATAACACAGTCATTGGACGCCTTCAGAGATACATTGATACAAAACCATCCAGGTAGCTTATTGGCTAAAATTTTCCGCATCATGAATGATATCAATGTACCACCAGCCCCAAAAGATGAAAAAGGGAATATCATTGATTCGAACTTTCAATACAATTACTACAAAGCTCATTTCTTCGACAATTTTGATTGGGCAGATGAACGTATTGTGAGGACTCCAGTTTTTCATCAAAAAATTGAGTCTTACATGACCAAATTGACACCTCAATTACCAGATAGCATTTGTCGTTCAGCAGATGTATTGCTACAAATGGCAGAGGCAGGTAAAGAAAATTTCAAATATTGCTTGTATTGGATTACCAACCATTATGAAACTTCAACATACATGGGCATGGACAAAGTTTTCGTGTACATGGTTGACAATTATTATAAAAAAGGAAAAGCATTTTGGCTAGACGAAACCTTGTTGTTTAAAATGAAAGACCGTGCAGACCAATTGAGGTACAATTTAATTGGCAACAAAGCACCCAACTTAACCATGCTCGATACCAACAATGTATACCACAGCTTGTACAACATTAAAAGCAAATACACCCTTTTGATTTTCTGGGATGCTAATTGTGGTAAATGTAAGGAGGAAATGCCTAAACTGGTTACACTTCACGATGAATTGAACAAGGGTAAAAAAGAGCAGTATTTTGATGTGTTTGGGGTGAGCCTGACCCCTGATTCCAAAGAATGGTTGAAGTATTTAAGAGAAAAGAAATTGAAATGGTTGAATGTATACGACCCGAATAACGAAACCAATTTCAGACGTTTGTATGATATCTATTCAACACCAGTTTTGTTCCTGCTAGATGCCAATAAAACCATCATTGCCAAACGCATTGGAATTGAACAACTGAAAGGTTTCATTGCTGATTTTGAAGCAGGGAAAGTGAAATTTTAAAAACGCATTCGCTTACAAAAAACGCCGCAATTGCATTGCGGCGTTTTTTTTGTGTTTTTTTGGTTTGATGATTGTCTCACGTTAGTTTTGGTTTGATTCTCCCTTTTTTCAAAAAACCAGTTTCCTGCTTTTGAACCGTAATCAGTTAAAAGTCATGTTTTCGTACCTTTTTTCTTGATAAAAAAGGTACCCCAAAAATCAAGACCTCCGCCAATCGGCTTAAAATCTATCTGCGTTCTTGTTCTACACGCGTCTGACGCAGCAATCCATATTGCTTTGAATACGTATCTCAGTTACTTGCTTTGGCATTCGCTTGCTGCAGCCCTTCCCACAACAAGCACTGGTGATTTTGTGCGCCGATTGTCAATGGTCGGGGGCATCCGAATGATATTTTCTTTTGGATGAGATTTTTAGCGACGTGCGTGAATGGTCGTTTGAGAGTTTTGGTTTGATTCTCCCATTTGTCTTGACACAAAAAGTTTCTAAAATTCAGGAAATAATCAATGAAATTTTACGACCCAATCCTTCTTCTATTAATTTATACAGCGTTGAAAGTTGGATATCGCTATGGCCGTTTTCTATTCTTGAAATAAAGCTCTTTTTGGTACCCGTTTTATCAGCCAATTCTTGCTGAGTCATTGAAGCCAATTTGCGTTCTTCTTTGATGACTTCGCCTATAGCAAATGCTTTTGCTTTTGTTTCAAATGCAGATCTTCTTTCCGTTCCAATTTCACCATAGCGCTTGTTCAAATGCGCTTCAAAACTTGTTGTGCTTTTATTTTTTAGTTCTTTTGTTTTCATGGCCTTTATTATTTACACGTTCTTCAAAATATTCATTCTTAATTTTCAATGCTTTTACAATTTGTGAAGAAGGAGTCTTTTGAGATTTCTTTTGAAATCCATTGAATAACACAATAACATTTCCTTCATCAAAACAGCAAAATATTCTATACATATTGCTTCCAAGTGTCAGCCTTATTTCATAAAGTCCATTGGTTTCTTCTATATGTTTAAAAAACTTTTGAGGAATTTTTTCGGCAACACTTACTAAAAACAAAACTTCATCAATTTTTTCTTTGACCTTTTCTGATTGCTCATTAAAAAACTCAAAAAAATATGCTTTATAAAATAAAACAGCTCTAACACGTTCCATTTTATTTGACTTCAAAGTTAACGAATAATGGAACATCTTGTAAATTAATTTTCATACTTTTTTTCATTAGGACGGTAAATTTAGTTTGCCTTTGAATCTTGCATAAAAAAGAATTGCATTCTTTTGTGAAAAAGCTGTGAAGCCTGAATGAATGAGCATTTTAAGTGAATTTAGAGACTAAAAACACCATTTAAATTTTACGAAAATTAGGCAAATTAAGGGATTCCTAATTCATAATATGAGCAATTGAGTATTGGAGTATTGTTGAACAAAAACCATCACACATCGCTTGTATTTTACTTTCACAGCTACGTAGTTGCTGGAAATATCCATAAACCAAAAAAGACCCATTCAGGGTCTTTTTATGTGGAGAATACCGGATTCGAACCGGTCGCCTCTTGCATGCCATGCAAGCGCTCTAGCCAAATGAGCTAATCCCCCAGCTGTAAGTAAAAAAGGCAGATAAAACTATCCGCCTTTTTTACTGTGTAATCAATATATTAAGCTTGAGCTACTGGAACTACAGAAACAAAAGAACGGTTGTTCGCTTTTTTTCTGAATTCTACTTTGCCATCAACCAATGCAAACAAGGTATGGTCTTTTCCAATACCTACGTTCAAACCAGGGTGATGTTTGGTACCTCTTTGGCGTACGATGATGTTACCTGCAATAACTGCTTGACCACCGTAGATTTTAACACCTAATCTTTTACTATGGGATTCACGGCCGTTTTTGGAACTACCTACCCCTTTTTTGTGTGCCATTTTCTTTTATCTCCTAATTAAGCGTGAATAGAATCAATTTTAATTTTAGTAAACGACTGACGGTGTCCGTTTTTCTTGCGGTAACCTTTACGACGTTTCTTCTTAAATACTATCACTTTGTCACCTTTTAAGTGACTGATGATGGTTGCTTTTACTTTGGCTCCGGCAACTACCGGTGCACCTACTTGAATGGCTCCGTTGTTATTTAACAACAAAACATTACTGAGTTCAACGCTGGCGCCTTCTGCTTCTGGCAATCTATGCACATAAACAGTTTGGTCTTTTTCAACTTTAAATTGTTGGCCAGCAATGTCAACTATTGCGAACATGTTACAAAAATTTTAGGAACGCGAAGATAGCGGATTTTTTAGTAAGTGCAAATCTATTTGGTATATTTTTTTTACTTGCCCCTACCCTGTAAAATAGTCAACACCGTATAAATCAGCACTCTAAGGTCAACAGCGATAGATCTATTTTCAATGTATAAAATATCAAACTTAAGCCTTTCAACCATTTGAGCTACATTTTCGGCATACCCATATTTAACTTGCCCCCATGAGGTAATGCCAGGTTTTACCCGGTGCAAATGTCTGTAATGAGGTGCAATTTTGACAATTTGGTCTGCAAAAAATTTACGTTCTGGCCTTGGACCAACTAAACTCATTTCGCCTACCAACACATTCAGAAACTGTGGTATTTCGTCTAAACGGTACTTACGTAAAATTTTTCCTATTGGAGTAATTCTAGGGTCGTCCTTAGATGACAATTGTGGACCTGCTTGTTCTGCATTGGTAAACATGGTCCTAAATTTAAAAATTTTAAAGGGTTTAGCCCTAAAACCCAGTCTTTCTTGTTTAAAAAAAACAGGACCTTTTGATGAGATCAAAACCAAGGCTGCAATTAAAATAAAGACTGGTGAAAAGAACACCAAAACACCTAATGAAACCGAAATATCTATGAAACGTTTGAGCACAATTTGCCATTGGGGCATTACCTCATGGTTGATTTCAATCAAGGCTGTTCCAATGATATTATTCATACGCACTTGCCCACTCACCATGTCATATAAATCTGGAATGATTTTAAGACTCACAGGCAAATCCTCTAGAATATTGGTTACTTGGTTCAACTCCTCATGGTTTTTACTATCAATACCTATTATGACTTCCTCTATTTGGAATTGTTTCACCAAATTTGGCAAATGCTCGTATTGCCCCAAAAAAGGCATGAGTTCTTGTAAGCGGTTGTTGTTCTGGTCTAATTTTTTACAAACAAAGCCTTTAAAAATATAGCCTTCGTTGAGTTTGGCTGCTTTTAATTCTTTTACAATCTGATAAGATTTGGCATCATTGCCCACTACCAATGTATGGAAGCCAATTCGCCCCAATTTGATGGCATGTTTCACAAAATAAGCTTGTATGAGCCTGTTAAATGTAGTCAATCCAAAATGTAACAAGAACAAGGTTAAAGTACTTTTGTAGTAAGACTGATAAGACTTAACTTCGTCATCAATCAATAACAAAAAGAACAAGCAAATTACCCCTATTAAGGTAGCTGTAAATGTTTTAGAAATCTCGTGAATGCGTGATTTACGCCAAACATCTTTGTAATGACCCGACAAATAATACAATACAAACCAATACAAGGGTACTAGACAAAGTGCAAAGTAAAAGTTCTGGTCTAACTCTATAGGAATTTTATACCCGAATTTGTCTGGTTCTATGATTGTTTTCCTGAAAGCAAAAAATAAAGTCCATGCAACAGAAGCACTCAAAGCATCTGTTAAAACAAACAAGTTGGTATGGATTTTTCTTTTGTTAATCAAGGTAAATCAATTTAAAGTTATCGATGAGCATGCTAGGATTTTTAATAGGCGCATTCAAGTTGTTACTGAACCTCATAAAAAACCTGAATTGTGTTCCCAATGGGTAATAGGCAATTTCGGTTTCCAAATCCAAGTAAATCTTGTTCCATCTTGCTTTCGGTGTAAGCACTATTAGCGGAATTTGTTTTACGCTTCCGTCTATTTCTGTAGCATACATGCCAAGGGTAAAAGGCAAATCATTTTTATAATCAAGCTCAACATAAGTTGGTGTAAATTTTGGCATCGTATTTAATACTGGTGTGTAGAGTTCTAAAATACTACTATCATTTGCCAAAATAATTTTACCTGAATTGTTTCCTTTTATAAATGCTTCATCTCCATTGTATTTGACGAGTGTATCTCCAGCTAATTTAAATGCTGGATTGAATTCCAAAGACATCCCATTTCTATCAAAATCTTCCATCAACTTAAATACAGCATTGTCTTGGTAAGTAAAAACCGGTGATAGGGTATCGGTTTGATTGGGTTTGAAATCAATTGTGTCAATAAAATTCTTTACCAAGGGATAAATCACTCGCTCTTGGTCTTGACCTGAGTTTTTAATTCCTGCTCCTATTCTGATAACTGCTCTACCTGATTTTTGAAGCGGAAATTCAGATGGAATGGCATAGCTTCCTCTAAAAATTCCTGATTCAAAAACCCAATAATCTTTAAAATCAGCTGTGTTCAAGCCTTGAGTTCCGTCTGCTTTGGTAACAAATTGAGGGGCTTTGATATGCAAATAAGCAGGTACCACAACTTGGTCTGTTTTACACCTAGCAAACAGCAGTAAGCCTAAGAGCCCTATAAATACGAATTTGTAATTGACCATTTTAACCAGCTACTTTAAACGTAGCAAACACAAAAGTATTACCTTTTGGTCAAATTTAATTTATCTATGATTGCGTGTGCAACTTCTAATGTATCAAAATTATCAAAGTTGGTTCTTAATTGAAGCCCATGGTTATTGATAGATTGTGCAAAGAATTCTAACTCACGTTTTACCATATCTGGATTTTGTTTTGACTTGAGCACTGACAATTCTTGTTCATTGGCATCAGATTCTCCAGAAGCGGCATTTAGCATTGAAATTTTAAAATTATCCAAGTCCAAGCCAAAGGTTTTATTCTTTTGAAAGAACCTTACTTTATTGCCCTGTTCCGATTCAAAATTTCCACCTACCATATTAAGAACACAACCATTTGCAAATTCAATTCTAACATTTACAAAGTCTATCAATGAATTGTGTAAACAAGCGCCTGTAGCCCTTACCCGCATCACTTTAGATTTGACCATACTAAAAATCAGGTTCAGATCTGAAAGCAACAAATCAAACACCAAGTTGTCGGTACTGTAATTCAAAACAGTAGCATCAAACCTAGAATGCTCTATATAGAAAGGTTGGTCAACCAATTTTTTAATCAATTGGTAATTGGGATGAAATTTATGTTGATGCGATACATACAATTGAACATTGGCTTCTTCAGCCAATTTATTCAATTCTTTTGCCTCTTCTAAGTTTTCACTCAGCACCTGCTTTACAAATACATGTTTTAAATTGCGTATTGCAGTAGATGCGTATTCAAAATGGGTGCCTGTTGGAGAGTGAATAGAAACTGCCTCTGACCTTCGGATTAAATCGTGCACATCGTCAAAGCGGTTAATGGGCATGCTGTTTGCCATTAACTTGGCACTTGCTTCGTCATGGTCATAAAAGCCAACAAGGTTGAACTCCTTTACTTCAAGAAGTTTCTCTATCTGCTTTTTACTTTTTTCGTTAGCACCTATTATGGCGATGTTTATCATGCGAAGGCTTTACAAAACAAAAATATTCCTTCATGTAACTATAATTGCGACATTGCCTGATTAGATTTTAACAGTATCAAACCTATTTATCAGTTAAACTATACACTTTAACCATTCTTGTAATGGATTGTTAAAAAATGGTTAGCCAATCTTGCTCTTTTCTACCTTATTTCGTATCATGATAGAACTGAGCCTAGAGCTGGACAGCTACAAAGACAAAGGAGCCCGAAGAAGATTGGTAGAAGAACTGCAGCAAAAAGGAATTGTAGACAAGCAAGTGATCCGTGCATTGAATGCAGTTCCCAGACACTTGTTCATTCACAAAGATTTCAGGTCGCATGCTTATTTAGACAAGGCATTTCCAATTGGGGATGGCCAAACCATCTCACAACCCTATACAGTTGCATACCAAACACAAATGCTGCACATACAAAAAGGAGAAAAAGTATTAGAAATTGGAACAGGTTCAGGTTACCAAGCAGCCATCCTATCAGAAATTGGTGCAGAACTAACCAGCATTGAGAGGCACAAAGGACTGCATGAAAGTGCCAAAGCCATGTTGGCACAACTTGAATTAAAAGCAAATTTGTTACTAGGAGACGGTACTTCAGACATCAGCAAGCCATTTGGCCCATACAATAAAATCATTGTTACAGCTGGGGCACCAAAAGTCCCAATGTCTTTGGCCAGTCAATTAGCCATTGGAGGCACCATGATCATTCCTATAGGTGATGAAAAAGAGCAAATGATGCATAGCCTCATTAAAAAACCAAATGGAGAATTTGAAGTAATTCCATTGACTAAATTTAGGTTTGTACCCTTGATAGGTGAACAAGCTTGGTAATCAAGCATGGTGTGCATGACCTCTTCTGAGGTTTCTTTCTACATCTCTCGTTTTAATGGCTTCTCGTTTATCAAATGCTTTTTTACCTTGTGCCAAGGCAATTTCCATTTTTAAATAACCACGTTCAGATTCAAAAATTTTTAACGGAATAATTGCTGTTCCTTTCTCAGCAATTTTATTTTTGAGTTTGAGCAATTCAGCCTTTTTTAATAACAATTTACGAATCCTCAAAGTTTCATGGTTATTGTAACTGCCTTGTTTGTATTGACCAATATTGAATCCACGAACAAACAATTCTTCTCCCTTGAAAAAGCAATAGGCTTCATTGAGATTAGCATTGCCCAAGCGAACCGATTTCACCTCAGTTCCAGTTAACTGCATCCCAGCTATAAATTTTTGTATGATATGGTATTCGAAACCTGCTTTTTTATTCAGAATTTCTACCCTGATTTGTTTACCCATGTTGCGCCAATTGCTTGAAGATGTGATCCAACTTTTCTTTTTTTACAATTTTCTGTCCTTGTTCACCCGAGGCTATGAGCCTGTCTGCTTGTTTAGCTTCATAGGTACAAATGATTTCATTGCCATTAATGGATTTTACTTTTGCAGTAAATAGTACAGTTGAACCCAACATTGCCGGAGCATGGTGCTGAATGGTTAAAAAAGTACCTATTCCCTCTTCATCTGCTTCTTTCATTTCCAATACAAACAAACGACAACACCATTCTGCATCTCTGCCAAGGGCAAAGGTTGCATAAACAGGGTGTACAATCCCTTCTTTGAATGCTGCAATATCTGCATCAGTTACTACATGCTGGTATTGTTTTTCATCACCCTTATTGAACAGATTGATCATGCTACAAATATACAATACAAAATGGGCAGTACCGCTTATACTACCAAAACAGGTATTTTTAACCGGTGCCGCACTGCATCAACCGTTGAACCGAATAACCAGTCTTTGAGTGTATGGTGTCCATGAGCTCCCATGACCAACAATTCGCAATTTTCTTCTTTTACAATTTGTAAAATAGATTTAGTTCGGTCTCCAAAGCCCAAACATGGCTTTACTTGATAACCCATTTCATTCAGTTCTTTCGCATAAAAGGCCAAAGATTCTCGGTCGAGTTGTGTTTCTTTGTCTTCAACATGACTGTTGTATTGCCTTGCAGCGGCCGATTCTACCACATGAATCAAAACATAAGCAGCTTGTTTGCCTCCGGTATGTATGGCATGTGAAATGCTTTGTTCATCTTTTGAACTAAAATCAACTGCAATAGCAATTTGTTTAAACGGAATAATCTGTTGCAAATTGATTGAAGATAAGCTGGCATGAGGAATGATTTGTCTTTTTTCCATGCGCTTGAATATTGGAGAAAATACAATCCAACACAGCAATACAAATACATAGATTAAAAATGCATAAATGGCTATTTCCCATGCCAAAGAAAGGTTCGCATTGTTTGCCAAGAAATCATTGAGCTCTTCATAAACCAATTTCACATTCAAGCCAATGATTAGAATTGCAACAATCCATGCCAAAGCAACAATTTGTTTTTTAATAGCAAATACACCCATCATTTTTTCAGAAGATGTAAAGTGAATCAATGGCACTACTGCAAATGCCAATTGCAAACTCAAAATTACCTGACTCAAAATTAGCAACCGACCTAGTTCTTGGTCTCCAAAATAAAAAAGGGTAAACAAAGCAGGTGCAACTGCAACAATTCTAGTAATGATCCTTCTAAACCACGGGCTGATTCGCAAATTCAAATAACCTTCCATGACAATTTGGCCTGCAAGTGTTCCCGTAACTGTAGAACTTTGGCCAGCTGCAATCAATGCAATGGCAAAAAGTGTAGGCGCTAAATTACCAAACAAACTGGTAAGCATTTCATGTGCATTGGAGATATCTGTTACTTGGTGTAAACCATTTGTATAAAATGCACTTGCAGCCAAAATCAAAATGGCGGCATTGACAAAAAAGGCCGCATTGAGCGCTATAGTAGAGTCAATTAAATTGAACTTCAATGCTGTTTTAATTCCTTTTTCATCTCTGCTAAACCGGCGTGTTTGCACCAAAGAAGAATGTAAGTATAAGTTATGCGGCATGACTGTTGCCCCAATAATACCAATAGCAATGTACAATGCATTGCCATTTAAATCAGATGGAATGAAGCCCAAAGCTATTTGTTGAACATCCGGGCCAACAATGAGCAATTGAATCAAGAATGCTCCTCCTATAATGCTCACCAAACCAATCACAAAAAGTTCCATTTTACGGATGCCCAAATTCATCAGAAATAAGAGCAAAAAGGTATCGAACAATGTGATCAAAACACCCCAAACCAAGGGCAAATGAAATAGCAATTGTAAACCAATGGCCATGCCTATAATTTCTGCCAAATCAGTTGCAGCAATGGCAATTTCAGCCAATCCATACAAAGACCAATTGACCCAATTGGAATACTGCTGACGACTGGCTTGTGCCAAGTCAAGCCCCCCAACAATGCCTAACCTTGCCGCTAAACTTTGTAACAACAAAGCCATTAAATTGCTGAGCAAAAGGACCCAAATCAACTGGTAACCAAATTGACTACCTCCAGCAATATCTGTTGCCCAATTACCAGGATCCATGTAACCAACACTTACCAAATAGGCTGGCCCTAAAAAAGACAATATTTTTTTGAACTTGCTAGTTTGTTGTCTGGTATCAACACTTTCATGTACTTCAGCCAATGACTTATTCATATTGATTTGTGTTATATTTTACCAATAAATTTTTAACGACTTCTTTACTCAAATTGAGCGGTTGTTTTTGGTCCAATACCAATGCTATGCTACTGTCAAATGCATTGATTTGTATCATTTTTAAATGCGAGCCAATTTGAATGCCGTATTGAGTTAAGTATTTTAAAAAATCGGGGGAATGATTGAGCACACCACAAACTACGAGTTGTTTGTCTGGCTTGGCTTTGTCCAAGGTAAAAAAGGGTGATGCTGCTATTTTTCCATCCAATTGAGGAATAGGATCTCCATGTGGGTCATGCGTTGGGAAACCTAAAAAAACATCCAATTGTTGGATGAGCTTATCTGATTGGATGTGCTCCAATTGTTCTGCAACTTCATGAACTTCATCCCAAGAAAAAGACAAGGTATTGACTAAAAATGTTTCCCATAACCTGTGCTTTCTGAGTGTGTTGGTAGCTACTGTTTTACCAGAATTAGTAAGTAAACAGCCTTTATAAGGCTCGTATTTGAGCAATTTTTTTGCAGCCAACTTTTTAAGCATGTCTGTTACTGATGAGGCTTTAGTATGCATGGCCTCGGCCAGTTCATTGGTTGTAATTACCTGGACTCCACACAAATGTAATTTCAGGATTGTTTTTAAGTAATTTTCTTCTGCAAAAGAATGCATCTCTAGCTTTTTTAGACAAGTCTAAATATTTTTTTAGACTTATCAAATATATTTCAATAAAATTATTTCAGATTTGCTTAAATTCGAATCAAATAAAAATTATATGTGGGCTAAATTCTGGAGCTATTTAAAATTTTGGGAGAAGCCATCTCCTGACAGTCCGTCATCGTTTAATTTGAAAATCATGCATGGCATCAATAAAATCAGTATTCTCATATTTGTCATTGCACTTTTTGTCATCATTTATAGATTGGTGCATAGTTTGTACAATTCTTAATAAATTTTTTAATCCATGTTTTATATCATTCTTCCTCTCCTGTTGAGCTTATTGGTAAGCTGGAGATTCAAATCAAAAATTAAAACTTACTCTGAAATTGCTTTAAGCAATGGTTTATCGGGCAGTGAAATTGCTGAAAAAATGTTGCGAGATAACGGCATTTATGATGTAAAAGTTATGAGCACTGAAGGTCAACTAACCGACCATTACAACCCTACTGATAAAACGGTAAACTTGAGCCATGATGTGTATTATGGCAGAAGTGTTATTGCTGCTGCTGTTGCCGCACACGAATGCGGACACGCAGTACAACATGCCAACGCATACACTTGGTTGAACATCCGTTCTAAATTGGTTCCTGCTGCAAGTTTTGCTTCAAAATGGGTGCAATGGATTTTATTAGCAGGTGTATTGATGATTAACTCATTCCCCAATTTATTGTTAGCCGGTATTGTTTTATTTGCATTGACAACTTTGTTTACAGTGGTTACTTTACCTGTTGAATTTGATGCCAGCAGAAGGGCTTTGGCATGGTTAAGCGATAGAGGTATGGTGAGAGACAATGAATACCCAATGAGCAAAGATGCCTTGAAATGGGCAGCCATGACTTATGTAGTTGCAGCCATTGCCTCCATTGCTACTTTGTTGTATTATCTACAAATTTTTAACGGCAGACGCGACTAAAATTGTTTGAAGTAAAACAAAGAAGGCGCGCAGCAAAGCTGCGCGCCTTCTTTGTTTTACTTGTACACCCCAGCTTTATTCAAAGCCCTTCTATAATTCAATGCATTCACATTGTGTTGTTGCAAAGTTTTAGCAAACAAATGCTTTCCTGAAAAATCAGGGGCAGCACAAAAATAAAAGTACTGTGTTTTGCTTGCGTTCAAAACAGCATCTATTGCCTGAACAGTTGGACAACAAATAGGCCCTGGAGGCAAACCTGTGTTTAAATAAGTATTGTATGGAGAAATTGCGGCTATCAAATCAGCTGTAACTCTTTTGCGCTCTGGGTCATTGGCAACAAACAATAAAGTTGGATCAGCTTGTAAGGGCATTCCCTTGTTCAATCGGTTTAAGTAAACACCTGCTATCAGTGGCATTTCACTGTACAAATTTGATTCTTTTTGAACAATAGATGCCAATACAGACACCTGTGCTTGACTCAAGCCAATTTGCAACAATTGCTCCCGTCTTTTCTTGTTCCAAAATTTTTGGTACTCTTTGTACATTCTTTGTAAACATTCTTGAGCAGCAGTATTCCAATAAAAATTATAGGTATTTGGGATGAATAAAGCAATAATGTTAGCAGAATCCATTTGAACCTCATTTAGAAAATCAGCAGAGAAAATTGCTTGTACCAATTGTGTACTATCCATTTCCAATTGACCAGCAAAAACAGTTGCCAATTGGCCAATACTGCTTGCACCGGTAAAAACTAAATCTACTGGTGTTTGCTTGCCACTTGCCAATAATTTAATGATAGCCAAATTGTTCAAATTTGCTGTCAACAAGTAACGTCCAGGCTTGAGTCTTTTGTCTAACTGAATGAGATAGGCTAAACGTTCAAATGAAGCCGTATTTTGAAGCAAATTCTTTTGGGTCAATTGAAAAATTAATTGTTTGTAATTTCTATCGGAACCTACATATACATATTGGTTACCTTGTGCTACTATTTTAGTTGTATTGATAGCAAATACATCATAAGCAAGTTTTGTGAACACCAGCAAACACGTACAAAAAATTAACACGATCCATTTGTTTTTGCAAGACTTCATGTTTGATTCGAATTATTGTATTTGAGAAAGCAATTGAGCAATTGTTTCATTCTTAGGATCTAGTTTTTTCAGTTTCAACAAATCACTTTTAGCCTTTATTCGATCACCTAAATTCAAATAGGCGGCTGCCCTGTTTAACAATGCTTGTTGGTGAAATGGATTCAATTGAAGTTCTTGGTTATAGCAATTCAATGCCCCTTTAAAATCAGCAGATAGTGCATAGGCATAACCCAAATTGGTCCAAGCATCGTCAGTATTGGCATTGGCTTGGAGTACTTTTTTCAAAACCGCGATTCCTTTTTCTACTTGAGCATTCATTAAGTAGGCAGTACCTAATTTGATTTGCATTTTTAAATTGGCAGGCGCGAGTTTACTTGCATTTTCTAACCAAGAAATCGCTTCTGAATAATTATTCAAATTAAAAAACGATTGACCAATTCTATAACACATCCAAGGATCTGTATGTTGCACATTTTTTAACTTTTGGGATAGATTACAGATTGCTTCATGATTGTTTTTGAGAAACCAATAATGAATTTGAATGGCCGCTGCTTGCGCTATTCCATCGAGTTGGTTTAGAAAATAATTGGCAGAATCCAATACTTCTTGTTGTGCACCTTCAAATTTTTCGGCATAATTCAAATACGCTTGCGCTAGGTCATTGTTATTCAAATTCCCTTTGGTAACACAATACAGTCCCATAAATGTTTTGATTGATTTTGCATCAACTTGCTTAGCAGGAATGCTAATTTTATGGTCATGAACGGTTACATGTGGAATATCTACAGTGCCAGATTTGGGCATATGACACGCCACACAATTTTGCGAAGTTATACTGGCTTTTTGTTGAATTTCCCTGCATGCACTGGGTAAATGACAATTCATACAAGCCTTGTTAAAAATAGCAGTGCCTGTTTTTTTAACACTGACATGCGGATTATGGCAGTTGATACAAGTTAACTTTAAAGCCGGATTGCTTTCATTAACGGTTGAGGGGTTGCTTTTGATAAAACATTTACTCTGTTGCAATCTTTGAGCATGTGAAGCCATGATGATTTCTTGTTCAGCACCTTTGTAATTGGGCATAAAAACATTGAAATAATCTGCAAGTTTTTGACCTGGTCTGAAATCAGTAAATTGTTTCCCCTCCTTTAGCACTGCATTGCCTTGTAAATGGCAACGTTGACACAAATCTGTTTGTCTTTCCCAGCCCAACCTTTTAGGATTCACAATGGTAAAATCAGCCCCTTTTGAAGTATCCACTTTTGAACCTGTTAAACGCTCTTTTACATGTAACTCCCCTGGTCCATGACACCTTTCACAATCTATGCCATTTGGAATTGAGGTAAACAAATTGCTATAGTTATCTGCAACTTTAGGAATGGCATTGTGACAACTCATACACTCCAAACCAATTTCTCTTGAAAAACGCACATTCCTTCCGTTTTCAAAACCAGGCGGCAAGTCCCATTTTTGAAGTTGGGTATACCAAGTTAAAGGCAATTGATAGAGGTAACCATTTTTACTGCTTAAATGAGAATTGGTATGTTGTCCAGATCCAATGATATAATCTACACGCTCCACTCTCTGGTGCAAGGTGTCTTGATTGGGACCAAGCTGAAATTCTTTGATATACAATGAATCTCCAATCCAAAATGGCAAATAGTAAAATCCTAAATGGGCATCGTAAACAGGTTGTGTATGTTTGTATTTTGCGGCTGATTTTTGGCGAGATGCAGGTGCAAAAGATTGCCCCATTCCTGTTTCAATAAAAGTATTGTAAATATCCAAGTGGCATGACTTACAGGCATCCATTCCAACATAATGCACAGCAGTATCATGGTTTAGGTACTGATGTGTTGTATGCGCTTGGTCGCCACATTGAAATTGGGCCATACCAAGTACCAAAAAAAACACAAATCCTAAAATGGGTTTGTAAATTTTCTTAGTTTTAAAAAGTGCTATTAGTTTATACTCATCCATTCGGAAATTGATCTTTCCAGGCAAGCATTCCACCCAAAAGATTTCTTACATTTTCAAAACCTAAATCAGACAAAAAAAGTTTGGCATTGCCACTTCTTGCACCTGACCGACAGTGTACAATGATCTCTTCATTTTTAAGGGCATTCAACTCTTCATATCGTGCAGGCAAATCGCCTAACGGAATTAATTGAGCGCCAATATTAAATTCTTCATATTCATGAGGTTCCCTCACATCTATTAAATTAATTTTTTCACCCGCTTGCATGCGTGCATGCAATTCTTGAACTGTAATATCTTCCATGTTATTGTTGTATTATGATTCTTGTTGTTTTACTTTGATTGGTTTTTGGACTATTCAATTGCATCAAATAAATGCCATTCTCCAATTGGCTTAAATTGATTGACTGTTGAATATTTGAAATTGTACAGAGTAATCGCCCAGACATATCAAAAACAGATGCGTTCAAGCCATCCATTGATTCAGATTGGACTGTAAATATCCCATTACTTGGATTTGGATAAACCATAAAATCTATCTGCTGATTGTCTAAAATTGGCTCATTAATAGCAGCAGGCAAATCTATCCACTTACCAATCATGGGCCTCATCATGGGTGTTCCACTGATTGTTGTAGGGTACCATTGTCCATCTTGTTTGTAGAATAAATTTTGATTCACCCCAAAAGGAAAATTCTTGTCTAAGCCAATATTCAGAACATAGGCTTGTGCTTGTTCCCATCCAATATAAAACTTTCCTTCTACTGGAACAGGTTGGTTAAATTTCAAATAGCTGTAGGCATTGATTGCATTCAAATATGTAGGTGTTAGGTTGTCAACTTTATAAATGATTTGATCGTCGTTGGCAGGACCACCAATTGCTGAAATTTGTTTCCAAACTCTCAACCCAAACTGTTGGTTAGCTACATTTTGTTCGCTTTGATTAAAGAACATATATACACCATACAAAGTATCTGGCACTGACAACTCAAATTGTAAAGCCGCCCCACAATTGGTTTTGTTTTTAATACCATAACCTCCTTCTGCAGAGCCGTCATCATAAGCCAAAAAATTACTAAACACATTAGAAACACTCATGGTATCATTGCTGGCTATTAAATCGTTCTTGGCACTCGAAAAACCAACTTTATATTTTGAGGTAAAAACAATAGAATCTGGATCTATACTCGATGCAACATAAGGTATTGGTTTTTGAAATTTAACAAAGGTATCAGACAATGCTTCAATATTTGTAAAGTTTTGGTATTGCGCTATGGTATTACCAAAGTTATCCGAGGTGGTTCTTGAATAATCCAAGACAAAGCTTTGGTTATCGTGATTTTTAAACCTCAATGTTGCAGTATCTGTAGGATATTTATTGGGTTCAGCGTTGTATTGTTTCCATGGCATCGCATAATACAAGCCCAAATAAGGATGAGGTGTATTGGTTAAACTTACATCATTAATGGCATCTGTAGCTGTCCTACCTTTGTTCAAATAAATATAATCTAAATGCCATTGACTGAGGTTTCCTGTTAAACTACCTCTGTTTCTAAACCTGATTTCAAACTTATCATGGAAACATGCACTGTCTTTGATTAAAATACTGTGGTAATCGAATTGGTGCTTGGTAGCATCAATTGCAGAAATCCTTTTGAGGGGAGTATATGTACTCGATTGATACTTAGAATTGCGGTATTCCACTACAAAAGAATCATCTGGAAATATTTGCTCGGTGGTTCCTTGTAATTCGTATTGGCTATAAAAACTCAAATACAAAGAATCGGATGGAGATGCCTTGCTCAAATCTATGACCCATGATGTCATAACATCCGCTGTTCCTTTAATTGGGAAAAGAGCATATGGATTTCCTTTTTCATTTAGCCCATCAAAAGTAGCTACGTTGATACTTGGCTGATTTTCTGGAAATTCATTATTGACATAAACAAAATTGTTTTGCCATTTCATCGGATCAACAAGTCGATCACTCGAAGAAAAATCTTCTAAAACTGGAAGGTAAATTTGTTTATAAACTTGAATGGCACTAACAAATACTTTATCAGTATCACCGGGAATTGCAACAGTTTTCAAAAACCACCTAGCAGCAAAAAATGCATGCCTGAAACGTCCGGAATTGACTGCAAAATTGAAGGTCTGAATTGAATCCGTTGGCTGATAAAATACCAACATAGGCACCCAATTCCCTAAATTATTTCTGCACTCAAAAACCAAGGTAT
The DNA here is from genome assembly GCA_027491355.1 of Bacteroidota bacterium. Taxonomy (GTDB): domain Bacteria; phylum Bacteroidota; class Bacteroidia; order UKL13-3; family UKL13-3; genus CAISCU01. Next base: position 204,155 of record JAIXWI010000030.1, read on the forward strand.
CTGTGTTTTTCCAAGCTGTTAAAGTTTTCAGCGTAAAAGCTAATTTAACTGAATCTTTTGAATTGTATGTTAGCATGGAAATAGGATGCATGTAGAAAGTATCAGCAGCATTGTAACCATTTGAATATGCCTGTTGTTGGTAATCATAAGCGTCCAATACAAAACCATTACCCAGTTCTTGTGAAGAAACATTTTGTTTGATTTGCACATCCAATCCAGTAAATGATTGGTCTTTGTTAATGGCATTACAATTATCCATGTTAAAAGGGACACCAAGCATTGGAGCAAGTACAACTTGTTTCAATTGGTATATTTGAGCACTGGCTTGGGTTGATTTGGCAAACAAACTGAATCTAAATACAAATGCTTCACTGCTATATGTTTCCAAATCCACAGGAATGAGTACTTCTTTAAACTTTGAAAGTAAAACAGTACTACCCCAGACTTTATCCCATACTTGTTGCTTGTTCAAAAACTCTAACACAATTGAGTCTCCAACAACAAAAGAATTTCCACTTGCAATTTGAAAACCAAAGTACATTTTCAAATTGTAGCCAATTAAGGAAATAGGATTTGAAGTCAATTGGTCAGCCAAACCATTGCTGTTTGCATACACATTTCCATTTGGATCTAAGTTGTTAAACAATGCTGTTCTGTTAGAGAGCTCCACAAGGGTATCAAGCCAATATTGTGGCTTTGGTTTTCCATTATTTTCAAAATATTCAATAAACGGAATTTGTAGATTACCTGATTTGAGGAGTGCAGTCTTTTCAATATTTTCTTTTGTTTGATGAACCCCCAAAGTCTTTAATTGAAGAGGCATGACTAATTCCTGGGCAGCAACAAATGGTGCTATGAAAAGCATGGTACAGAGTAAAACTAATTGGTATTGCTTGAGCTTCATTTATTTTTTAGTACTTAAGAATACATCTATGGCTTGACCACTTTTAATAGTTGCCCCCGATTGAAAAGTTGGATTTTGACGTACCACAACAGCGCTGAATGTATCTTGGTTTTCATCCTCAAAAACAACTGCTCCCATCTGCAACATAGACGATTTTAAAACTGATGCGGCATCTTTGTATCCAAGTCCTGTTAAATCAGGCATTGCTACAGCAACACCTCCACTTCCGTCTCCTACAATCAAGTTAATAACGGAACCTTTAGGCAATTTTGTATTCGGTTGAATACTTTGACCATTGAACATTTGGTCTAAAACTGCATTCTGTGCAATATCTGGTTGGTATGTAATTTCTCCAAGTTTTAAACCAGAGCCTGCAATTACTGTTTCAGCAAAACGCAATGAACTGTTGATTAAATTAGGCATGAAAACCATAGCAGATGTATTTGAATTGATACTCAAATAAACAATTCGGCCTTCTTTTACTTTTGAATTGGGAATGGGATTTTGCTCAACTATAGCAGACTTGGGCATTCCTTCAACAAAAACAGTATCTGTAATGACATACCTTAGGTTCTTTTGCCTTAGTATTGTCTCTGCAGATTCAAATGTCAAACCCTTTAAATCAGGTAAGGTCAAATATTGTCCATGCCTGGTGTATCCACTCAAGAAAAAGGCTGCAAGCCAAGCTGCCAAGTATAAAAAAAGGACCATCAATAAAAAATGGAACCCAACTGTTTTTAAAAGTCTCACGTTTGCAAATTATTTAAAATTTAACGGAGTGCAAAGCTATCTTTGCACCATGTTTTCAATTCAGGACATTACAACCATTTCCTTGACCCTATTTGCCATCATAGACATCATTGGGGCACTTCCTATCATAATTACCATCAAAAATAGGGAAAAGTCTCTTGATAGTGGAAAAGCAACACTTGCCGCAGGTGCATTAATGGCCTTGTTTTTGTTTTTAGGTGAAAGCTTTTTAAAACTTTTTGGAATTGACCTGGCTTCTTTTGCCATTGCGGGTTCAATTGTCATTTTTTTAATTGGACTAGAAATGATTCTAGGAATTGAACTTCTAAAATCAGATCCAAGCGAAAAAACAGGTAGTATCATCCCAATAGCATTTCCAATTATTGCAGGTTCAGGAACACTCACTACTATTATTTCGATGAGGGCCGTTTACTCCATTCCAAATATTTTGATAGGCTTGTTCATCAACCTCATATTTGTTTTTGTGGTTCTTCGATCAAGCTCATGGATTGAAAGAAAACTGGGCAGCTCTGGGTTGAGCCTGATCAGAAAATTTTTTGGAATTGTGTTATTAAGTATTGCAGTAAGAATTTTCAAAAGCAATTTTTAGCCACCCTTTATTTGGTTGTCTGTGTATTTGCTTGGACATTTAAGTAAAATTTTATTTGCCTCGAAATACCCTTCTTGCATCTGACCCACAATGACAATTTTTTCAGACCTGTCAAAATCAGTTGGCTCAGGATGATGGTATACCACTTTTGATTCTATGCCTTTCTCATCTATCATGTAAAAACTAAAGAAATTGGCATCTTTTTTAGGCTCATAATAGCGCTCTTTACTTTTGTTCAAAGTGCCTACAATATGAAATTCTTTGTCCGTATTTGCTTGGGCAGTTGCGAAATCTTCATACGTACTGGCATCTCCATACATACTTGCTATGGCTGCAATTGCTGCACCAATAAACAAAACACCTATGATATAACTTACTTTCATCTTACTTTCCTTCGTTTTGTTCTAACTTGTTCAATTTGCGGTCTAAACTAAATAAATAAATAAATATGCCTATGAACAAAATAGCTATAACGGCCACTACTACGTTGAATTTATCTGCAGTATACAAATCAGGTTGTTCTGCACTTTTGGTAATTTGATTGAATAATATACTTTTCATTTTAAGTTGATTTAGTCCATTTTTTAATTTCTAATGATTTGGTTCTTATGGCAATTTCAGCGACCCAAAAACCCAACAATACCCAACCAATCACTGCAGGATAAAATACCATTCTTAAGCGGCTATCTAAGTCATATTGATTAAAACCAGGGTTGCCCCCATTTCCGGGATGTAAAGAATCTGTTAACCTTGGAATGACAAATATGAGCACCAAAAAAATAGGCAAACAAAATAGGTTATAGATGGCAGCAACCCTAGCCTTTTGGTAATCATCTTCAATAGATCCTCTTAAAACAAAATATGCTGCATACATGAGCATGCCTATAGCAGCACTGTTCAATTTAGGGTCACTTACCCAATATGCCCCCCACGTATTTTTAGCCCAAACCATTCCTGTTAAAATACCTATCACTCCAAACAGCATGCCGGTTGTTGCATAAGCAGTAGATTTGGCATCCGCAAATAAACCTTTGCCAGAAAGCACATGAAAAGCATTGTAAGCAGATGCAATCAACAAAGCAATCATGCCAAACCACATTGGCACATGAAAATACAGGTTCCGAATGCTCTGTTCCAATATTGGCAATTGAGGAACAGGCCATGTCAAACCAGCAATGACGGCATACATGACACAAATGACCGTTAAAAATTTACGGATAAGTTGTATGCGGTTAAATGTTTTAAACATAAAATGAAAGGCTTATTTTATTTGAGCTTGACAAATTTAATGAATGTCCCGATTTTTCTGCAGAATTCTTTAGCTAAGCTCAAACTATTCTTTTTAAACTTCAGCATAAAAAACGATTGTTTGCTCCAGAGCCGTAACTATTAAATGAGTTTTTAAACACCTAATTTACAATGTTTTTTGAGAAGAAATTTTTGAAAATAAAAAAGAGCAACAGTTTTTTTGTTTATATTTTTAGAAAGTTAAACATTCATGCCTCTAAGTTGTTTTAAAAAAATGCGATACATCATTATCTTCTTATTTTTCATTCAATGTAACAATGCCATGACTCAAGAAAATATTTATCAATTCAATGTCAATAACCTCCAAGATGAAACCATTTCTTTAAAACAATACGCAGGTAAAGTTTTGCTGATTGTTAATACAGCAAGTGAATGTGGTTTTACTCCTCAGTATGCCGAATTGGAAAATTTAGCACAAGCATACCGAGGTATGGGATTTGAAGTTCTGGCATTCCCATGCAATGATTTTGGAGGGCAAGAACCTTTAGAAGGCAATGCAATTGGAGAGTTTTGCTCATTAAAGTTCAAAACCAGCTTTCCAGTTTTTGGAAAGTTAAAAATCAAAGGCAATGATGCTCATCCTTTGTACAAATTTTTGTCTGACAAATCTAGAAATGGTTGTACTTCTCTAGCCCCCAAATGGAATTTTCATAAGTACCTTATCAATAGAGAGGGTAAGGTCGTTGACTATTTCATTAGCACAACTAAACCTACAAGCGGTAAAATAAAAAGAGCCATTGAAAAACTACTCTAATTGAATTTCAATACCCTGATTCATTATCTTCGTTTCAATGAACTCACCTATAGGCGTATTTGATTCAGGATATGGAGGGCTTACCATTTTAAAAGAATTGGTAGAACTCATGCCTGAAAACGATTATCTGTATTTAGGAGACAATGCAAGGGCACCATATGGCAATAGGTCTTTTGACACCGTCTATGAATACACTTTAGAAGCAGTTGATTTCTTGTTTCAACAAGGCTGTGAATTGGTGGTTTTAGCCTGCAATACTGCGTCTGCAAAAGCTTTGAGAACAATACAACAAAGGTATTTACCTGAAAAGTATCCAAACAAAAGGGTGTTGGGTGTAATCAGACCAACCACAGAAATGGTTGGTCAATTGTCTCAAACAGGACATGTTGGAATATTAGGCACAATAGGAACTGTTCAGTCGGAATCTTATGTAGTTGAAATTGCAAAGTTTTCGCCGCAAACAAAAGTCAGTCAACAAGCCTGTCCTATGTGGGTTCCAATCATTGAAAATAACCTCATGCATACTCAAGGAGCTGCATTCTTTATCAAAGATGACCTAACTTCATTATTGGATAAAGACAATGCCATCGATACCATTGTATTGGCATGCACCCACTATCCTTTGTTAAGTGCTCAAATTCAAAAAGCACTGCCCCAACACATTCAATTGGTTTCACAAGGAAGAATTGTAGCAAGTAGCTTACAGAACTATTTAAACAGACACCCAGCAATCAATACAAAAATTAGTAAAAAAGGGCAATGTGCATTTCTTACTACTGATGACCCAATTAAATTTGACGAGATGGGCAGTTTGTTTTTTGGGAAAAAAATTGAAAGTGCACACTGTAGTTTAGAAGTATAGCTATTGTGTATTGAGGGTTACCACGCTAATGCCATCTCCCCCAAAATCAATGTGTTCATCTTTAACTTTCACCACCAATTTGCTGTTGTTTAGAAATGCTCTGATTACTTTTCGAAGTATACCGTATCCTTTACCGTGAACTATTTTCACCTCTTTGATACCCAACAAATAAGCATCATCTAAATAACGTTCTAATACTTTAATGGCCTCGTCTGCTCGGGTAGCTATTAAATTCAATTCAGGTTTGAATTGCATCATTTTCTCATTTAAATCTACACCTTTTGCAGCAACAGAAACAGTTTTTGAAGTTTTAGGAGCGGCAACCTTTTTCAATCGTTTAAGCTCAACTGTTGTTTTCAAGTTTCCAAAATTAACGATGGCTTTGTTTTTGGTCAATTCAAGTACTTCACCTATGGTGTCTTGATCAGTCATTTGCACAAAAGAACCAATTTCAATTTTACCATCAATTGGCTGAGGCAATTCGGGTTCTTGTTCCAATTCAACTTGTAATTCCTCTTTTAACGCTGTGATGTCTTGTTTGATTTCAAGCCTTGCTTTTCTCTGACTTTCAATATCTGCTTGACCTTTTTTTATATCTCTGATAACAGCTTCTACCTTGCTATTGGCTTCTGTAATGATTGCCAAGGCCTCTTGCTTAGCCTGTTTCATCAAAGTTTTCTTGTGTTCTTCAATGGTTGAAGCCAATGATTGGTACTTCTCTAACGAGCTTGCAGCCAACTTCTCTTTTTCTTGTAACTTCACTTTTAACAAAGCAACTTGTTTTTGCTCTTTTTCAAGTTCAAGTAACAAATCATCTACTTTTTTTTGTTTGCCCCCAACCTTGTGTTTGGCATAATTGATAATGTGTTCAGGCAAACCACTTTTACTGGCCAGTTCAAATGCATAAGAGCTGCCAGGCCTTCCCAATTCAAGTTTATAAAGAGGCTGCATGTTTTCGTGGTCAAACAACATGGAAGCATTTTCCAAACCTTTTTGAGTAGCTGCAAAATTTTTCAGGTTACTAAAGTGAGTTGTCACAACGCCAAATGAACGTTTTTGAGCCAAGTAATTTAAAATAGCTTCAGCCAATGGTCCGCCAAATTGTGGATCCGTTCCTGTTCCAAACTCATCAATCAAAAACAAAGTTTTGGCATCAGCAAAATCACAGAATTTTTTCATGTGTAACAAATGAGAACTGTAAGTACTCAAGTCATTTTCGATGCTTTGTTCGTCCCCTATGTCTACCATCAACTCCTTAAATACACCAAAAACACTGTGGTCAGCACAAGGCACTAAAAAGCCACACTGCAACATGTATTGCAATAATCCAATGGTTTTCAAACAGACAGATTTACCACCTGCATTTGGCCCAGAAATAACAACAATGTGTTTGTCTGTATTGAGTTGTATGTTCAATGGAACCGTTGGTAATCCTTGTTTATCATGGTTTAATTTTAATAGGGGATGATAGGCTTGATACAATTCAATGATTGGATGCTTACTTAAAATAGGCAACCCAGCTTTCATGGCATTTGACAACAAGGCCTTTGCCCTTATAAAATCAAATAAACCCAAACGCTGCACATGTGTGTTGATTTCGTGTATTTGTGGTCTAATTTGATCAGTCAACTCCAACAAAATTCTTTCTTTTTCTCTTCTGTATGCAATTTGTAATTCTCTCAACAAATTATTCAGTTCAAAGCATTCCGTTGGCTCTATAAAAACTGTTTGACCTGTTTGAGACTCATCATGCATAAACCCTGGCACATGCCTTTTATGCTCGGCTAAAACAGGCAACACCAACCTGCCTTCTCTGATGGTAATTCCAATATTATCTGTTAAATAACCTGCAGCAAAATTTTTATCGAACAAGCGGTTGATTCGCTTTCTGATTTCAGTCTCTTTTTCTTGTATTTTTTGACTCAATTTTGCCAAATCTGGACTAGCATTTGGACGCATTAACCCTTCTGCATCTATTACACGGTCTATTCTACGGATTAAAATGTCATTTAAGATTAATCCATCCAACAATGCTTCTAATTGCGGATACTTCCCCCCCCTGTCTCTTAAAAAACGGGTGACCATCAAAAAGGTTTGCAATACCAATTTAACCTGTAAAAATTCATCTTCATCCAACCATACACCTTCAATTTTTGCTTTGTTCAATGCCGAGCGGATATCAAAATAATGGTCTATTGGAAAATGATTATCCTCGTTTAAAATGGTTTGGAATTCTTTGGTTTGCAATAACAATTTGCTCAAAACATCTTGCTTGTTAATGAAAGCTATTTTGTCTACATATTGTTTACCCATAGGCGACAAGCAGTATGACAACACCAAAGTTTTTACCTGGTTAAATTCTAATTTTTGATCTATGTTTTTTGGATATGGCAAAGCTTTTTATTTTAAGATGTCCTCAATCATTCTCACAGATTTTTCTTGTGAATGCATGAAATCATTTTTATGGGTATTTTCTAAAACAGCCAGATTGGTAATTACTTGCTGGTAGATGCTGTCTAACATAACTGGCTGGGTTGTGTAATACTTATAACTGTTTTCAAATTGTTTGGCATTGGTGTTGTTTTTGTCATAAACCACCTGGTAATATTTTGCTTGAGTAATGGTAACTGTATCCCCTGACATGGCCAAATCACTGACCTTAGCTTCGGCAATATGTATATCTGTTAAAACTTGTATCATTTGTTCTTTTGACAACACCTGAGCATCTGCTCCTGACAAGGAATCAAAAGAATTACAGGCTAAAATAGAAGCCGATAGGAACAATAAAAGAAATTTAAATTTTCTTTGCATAAATGATTGAATCAAAAATAGCTGAAATTCTCGAGCAATTAGGAAACAAAGTTAAGTTAATTGCAGTGAGTAAAAACAATCCACCTGCAAAAATTACTGAAGCTTATGCTGCGGGTCAAAAAGTATTTGGAGAAAACAAAGTGCAAGAACTCTGTACCAAATATGAAGCATTGCCAAAAGATATTGAATGGCATTTGATTGGTCATTTACAAAAAAACAAAGTAAAGTATATTGCCCCTTTTGTGGCCTGTATTCACTCTGTTGATAGCATTGCTTTACTTGAAACAATCCAAAAAGAAGCACATAAAAACAACAGAATCATTCAGGTTTTACTACAATTGAAAGTAGCACAAGAGGAGCACAAATTTGGGATGTCTCTTGATGAAGCTGAGCATTTAATAATGCACCTCCAGTCAAACCCGATGCCCAATATTTCAGTTGCTGGCATCATGGGCATGTCTACCAACACTGAAAATGAGGAAATCATTAATCAAGAATTCAAAACACTCAGAACAAACTTTGAATTCCTTAAAAAAACACATTTCGCTCAACATCCAGAATTTACTGAAATCTCAATGGGAATGAGCAACGACTACCCTATAGCTATAGCAAACGGCAGCACAATGGTTCGCATTGGTAGTTTAATTTTTGGAGAACGCAGTTAATTTCATGTAAAAAAACATGAAATACTGTTGCTTTTGTAACCAACAAATCAGAGGAAGAATTGACAAAAAGTTTTGTGATGATGGCTGCAGAAGTAGCTTTCATCATCAAATACAAGCAGACTTGTTCAAGCACATTAAAAAAACACATTACATTCTCCGTAAAAACAGGAGAATTATTGCTGAGTTATTTGAACAAAATCAACAAAAGCTCCATAAATCAGTACTTGTATCAGAGGGTTTTGCATTCAGTTACCACACTCAAATCATAGAAAATGCAAACGGTCTAGTTCAATACGTATGTTATGATTATGCTTACAGTTTATTCGAAAACAATCAAATTCAACTGCATAAAATTTGTTAGCAACTAAACTTGACTGCGTTATATGTATTTAAACCCCTGATTTGATGTAAAATAAATCCATACAAAATGTGGGTTTTGTGTTAGTTTCTTGTACTGTAAAGTAATTATTTTGGCTACTTCAAACACAGACTCAATGCTAACATCGTTAAGTATCCTCAATTCAAAAGTATACGGAAAAGCTGAAATCCGTTTAAACGATTGTGACAGCTTACAATTGGTAGGCCCCAACAATATCGGAAAAAGTACACTCATTTATGCATTAAACTTTTTGTTTATTGTGGATGGCAACAAAATGACTTTTTCTGGTCAAAGAAGAGGTGATAAAGAAACATTACACCATTATTTCCCTAACCACAACCAAAGTTATATTGTTTTTGAAATTTTTAAGAAAACATACTACTGTATTTTGGTTAAACGCAACAGTGAAAGTGAATTAGAATACTTCAGGTTCAATAGCGAATACAAAGAGGAATACTTTGTAGGAAAAGACAAACGTTTACTCAAATTTGATGAAGTACAAAGTGCTTTATTGGAACGTGGGCTTGAACTAGAACAATTCAAAGACAAAAGAGAAGTTTTCAATACCGTTTACCAAAGAGGCAAAAGAAACAATGGGGTAGTTTGGTTAGAAGACAATGTAAAAACAGAAGGTTTAAGTAACAATTTTTCTAGAATTTACAGGTATTTGATCAATACCAAACTCATTACCAACAAAAACCTTAAAGAAGCACTCATCATTGCGGATAACCGCGAAAACGAAAGCCTCAATTTTTCACAGAAAAACAAAAAAGACATCATTGACCTTCGTAAAATTAACAATGAAATCAGAAATTTAAAAGCTGTTAAAAACGAATTTGATGAATTCAGGGAAGTTGTCAGTCAGTACCATGCCAAGGCCAGAATTATAGACCAATTGTATTATGCTTTCAATAAAAATTACGAAAGCACTTTGCCAACTTTGCAAGCTCAATTGGTAGACAAAAATCAATTCATTGCCAAAATCAATACCGAAATCAACGAGCTATTGATACCTCAAAAAGCTGAATTTGACAGAAAAATTGGTGGTAAAGAGGCAGAAATCAAGAGCAGGGCTTATGCCTTGAACGAAAAAGAAAGTGAATTGAAACTGATTCAATCTTTTGACCCCATTGAATTGTTAAACGAAACTTTGTCCAACCTCGATAAAAAGAGAAAAGACATTGAAAGTAGAATTACAATGGTGGAAGTACAAAACCTCAATAGTAAATCAATTGCTTTCAGAATTGAGCAATTGAAAAGTCAAATTGCGATGTACGAAAACCAAATCAAGAACTACAGCAATTTATTGATCAATAAAATTTCAGGCAACAAAGACAACAGGAAATTATTGAATGCCATTTTGAGTGAAGAAATTAAGAGTTTACCCGGAAATCAGGTACTCAAGGCGGTTCATCAAGTAAGCGACAAACTCAAAATATTTGATGGTGAAATTGACATTTCTAAAAACATAGACAAAAAAGATTTCCAAACTGTTGAAGAAATCAAGGAATTATTGACCAATGCAAAAACTGATTTAAAAAATCAAACAGCATTGTTAGAAGTGGTTAAAGATTTTGAAAAAACTCAGGCCGACTTGAAACTCATTCACGAACAAATTGATGAGATCAAATCAAAAATCCAAAAAATAAAGAGCAAACCTGCCATCAACAAACAAATTGAAAAACTCAAACAAGAGTTAAACAGCCTCAATGAAGAAAATCAAAAGCTGGAGGGAGAGCAAAGTAAATTGGCTAAAACCATTGCCAAGAAACAACTCGAGGTGCAAGAAATGATTGTTGACAAAGACAAAAGAGAAAGACGCATCAGAGAAATACAAGAATACAAACAACAATTAGAAACTTTTGGTTTGGCATTGGAAGCGTTTGAATCATCCGACGATTTGGACAATCTCTTTAAAAAGATTCAAATCAATATGAGTGATCGCAATGAGCTAAAGGCCAACAAAGACAAATTGTTTGAAAAACTGAGAGACAAATTGCAGTCAACATTTGCCGATGAGATTGATTTCATTCGTTATGTTGAAGAAGAAATTGCACTCATAGATGACAAAGAGCGCTCAATCTCCAGCTTATTAGAGAGTATCTCTACTCAGTTTGCAAACCCTGCTTTTGCGCTTTTAAAACGTTACGATGAATTCAAAGAATTTGTGTACAATAAATTCAATGCAAAACTTTCACAAGCAAGGATTTCAGACATTGAGTCGTTGACCATTGAATTAGTAGACAATAAAAGATTGGTTGAAGAGGTCAAAAAAATCAGTCAAATACAACAAGTTCGAGGACAATTGATGTTTGAATTTGACCATTCAGAAAACCTAAAGGTACTAGACAATTATTTAGATACTGGAAAGAAGATTGATTTTGATGATTTATTCGATATCACTTTGCACTTAACCAGAAAAGGAACTACCAAACCAGTAGACTTGAATGAGCAAATTGAATCAGACGGTACCGATAAAATGATCCGTTTAATGATCATTATGAATATCATCAACAGACTTGCAGTCAATGATGACGAAAACCGCATTGCATTGTTTATAGATGAAGTTGCAACCATTGACAAGCAGAACAGGCCAGAGTTGGTTAGGTTCTGTAAAGAGCATCATTTTATTCCAATTTTTGCGGCTCCAGATGCAGTTGCTGGTTTTGGTAAATATTATTTCATTTATCCAAATGCTGGCAAAATCAACATCAATGAAAAAGTGAATGCCATGTATGGCGAAAGAAACAATGCTTAATCTATACAGACAATGATCAAAGCAGAACCAAAAACCATCTTAAATTTTCTGGCAAACTATTACGATAGTTTGAAAGAGATTTTTGATTTACAGAAAGAATTCGGACATATCCGAAAAGAACGCTTACAAGCCATATTTGACGAAAGAAACGAGCATATATTACAGCAGCTCATTGATTACAAAATCATTCGCAAATTGGGAGATGATTTTGAATTCAGAGATACCTATTTCAAATTGTTTGAATTTATTCTTAATGAATTCAGACCGTTACTCCCAGAAACCATTCAAAAATATGAACGCTCTATTGGTACTTTGTTCAAAAAAATCAGAGATGGTATTCATGGAGACAAACTCATATTGGGTCAACGCATCAATGATTTACATGGTGAAGTTAAAGAGTTCAGTGAAGCAGTAGAAAAAAACACCATCCGTTTACTTGCTGAAACCCGTGAATTGAAATCAAATGTTGACAAGCTTGATTACAAAGAAAAAGTAAGAAAAGCCAGCTTTTGGATTGATTATTATATTACCCCATTGAACAATATATTAGATATCAACCATGCAGAATCTATTACCAATAAATTGTTCGATATATCTAATTATGTCAATGTCCGCAGGTTAAATTTTGACGATGAAACCTTGAGGTTACAGTTCGAAAAAGTATATGTCTTTTTGGTTCAAACCAATGATGACTTGCTCAAACAAGCAAAGTTACTGACCAACGAATTGTTGCCATTGATTGAACGCATCAGAACTGAGTCAATCATATTAACTGGATGGATAGAATTCTTGAAAGCTCCATATAAAGCACCATTGCCTAAAATTTTTAAGGTAGAAAGACAGTATCCTTACAGCAACGATATGTACTTAAATGCCAAAGAATATGTGCAACAATTTGGTAAAGATGAAACCATTATTCTTGAAGATCCGCAAGCATCATCAGACAAATGGGTATTCAATAAAGATTTGTACAAAGAGAAAATGATACAACAATTGCCTCTGGAAAGCTTTTTTGATTGGTGTGGATTGACTTTAAAAACTGATTACCAAACCATAGAAACAGATAAATTGTTTGCATTAACCGCTTTGTTATTTGAAGATGGTATCAGCATTGAAGTAGATACCAATAAAGAACGCAGTTTGATTAAAACCAGTCAAATGGTATTGAGAGTCCCTAAAATTAAAATTAACAGATATGGAATTTCCTAGACATCATAAAGAAATAGTCAATGACCTCATGGGAGGCAAGTTCATTTTGGCAACCGACCAAAAATTCATTTCATTGAAAGACCATGCCGCTTTTTATGAAAAATTCTTCAAAGAAAGTTTTGGCTATGAATTGGAATTGAAAACAGATTATGGATTTATTCTTTCATACGAAACCGGTGAGCAATTGAGCCGTGACATCTGCTTATTTTTTGCCATTCTTTGCTATGAATTAGACAAAGATGGCAAGAACTTCCTAGAAGAAATTCAGTATGCAGAATTTGAACATGAAAAAATTGATGAATATTTTGAGAACAGTTCTTATGCAGAATTGATTTTAAATAACAATCAATTAAAGTCTGGAGAAAGCAGAAGAGATTTCATCCGTACCATGAGCAGAAGAAACATCACAGAAAGAAATGGTGATGCGCGTTTTTCTTTTACACCAGCCTATAAAGTATTCATTGATTTTGCCGCTGATTTTGCAAAAGGAAAAGTTACACAAGAAAATACCGAGTTATAAGTTTAAACTGACGAAACACAGATACCGCGCCCATTGCATGGGCGCCATTCCTTTTGTAATCTGATCTAAAAATTTTTTTTAAGTAAAAGAAGCGCTATTCGCATCTATTTATATCAATTTATAAATTCATGTATCTTATTCATTGTACTTCTTTTTATTTGAGAAAGTTTAGACAAATCTTTTAAAAATATTCCCAAACAATTTTCATTATACGCAAGTTTGAATTTACTTGAATAATCAGTTGTCAAATAACTATCTCCATCTAATTTCACAAATGGAATAAAATTACCTGGGTCGCTTATTGATTTTATTGAAATTCCTGAGCTAGTTAATTTTGCCTCTGAAACATCATATAATTCATATTTATAAAAAATTTCGGTAAATGACTCGTTTGTTGTTTTAAAATAATTCGAATCATATTCTTTAAAATTTTCTTTCCAAATTTTCTTTGGAAAAGGTATTTTATTTTTATCCGATATTAATTTGTACTTTTTATCTATCGCAAGATTACAATATGTCATATACATATCATTCCAGTCATCTTTATCAAATAAATGATATCTAACTTCACTGAAATTAATACCATTACTATTACACCAACCACTACTTGTAAACATCATTAATATTTTCTTCTCTTTTACATTACGAAAATTTCCTGAAAATGATTCAACTGAAAATGTAACACATGACATATTCGACAAATCAAATAATTTTATCCCTTCTAAGTCCAATACTTTTAATTTAAAGTCTTTGAATTCTTTATGATTTGATAGTATGTACTCAGTAGCGTCTAATTCTAGAATTTCTTTATACTGTTCTATTAAAACTGCAGCAGAAATACCTGCAGTTAAAAGATTTGCTCCTTCTAAAACTAAATTTTGTGTAGATTGTGATTTAACATTTGACTTAAACAGAAAGATAAGTGCAAAAAATAGGGTAATCTTAGATTTCATTAATTATAAGTTTTATAATAAAAATAAGGCTTTAACTCTCAAAATTCATAATATATCTTACTTCCCATTCACCTTCATTTCCAAATGACTCAGACGATTTAGAATATCTTGATTGGTTGGTATGGGTTCAGGCATTTCATCACTAAAATAATTAATGAACTTCCATACCTCTAAAACATCTTGTATAGCAATATCATAAGGCTTATACAATGAATTCAAAGAATGTAATACCAATTGTCTTTTGTGTTGCAATTGATTTTGTACTACCTTAAAAACAGCACCCTCTTCTTTGGTTACAAGCACATAAGCCTCACCAGATTTTATTTCATGCCAATTTTGTACATATTCACCAATTACATAACTACCATGTTGTATAGGTAGCATGGAATCACCATCAATTTGAAAGGCCCGGTATTTTCTTTCTTTGGACAAAAAAGGCAATTGAAAACTAGGAAGGCTTGTAATAAATTCTAGGTCATTGTAACCAGCCAAATAACCTGCCTTAGCCTTTAAATGAACCAATTCAATATTGTCTCTATTAGCTGAGTCGATGGTAGAAACTAATACCCTAAGTTTAGCACCAGCTATATATTCTTCTTCTAAAAGTTCTCGATGGTTTGGAAAGGCCAATAATTGGTTCTTAATTAAGACATCAATTTGTACCTTAAAATAAGTTGAAACATTTACAATAAATTCTATGGGTGGATTTACCACAATTGCATTTTCATAGCTATTCAATTTGGCCCTGGTAATTCCAAGGGCTTTTGCCAATGCTTCTTGTGACAACTGAGATTCAGTTCGTAGATATTTTAAATTGGCCCCAAAATAATTAATGATCATGATAAGGATATTAACAATGTTTTGTCAATATTACTATCATTTCTTAGAAAATACAAATATTAGGGCAAAAAAAAGCCCCACATTACTGTGGGGCTATAAAGACTTGGCAACGACATACTTTCCCAGGTATTACCCAAGTATCATCTGCGCTGATGGGCTTAACTTCTCTGTTCGGAATGGGAAGA
>JAIXWI010000043.1 GCA_027491355.1 Bacteroidota bacterium
ACCGAACGGTACAAGGCTTTGTGTTCGAAAAACAAAACTGGATTTGGATCTGAAATGGATGCCGTTAACAAGCCTTTGGCATCTGATGGTGTGGATGGGTAAACTATTTTCAAACCAGGTACATGAAAAAACCAAGCTTCATTGCTCTGTGAATGGAAAGGGCCAGCTCCTCCAGAAGTACCTGTTGGCATTCTCACCACCACATCGGCTGCTTGTCCCCAACGGTAATGACTTTTGGCTAAATTGTTTACTATTTGGTTGAAACCAACGCTCACAAAATCGGCAAACTGCATTTCAACCATGGCTTTCATGCCTTTGATGGCCAATCCATAGCCTGCACCTATGATGGCACTTTCGCACAAAGGCGTATTCCTGACCCTGCCTCTACCAAATTCCTCTAAAAACCCTTGGGTAATTTTAAATACCCCGCCATAGTCGGCTATGTCTTGTCCCATTAACACCAAATTTGGATGTTGGTGCATGGCTTGTTTGAGTCCATCACTGATGGCGTCTACATATCTTTTTTTGCTAGTGGCCGTATGTTGAGGTAATACTTGAACATGTTGTAAATGTTCAAAGTCTGCAACTATGTGTTGTTCATTAACCGGCGCATAAATATCGTTCAATTCCTCATCCAAATTCGGCACCAAATCTGGTAGGTTCAACACCGTTTCAACTCCTGCATCAATTTCTTGTTTGATTTCAGCTTTGATGGCATCAATTTGTGTTTGATCCAATATGCCTTGCGCTAACAGGTATTGTTCGTAATTGGCAACCGGATCTTTTTTAGCCCATTCATCAAACAATTCTTGTGGCACATACTTGGTACCTGAAGCTTCTTCATGACCCCTCATTCTAAAAGTCATGCATTCCAATAAAACTGGTCTTGGATTGTTGCGAATGGATGTTGCCAAATTCTTAACCGTATCGTAAACCTCTAAAATATTATTGCCATCTACTTGATAGGCTTCCATGCCATAACCTATGCCTTTGTCTGTAAAACTTTTGAACTTGAATTGTTGGTTTGAAGGGGTTGATAAACCATAGCCATTGTTTTCAATTAAAAAAACCACTGGCAATTGCCATACAGCAGCAGTGTTCAAGGCCTCGTGAAAATCGCCTTCGCTAGCTCCACCATCACCGCTGAACACAACAGTTACTTTTTGTTCTTCTTTGAGCAAGCTAGCCAAAGCAATGCCATCAGCTACACCTAGCATGGCGCCCAAATGAGAAATCATGCCTACAATATGGTACTCGTTGGTTCCAAAGTGAAAAGACCTTTCTCTTCCTTTAGAAAATCCTTCAAACTTTCCTTGCCATTGGGCAAATAGCTTGTCAAATGGAATGTTTCTTCCGGTAAAAATTCCCAAATTTCTGTGCAAGGGTAAAATGTATTCTTCAGGCTCCAATGCCGATACTGTACCCACGCTAATGGCCTCCTGACCTATACCAGAAAACCATTTACTCACTTTGCCCTGCCTGAGTAAAATGAGCATTTTTTCCTCGATCATGCGAGGCTTGATGATTGCTTTGTAAAGTGAGGTCAATACCTCATTGCTGTAGTTCCTACGATTAAACTCCATCATATCTGACAAAAGTAAGCGGAAATTCTCAAATTGAGAGGTATTTGGCCTTTAATTTGCAGGTAAGGCATTAACTGGCTAAAAAAGCCAAAACAAAACCATAAATTGTAACATGAAAAAGTTTGCATTCGTTTGTTTCTTCTTTTTACTCATTGGCTTCAAGATTCAAGGTCAAACATTACAATGGTACCAATGGAATGAAGGGTACCCACTTGCAAAAAAACAGGGTAAGATTATTTTGGTTGATGCATATACCGATTGGTGTGGCTGGTGCAAAAAAATGGACCGTGATACATACAGCAATCCAGACATCATACAAACCCTCAATAAAGATTTCATTGCCATTAAGTTCAATCCTGAACACAGAGATTCTGTTTATTGGGTTGACAGTACAATGTATACCGCAGCCGACTTCTTTAACCAATTAACCAGGGGGGAACGAACCGGTTACCCAACCACTTATTTTATCAATCCAATTAAAAAAAGTTTATTTATAGACCCTGGATACCATGATGCAACAACATTCTCTGGTATTCTTAAACAAGTTTTAAAAGACTATAAATAATTTCTTGCGAGCATTTCATTAAGTTTGCAACTACTTTATGAGCGATCCAATCAAACACGAGTGCGGAATTGCACTCATTCGACTTCTCAAACCTCTTAGTTTTTACCAGGAAAAATATGGGTCTTCGCTTTACGGACTCAAAAAATTATACCTGCTCATGGAAAAGCAACACAACCGTGGGCAAGATGGCGCAGGCTTGGGTGTAATAAAATTCAATCCAGAACCAGGAGAAACCTATATTTTTAGACAAAGGGCAAATGGCAGTGGAGCCATAGCTGAAATTTTCGACAAGGTTTCACAAAAAATTTCTAAGTCAGGAAACGAACAACAAACCAAAGACCCTGAATACCTTAAAAAATATGCCCCATTTGTTGGTGAATTGTACTTGGGTCATTTGAGGTATGGAACGCATGGCGGCAATAGTGTAGACTTGTGCCATCCTTTTATCAGAGAAAACAATTGGATGAGCAGAAACCTCATGCTAGCGGGTAACTTTAACCTGACCAACGTAGATGAACTGTTCCAACTATTGATTGATTTAGGACAACACCCTAGAGAAAAAGCCGATACAGTAACTATGCTTGAAAAAATGGGGCATTTCTTAGACGAAGAAGTTCAAAGAAATTTTACCCGTTTTAAATTAGAAGGCAAAGACAACCAATCCATCACCAAATTAATTGCTGAAAACATCAATGTAGAAAGCATCCTCAAACGTGCGCTCAAAGAAGCAGATGGTGGTTATGTAATGGCTGGAACCATTGGTCATGGCGATGCTTTTGTGGTGAGAGATCCAAACGGAATCAGACCTTGCTTCTACTACCAAGACGATGAAATTTGTGTGGTAACAAGTGAAAAACCAGCCATTATGACCGGTTTTAACATTCCTTACAAAGCTGTCAAAGAATTAGGCCCTGGAAACGCCTTGATGATATACCAATCAGGCAAAATTGAAGAGGTAAACATCATGCCTGCAGGAGAGAAAAAATCTTGTTCATTTGAGCGCATTTATTTTTCTAGAGGCAACGACCGCGAGATATACCAAGAACGCAAACAATTGGGTTATTTATTAGGACCCAAAATTTTAGAAGCTGTTCAGTATGATTTTAAAAACACGGTGTTCTCATACATTCCAAATACTGCAGCAGTAGCTTTTTACGGCATGATAGATGGCATGAACGATTTGCTAGACGAATGGAAAGCGAATGAAATTAAAAAACTGGGTGCTGATTTAGAAACCGACAAGCTCAAAGAAATTTTAGCTTTCAGACCAAGACGCGAACGTTTGGCTGTTAAAGACGCCAAACTCAGAACGTTCATTACAGATGATGCACACCGAGAAGACATGGTTGCACATGTCTATGATGTTACTTACGGAATCATCAAAAACCAACAAGACACATTGGTAGTTATTGACGACTCTATCGTTAGAGGTACCACACTCAAAACAAGTATCCTCAGAATTTTAGACCGTTTGCATCCTAAAAAAATCATCATTGTATCTTCTTCACCTCAAATTCGTTACCCTGATTGTTACGGCATTGACATGAGCCGCATGAAAGATTTTGTGGCATTCCAAGCAATGGTTGCATTGATCAAAGAGCGCAAACTAGAACACCGTTTGCAAGAAGTGTATGATTTGTGTAAGGCACAAGAAAACTTGCCTAAAGAACAACTAGTAAACCATGTAAAATCTTTGTACGACCATTTTACAGACGAAGAAATTAGTAATAAAATTGCACAGATTGTTACCCCAGATCAAATAGAGGCTGAAGTAGCTGTCATTTTCCAAAGCATAGAAGGCTTACACAAGGCTTGTCCTAACCACAGTGGCGACTGGTATTTTAGCGGCAATTACCCAACTCCTGGAGGCAACAAAGTGGTATGCAAAGCATTTATGTTGTACATGGAAGGCGACAGTTCAAGAGCCTATTAAACAAACTCAATTAGCTCCCAAAAAGATGAAATTAAGAAGTGAAAATTTGGTCAAACGCTACAAAAAAAGAACCGTGGTGAACCATGTTTCTATTGAAGTGGAACAAGGTGAATGTGTGGGCTTATTAGGACCAAATGGAGCGGGCAAAACAACTACCTTTTACATGACTGTTGGTTTAATTAAACCTGATGAAGGGAAAGTGTTTTTACACGACGAAGACATTACTGCTTTGCCTATGTATAAAAGAGCGCAAAAAGGGCTTGGCTATTTGGCGCAAGAAGCTTCTATTTTCAGAACACTTTCAGTAGAGGACAACATCAAAGCGGTTTTAGAAATGACCAACTTGAGCAAAGCCGAACAAGCAGAAAAATTGGAATCTTTGATGGAAGAGTTTGGCTTGAACCGAGTGCGTAAAAGCATGGGTAATGTATTGAGTGGTGGCGAAAGAAGACGTACAGAAATTGCCCGTGCATTGGCCGTAAACCCAAAATTTATTTTATTAGATGAACCCTTTGCCGGCATTGACCCCATTGCCGTTGAAGACATTCAGCAAATAGTTGCTAAACTCAAACACAAAAACATAGGCATTTTAATTACCGACCACAATGTACATGAAACCCTGTCTATTGTTGACCGTGCTTATTTGTTGTTTGAAGGTAAAATTTTAAAGGCCGGAACAGCGCAAGAATTAGCCGACGACGAAATGGTTAGAAAAGTATATTTAGGTCAAAACTTTGTACTGAGGTAGTCTTGTAAACAATGCAAATTAATTTTTAAAAAATCGCTTACCTTTACATTAAATCTGAAGCGCATGAAGCAGTCAATCAAAACTTTTACCATTGTGTCATTCTTTTTAATTTCTGGCTTTGTAGGTTCTTCATGTAACAGTGATGCACCGCTTAACAAACAAGAAGAAATTGCTGTTGAAGAACAACTCAAAAAAGACCAAGAAGCAATGGATTCTTTGGAGCAAGCCATCAATGCTTTAATGGATTCTACAGGAAATATAGAGGAAAACGATTCGCTTTAAAGCTAATTGTTCAATGCGTGAACCGCACTTGCTATTGCCTCAATTAAACTTGGGTTTTGTTCAAACGCATTGCCAACTACCACTACATCAGCACCTGCCAAGCAGGCTTCAATAGCTTGAGCCGCTGTGCGAATGCCTCCACCTACAAATAATGGCAATTGAACTGAGGCGCTTACTGCCTGAATCATGTCAACTGAAACGGGCCAATTGGCACCACTCCCTGCATCCATGTAAATTGTTTTTAATCCTAACATTTCTCCGGCCATTGCGGTAGTAGCCGCTATGTTGTTTTTGTTTTTAGGAATAGGCATGGTATTGCTCATGTACATTACACTACTGGTACTTCCACCCTCAATGAGCATATAACCTGTAGGTATAACCTCTATGCCTGTTCTTTTAATTTCTGGTGCGGCCAAAACATGTTTTCCGATGAGTAAGTCAGGATTACGACCTGATATCAAACTCAACAATAAAATAGCATCTGCATCTTGATGAATTTGCATGTTATTTCCGGGAAACAATACAACCGGAATTTTAGTACTCAATTTTATTTGTTTGATGCATTCATTCCAAAATCCATTGGTAATTAAACTGCCACCAACTAAAATTAAATCAACAGCATTTGCTTCACACATTGAAAGTGTTTGTTCCAATGATTTACTTTCTGTTATGCTGTCCGGATCAATTAATACCGCTAAGCGCTTTTTGCTGTTGTGTTGTAATTGATGTAATAGATTTTGTTTAGCCATGTTGATAGGTATAACAAATAAAAGCTATTTTGATTGATTTTTACGCAAACACACTTCTCTAATAAAAGAAAATTTAGGAGAATTAAAATTAATTTTTTGTGACAAAGTCGCTAACCATGCGTTTTAAAGTAGATCTGTATCTTTTTGAAGACAAATTACTGATAATGAATAGTTTCTCCAAAACCCAAAAGCCATGGTATACAAGGGAGGCAATGTGAATAACTATTGTTATAAACAAGTCAACCGCCCTATTTTACTAAGCCACTTAGAAATTAACATAGGGGAGTGTTGAAATTGTAGTTTGATATTGGCAAAATTGAATGAGATTTTTGAAAGGAAGCAAAACGAAAAATGTTTTGTTTCAAACGGAATACGAGTTCTTTTGAGTTTGCACTGATTCAGCATTTCCAGACAATCTGCCGGTCTTCATATTTGCCTTAACGCTTTTCTGACCCTCCTTGATACTTTTAACCAGCAGTGAACAATCGGAAACATTCTAATTAAATGTTAAAAATTGTTCTAAGGATAATTTGCCCCCCTAACTCAACATAACAAGCTTTCCAAAAACGATCCCAATAACCATAAAAAAATAGTACATGAGCCGCAGCAAAAAAAACAACACTCAAAATGGACTCAAATTTGAGCGCCATTTTACAAAAGATGGCGTAAGTCCATACGACATGTTCCAGTACGATTACCGTACTTCCGTTATTAAAAATCCAAACGGTAGTGTGGTATTTGAAATGAAAGATGTAGAAGTACCTAATTTCTGGAGCCAAGTTGCAACAGATGTACTTGCACAAAAATATTTCAGAAAAGCAGGAGTTCCTCAGGCCGACGGAAGTTCAGGCAGAGAAACCAGCTTGAAACAAGTTGCGCACCGAATGGCGCATTGCTGGAGAAAATGGGGTGAAGATTATGGTTATTTCGACACCACTGATGATGCGCAAGTATTTTATGATGAGCTTGTATACATGATTATGGGTCAATATGCGGCGCCCAATTCACCTCAATGGTTCAATACCGGCTTACACAGTTCATATGGTATTACGGGTAAACCTCAAGGACACTATTTTGTAAATCCTAAAACCGGTAAATTAGAAAAATCAAGCTCAGCTTACGAAAGACCTCAGCCACATGCTTGCTTCATCTTATCAGTTGATGATGATTTAGTCAATGAAGGCGGTATCATGGATTTATGGGTTCGTGAAGCCAGAATTTTCAAATATGGTTCAGGTGTGGGTACCAATTTCTCAAGAATAAGAGGTTCACAAGAAAAACTAAGTGGTGGTGGTTCATCATCAGGCTTGATGAGTTTCTTGAAAATAGGCGACCGTGCTGCAGGTGCCATTAAATCTGGTGGTACAACCAGAAGAGCTGCCAAAATGGTATGCTTGGATTTAGACCATCCAGAAATCATTGAGTTCATTAACTGGAAAAAAGACGAAGAAAAGAAAGTAGCTGCTTTGATTGCAGCTGGATATCCGAGCGATTATGAAGGTGAAGCTTATGCTACAGTTTCTGGTCAGAATTCAAACAATTCGGTGCGCATACCAAATGAGTTCTTCACTGCACTTAACAATGGTACAAATTGGGACTTAAAAGCACGTACTGATGGAAAAGTCATGAAGAGTGTACCTGCCAAAGAAATTTGGGACATGGTTGCAGATGCAGCTTGGGCATGCGCTGACCCTGGTGTACAATACGATTCTACCATCAACGAATGGCATACTTGTCCTGAAGGTGGAAGGATCAATGCTTCTAATCCTTGCTCAGAATACATGTTCTTAGACAATACTGCATGTAATTTGGCCAGTTTAAACTTGATGCGTTATTTCAATGCAGAAACGCTTGAGTTCGACGTAAAAGGGTTTGAGCATTCATCAAGGGTTTGGACCACCGTATTAGAAATTTCTGTTTTGATGGCACAATTCCCATCTCAAGAAGTAGCACAATTGTCATATGAATACCGCACCTTAGGATTGGGGTATGCCAATTTAGGCTCTATGTTAATGGTTGCAGGAATTCCTTACGATTCACCTAAAGCTTATGCAATTTGCGGTGCAGTAACAGCTATATTGAATGGCGTTGCTTACCAAACTTCTGCTGAAATGGCCAAATACTTGGGCGCTTTCGCTAAATACGAAGACAACAAAGAACACATGATGCGTGTCATGCGCAACCACCGCTATGCTGCTTACAATGCAACAGAAGCATACGAAGGATTAACCGTTAAACCAATTGGCATTGACCCACAATATTGCCCTGATTACATGTTAACAGCTGCAACTGCTGCTTGGGACAAAGCTGTACAAATGGGTGAAGAGTACGGATACAGAAATGCGCAAGCAACTGTTATTGCCCCTACCGGAACCATTGGTTTGGTAATGGATTGCGATACCACCGGTATTGAGCCTGACTTTGCCTTGGTAAAGTTCAAAAAATTATCGGGTGGTGGTTATTTTAAAATCATCAACCAAAGTGTACCTGCTGCATTGAAAAACTTGGGTTATTCTGCTGCAGAAACTGATGACATTATCAAGTACGCAATTGGTTCTGCAACATTGAAAGGCGCTCCTTATATCAATACAGAATCATTGAAGTTCTGTGGCTTTACAGAAGAAGAAATTGAGAAATTAGACAAAGCAGTTGCTGGTGCATTCGAAATTGGATTTGCGTTCAATGTTTGGACCGTTGGCGAAGATTGCTTGAAACGCCTTGGATTTACTCCTGAAGAATACAATAGCCCAAGTTTTAATTTACTTAGGAAATTGAATTTTACCAGAAAAGAAATTGAAGCAGCAAACGACTTTATCTGTGGTACCATGACAGTAGAAGGTGCTCCGCATTTAAAAGACGAACATTTACCTGTATTTGATTGTGCCAACAAGTGTGGCAACAAAGGTGAAAGATACATTGCGGCTCAAGGTCATATTAGAATGATGGCTGCGGCTCAACCTTTTTTGAGTGGTGCTATTTCAAAAACAATCAACTTGCCAAACGAAGCCAATGTAGAAGATATCAAAGACTGCTACTACTTAAGCTGGAGCCTTGGATTAAAAGCAAACGCCCTGTACAGAGACGGTTGTAAGTTGTCTCAACCATTGAGCAACAAATCTGATGTGAAAGACGAAGAAGATGTCCAAGAAGTAGTAGAAAGTGTATTGGGTTCAGACGCTCACAAACCAGTTGGCGAATTAAGTCCAGAGCAAGTATTGGAAGCTGCAACTGCTATCCTTAACCGCACACAAGACACTGCTTTCAAACACAAGTTAGCTGGAGTAGTTGCCAGAAAAGCATTGCCAGGCAAAAGAAGTGGTTTCACTCAAAAAGCAACAGTTGGTGGTCAAACCATCTTTGTAAGAACTGGTGAATACGAAGACGGAACATTAGGAGAAATCTTTGTTGACTTGCACAAAGAAGGTGCTACACTCAGAAGTTTGATGAACTGTTTCTCTATTGCAGTTTCATTAGGTTTACAATATGGTGTTCCTTTAGAAGAATATGTAGACAAGTTTACATTCACACGTTTTGAACCAGCTGGTATGGTTACAGGACACGACAATATCAAGAATGCTACATCCATCATTGATTACATGTTTAGAATGTTAGGATTTGAATACTTAGGTCGTGAAGATTTCATTCAAGTACCAGCTACCGAAACCCAAAGACAACACCTTGCGGTAAACTTACACAAACAAGCAACCGAAAAAATGACCATGCCTGTTGTAAGCCCGATTGCAGTAGCAAAACCAGCTCCTGTTGCAGCAGAAGCTTCAGAAGATAAAATGGCCAGTGCTAATATGCCTGATATGCAAAACGAAATGAACAAGCGTATGGGCGACTCACCTGCCTGTCCAACATGTGGTCACATTACCATTAGAAGTGGTGCTTGTTACAAATGTTTGAACTGTGGCACTCAAACAGGTTGCAGCTAGACCCCAAAATTTTACTCTAAACAAAAAGGGCAGGTGTTTTACACCTGCCCTTTTTGTATTGTTAAACTGTTGCTATTAATTTCTGCTGTAATTGGGTGCTTCTTTGGTAATGGTAATGTCATGTGCATGACTTTCTTTGGCGCCTGCTGTTGTTATTTTTACAAACTTACCATTTGCTTGTAAGTCTTCTACGCTTGCAGTTCCACAATATCCCATACCAGCTCTCAAACCGCCAATAAATTGGTATACTACCTCTTTTAAATGACCTTTGTAAGGAACAATACCCACTATACCCTCAGGTACTAATTTTGCAATTTCATCTTCTGCATCTTGGAAATAACGGTCTTTGCTGCCTTGTTTCATGGCTTCAATTGAACCCATTCCTCTGTATGATTTAAATTTTCTGCCTTCATAAATAATGGTTTCGCCTGGGCTTTCTTCAACACCTGCAAAAATAGAACCGCTCATGACAGTGCTAGCGCCAGCGGCAAGGGCCTTTACAAGGTCACCACTGTAACGAATACCTCCGTCAGCAATAACAGGAACACCAGTTCCTTGGATTGCTTTAGCTGCATCATAAACAGCTGTTAACTGAGGCACACCAATACCAGCAATGATTCGGGTTGTACAAATAGAACCAGGACCTACGCCAACTTTAACTGCATCTACACCTACACCAACCAATGCTTTGGCTGCCTCTGCTGTGGCAATGTTACCGGCTACAATGTCTATTTCAGTGAATTGTTTGCGTATGCGAGCAACTTCATTCATAACACCTCTTGAATGACCATGTGCTGTATCAATGATTACCAAATCAACGCCGGCTTTAATTAATGCTGAAATACGTTCTTCAGTTTCAGCTGCTACACCTACAGCAGCACCAACTATCAACCTTCCCAATTTGTCTTTACATGCCATTGGGTGATCTTTTACCTTTAAAATATCTTTGTAGGTGATCAAGCCTTTTAAAATACCCTCTTTATCTATTACGGGTAATTTTTCAATTTTGTGTTCCTGCAAAATACTTTCGGCCATTTTTAAATCAGTGCCTTCAGGTGCAGTGATTAAGTTTTGAGAAGTCATTATTTCATTGACCCTTTTAGAAAGGTCTTTCTCAAATCTCAAATCACGGTTGGTTAATATACCCACCAATTTACCATGGTCATTGACAATTGGAATACCCCCAATTTTATTCTCAACCATCATTTGAGTAGCATCTTTGAGGGTGGCTCCTTCGTGGAGTGTTACAGGATCTATGATCATACCACTCTCACTTCTTTTTACTTTACGCACCTCGTCGGCCTGACGGGCAATGCTCATGTTCTTATGCAAAATACCTACGCCACCTTGTTGTGCTAGGGCAATAGCTAACCTCGATTCAGTTACAGTATCCATGGCTGCAGAGAGCATAGGAATATTGATGCGAATATTTCTGGTTAATTGCGAAGATGTATTGACATCTCTTGGAAGTACTTCAGAGTATGCTGGCAAAAGCAAAACATCGTCATAAGTAAGACCTTCTCCGTAAAATTTGTGGGAATCGTTAAACATGGCAAATAAAGAATGATTATTTGCCGGGCAAAGATAACCGAATATTTACCAACACCAAAAAATCGTGTAGGTTAATTGAAGAAGGCCGAAAATAAGCAGGTTTTAGAAGGTTCTACCCTCGTTGTTTTTTAAACGACTGGCCAAATAAATGGCTAAAAATCCCATGAGAATAGATAAATAACCAACATATTGGTAGTTCATTAATTTACCACTCATTTCATCTTTTACTACAATCAAACCTGCTAGCAATGAACCCAAACCCGCCATTAATTGCTGCAAAGAAGAGTTAATACTCATAAAGCTTCCTCTAAATTTTGGATTGACAGATGCTGTAATCATGGCTTGCATGGGAATCATTCGGCCACTCACAAAAATAAAAAAGATAGCTGCTACCGATAAGGCTATGTAAATAGATACCGGAGGCATATTGGTGATTGCAAAAACTGGCAATGCACATAGCGAAGCAAAAATGGCGAAGATTTTGAACTTGCCATATTTATCGGACATTTTACCGATGTAAGGTGAAGTAAAAATGGTTGCTGCACCTCCAACCAAATAAATGTATTGCAACTGTGACTCTGAAAAACCAACATTGGCTACCATAGATGGGCTAATGAATGGAATAATGGCAAAATGACCCAACATCATCACCATGGATAGGAAAATGGCTCTTCGCTGGTTTGCATCTTCCAAAATATTTGCAAACACTTTTAAGAGTGGTTGTTTTTGGTCTCTGTCTGACAGGTGCGCGCTGATGGCAGGCAACATGCGGTAAACCAACACAAATATGAATAAACCCAAAATTGCTAAAAACAAAAAGGGTGCTTGCCAGCCAAAACTACTGTGTGAAGCAATAAACAAACCAAATGGTACACCCGCAATTGATGCAACAGAAAACGACGACATAACTATTCCCATAGCTTGCCCCCTGCGTTCAAATGGAATTAAATCACCTACAATTGACATGACTGTTGCGCCTATTACACCACCAAATAAACCTGTAAAAATTCTTGCTGCAATTAACAAGTAATAACTGTTAGCCATGCCACACAAAAATGTACCTATTATGAAACCAGCGTACATAAATAACAAAGATTTTTTTCTATCAAATTTATCAATGATCATTGAAGACATCATACCAGAAACAAATGCACTGAAAGTATAACTCGATACAACTATACTGAATTCTTTGGGGCTAATTTCAAACAAACGCATTAATTGTGGACCTAATGGCATCATGATCATAAAATCCATGATATTGGTGAAATTGATGGCAGCCAGAACCAACAATATGATTTTCTCTTTTTTACTCATTGGGGCAACAAACATCGTTAAAATATGGTCATTTAAAAAAAGAGGTTGTAGTAATTCAATTGAAGATAACCGATCATCGTACATTCTGCTTAGCTTTGAAAGAATGGATAGCAACACTTTTGAAGACCAAATTTTTCAGGATAAGATGCCAGAAAAAGGAACATTTAACCATTGCAAATTTACTAACCTGGATTTTAAAGAAGCCAATTTGAGTGAATATGTATTTAGTGAATGTGTGTTCGAAAACTGTGATTTTACTTTAGCAAAAAGTAAGCAAACAGCATTTATGAATGTGCAGTTCATTGGTTGTAAATTATTGGGATTTAATTTTGAAAGTTGTAAGGATTTTTTATTTGAGGTTCGTTTTGAAAATTGTTTGCTCAACTTGGCCAATTTTTACAAGAAAAAACTGAAGCAAAGTGTTTTTAAAAATTGTGTTTTAAAGGAAGCTGACTTTACTTCAGCCAATTTAAATAAAGCCCAGTTTATAGATTGTGATTTATTAGGTGCAATTTTTATAGCGTGCAACTTAGAGGAATGTGATTTCCGTAGTGCTTTGCATTTTTCTATTGATCCAGAAAAAAATCAAATGAAAAAAGCTAAATTTTCATTGAATAATTTAGAGGGCTTATTGCAGAAGTACGAACTCAAAATAGAACTAAATTAAACTTGTACCCCTATTAAATGAACCAAGACCCCGCTAAAATTTTCTGGAATAAAACTGCTGACTTTTGGATGAAACATTTTCAAACAAGCGAGAATGGCTATTCCGAGGAGCAAGTAAAATGTCTGACTGAACAATACAAACCAAAGGCAATGAGTGAACATACAGTTCTCAAAGAACTGAAAACATTTTTGTTGCAATTCAAAAGCCCTTTGATGTTGATGTTGATATTCGCTGTTTTGTTGTCTTCATTTTTAGGAGATACTTCAGATGTTTTAATCATATTATTTATTGTATTGTCTACCGGAATACTGAGTTATTTTCAGGAGAGAAATGCTCACAATACTATCAAAAAATTGCAATCGCTGATTGCCCATCAGTGTTCGGTTTTTAGAAATGGTAAAACATTCGAAATAGCGAGTGAAAAATTATTACCCGGAGACCTTGTAGTTTTTGCTGCAGGTAATTTAATTCCAGCAGATTGTTTGATCATTGAATGCAACGAATTGCATGTGAATGAATCGAGTATAACGGGTGAATCTTTTCCTGTCAGAAAGAACACTGATACCAGTAGTACAGATAGTATACTCAGCCAACGAAACAATTGTTTATGGATGGGCACCAATGTTATCAGTGGAACTGCAAAAGCAATTGTCATTCATACCAATGAACAAACATTGTTCAATCAGCTAGTGGTTAGTAATCAAGAAAATATTCCAACAAGTTTTGAAAAAGGCATCAATGATTTTGGCCTATTCTTGATGAAGATAACAATGATACTAGCTGTCTTTATTTTTTGTGTAAACATCTATTTACATGAGAATTTATTCGATGCAGGACTGTTTGCGTTGGCACTTGCAGTTGGCATGGCACCGGAATTACTTCCTGCCATTACAACCATTGCAATGAGTGCAGGTGCTAAAAGATTATTGGCTAAAAAAGTAATCGTAAAAAAATTAAACGCCATTCAAAATTTAGGTGAAATTGACCTGCTGTGTACCGATAAAACTGGCACATTGACTGCAGGAAAAATTACCATCCATAACATTGTCAATGCTTGGGGTACGCCCGATAAAATTATTCAGAATTATGCTTGTTGGAATGCCTGTTTAGAGGGTGGATACAGCAACCCCATAGACGAAGCTCTAAAACAATCTGTTAATAACAGCATCCCATTGCCTGTTAAATTAGCAGAATTACCTTACGATTTTAAACGTAAAAGATTGAGCGTATTGGTACAACAAGAAAGCAATAATTTACTCATTACGAAGGGGGCATTCCCTGAAATAATTAGCATTTGTTCGCATATTCAAAATAAACTAGCACAGCATGAAAACATTGCACAATACCTTGGTTTAATTAATGAACAATTTAAAACACATGCGGCAGCTGGATTCAGAGTGATAGCCGTTTGCTATAAAGCAACAGGCACAAATCAGCTGCATGTTGCAGATGAAAGTGACATGATTTTTGGTGGTTTTGTGTTATTAACTGACCCTGTAAAAACTGGTATTCATGAAACGATACAACAACTCAATGCACTCGGAATTGATTTAAAAATAATTACGGGTGATAACCAAATGGTAGCACATGCACTTGGATTGCAATTGGGTATCCTAAACCCCAGTATTCTAAGTGGAAAAGATTTGGCAAGTGCATCAGCTGAAGCCATACCAATGCTAGTTCACGAGCACCAAATATTTGCAGAAATAGATCCACAACAAAAAGAACAAATTATTTTAGCACTCAAGCACAAACACACAGTTGCTTACATGGGTGATGGGATCAATGATGTTGCTGCTTTGCATGCTGCTGATATAGGCATTTCTGTTGACAATGCTGTAGATGTTGCCAAAGAAGCTGCCGATTTTGTATTGCTTGAAAAAAACCTTGATGTAATCATAGAAGGTATCAAAGAAGGGCGTAAAACTTTTGCCAATACATTAAAATACATTTTTATCAATACAGGATCTACATTTGGTAACATGTTCAGCGTAGCTGGAGCCTCCTTATTGTTGCCATTTTTACCCATGTTACCTAAGCAAATTTTATTGACTAATTTCATTACTGACTTCCCATATTTATCAATTGCTTCAGACAATGTTGATGCAGAACAGCTAAAAAGACCAGGTAAATGGCATATCAAAACCATTCGGAATTACATGATAATTTTTGGTTTACACAGTTCTATTTTTGACATGCTGACCTTTTTTGTTTTATGGAAAGGATTAAAAGTTACGGCTCAGGGTTTTCAAACGGCTTGGTTTGTTGAATCCATTTTAACTGAGTTGTTTATTTTATTTATCATCAGAACCCATCAAAACTTTTTTAAAAGTTTACCAGGCAAATGGTTGTTCATCATGAGTGCAATAGGATTGATATTGACTTTAATACTGCCTTATTTGAGCTTTGCAGAAAGTTTAGGATTGGTTCCATTGCCAATTTGGCAATTAGGTATTTTGTTTGCCATAGTTAGTGCTTACATACTCACAGCAGATGTTTTAAAAGTATGGTTTTTTAAATCACAATTGAACAAACAAACAGTTTGATGCGCGTAAGTACTTTTCTTAATAACAATCCAGTCAAAGGAAAAGCTATTTGTGAGGCATTGCTTCAGGCAATGTTAAATGAAGAAATAAATATAAAGTCATTGTTAGATGAAATGCCAACTCTTAAAATTGCTGATAAAGGCAATTGTATGGCAGCAATTGTTAAGTATACTGCTTTAAATCCATTACTTTTTCCTTATGCATTGACACCATACTTAAACCATTACTTAAGCAACCAACCTCCTCGTGTGCAGTGGGAATGCGCTCAATGTATTGCATTGTTGACTCCAGTGTATGATGTAGAATGGATAACACATACCAAAGCCTTACTCCGCAATGCCAAACAAGGAGGTACAGTAGTGAGATGGAGTGCAGCAAATGCATTGGTGGCAATTTATGTATCCAATAAAACTAAATACGCTGATTTGAAGACTGAAATAGCACAACTCATTTTATTAGAACAAAAAAATAACATTCAAAAAATATACAAACAGGTTTTTAAATAGCAGAAGCTATGGTTTAGGCTGTTTTTAAACTACTTTTGCAACATTGGAACAACAGGTATTGTTTTTGCTATTGGCATTCATTGCCGAAATTTTAGGCACAGTTGGTGGATTTGGCTCCTCTTTGTTTTTTATACCCATTGCCAGTTATTTTATAGATTTTCAATCTGCTTTGGGAATCACTGCACTGTTTCATTTATCCAGCAATGTGTCTAAGTTAACTTTGTTTCGAACGGGTATCGACAAAAAACTCATTTATCAAATAGGGGTTCCGTCAGTGGTATTTGTTTTTTTAGGCGCATACATGAGCAAATTGGTTGCAACCGAATTGTTAAAAAACATACTCACTGTTTTTTTAATTGTTCTCAGTGTGTTGCTGTTGTTGTATGAAAATATCAATTGGAAAATGAATTTAAAAAACAACCTCATTGGTGGTTCAGTTTCTGGTTTCTTAGCAGGAATAATAGGAACAGGAGGAGCAATCAGAGGTTTGTTGTTGACCTCTTTTAAATTACCCATTCACACGTTTATTGCAACCTCGGCACTCATAGATTTATTGGTAGATTCTTCTAGAACCATCGTTTATGGTTTAAATGGATTCATACATGTTCACGATTTGTTTTTACTACCCTGGTTATTTCTAACCAGCTTTATTGGCACATGGGTAGGCAAATTGATTTTGAACAAAGTTGATTATAAGAAATTTAGAACCCTTGTTTTGCTCTTGATTTTAATGACCGGACTGCTTGAATTGACAATGGCATTTTCTTAAATTAAAGCTTATCTTTATCTAGGTAATCCACCACTAACCAAGGCAAATATGCCAATGAAAAATTGGCAAGTGCAACAAATTCAGCAAAGAAAATATACCAAGGCCATGGTCCTAAATAATCAAGAATACTTGCTGTTGGTGGCTTATTACAAATCCAAAAATAATTGGCATCCAATAAAACATTCACTAAAGCAGCAAACACCATAAATACATTGATACCAATCATGGCCTTGATGACATGCTTGAATTGTGGACGCATTTGGTAAACAACCGCTGCATATACCAAAGCCAATATCATTCCAGTATGACCAATCCAATACCTGAAATATAAAAAATGCGGATAGTCTTCTTTTAAATCAGGGGTAATACTGGCTTGTAACATACCTGCTAATGCCCAAAAATAAAGCAATTCAAACCACCACTGCCTGCGCCACACCATTACCATTACTACTGTTAAATTTGCAAAACGGCATAACTGCAAAGGCAGGTCTTTTTGCAATGAATAATTTCCTGACATGGCTACCAATACATTCCATGCCAACAAACTACAAGCTATAACAATTCCTATTGCAGCACCTAGCCTGTACTGGGCTTTTTCTGTTAGGTAATGTTTGCTGTATAATGGCAAAAAAACAATACAAGTAAAAGAAACAAACAATGCAGCCCAATGACTGGGACTCCAGTGTTTGAATTCATTGTATTGATGCAGGTATTGGGCAATTATTTCTTGCATAAGTTATTAAAATTGCCACCATTTTTTTTCGATTCCAATGTATATGCCATCCTTTTTTTCTTGAACAGGATAGGTTGCCACAAAATCGCCTTGTTGATTGGCTCCTCTTCCTGTAACAGGATTGTATTTGTAACGGTGAACAGGACATACAATCATGCCCTCTTCATCACAAAAACCAGATCCAAGTCTTGCACCAGCATGCGGACATTTATCATCTGTAGCGTAAAATTTTCCATTGATATGCGCTAAGCAAATGCGTTTACCCTCAATGTCGATGGTGCGGAGTGTATTGTTTGCTTGAGGTAATGAACCATGCAATGCATAGTCATATACCTTGATAAATTTTACAGCCATGTTTTAAAAATAACTGTTCGGCACCAAACTTCCATAAGTTATTAAATTTTTCAAGCAGACTTTTTGTGCCCCCAAAAGAAAGCATACATTTGCAGCACCAAATAATTCGTAACATGCTAACTGTTGACAACTTAAATTTTTCAGGTAAAAAAGCCTTGATTCGAGTAGATTTCAATGTTCCATTAGACAAAACTTCTTTTACTGTAACTGATGATGCACGCATCAGAGCAACCATTCCTACTATTCAAAAAATATTGGCAGATGGTGGATCTTGTATACTAATGAGCCATTTAGGAAGACCATTGAAAAAATTAAACGAGGATGGAAGCGTTGCATTTGATAAATTCACTTTGAAACACGTTGTTGGAAAACTAAGCGAGTTAACCGGAAAACCTGTTCAATTTGCCAGTGATTGTATTGGACCAGATGCAATAGAAATGGCCAATCAGTTAAAGGTAGGTGAATTGTTGTTATTAGAAAACTTACGCTTTTACAAAGAAGAAGAAAGAGGTGACCTTGATTTTGCTCAAAAATTAAGTAAGCTTGGAGATATTTATGTGAACGATGCATTTGGTACTGCGCACAGGGCACATGCCTCAACTGCTATCATTGCTCAGTTTTTCCCTAAAGCTGCTTGTTTTGGGTATGTGATGGCAAGAGAAATTGAAAATGCTCAAAAAGTAATGCAAGGAGCTGAGAGGCCATTTACCGCTATCACTGGCGGTGCTAAAGTTTCTGATAAACTGTTGATTCTTGAAAACCTGATTGAAAAAGTAGATTATTTAATCATTGGGGGCGGCATGGCTTATACTTTTTTAAAAGCGCAAGGTTACGAAATTGGTTCGAGTTTATGTGAAGACGACCGTTTAGACCTTTGCAAAGATTTGATGGAAAAGGCAAAACACAAAGGTATTCAATTGTTATTACCTGAAGACTCTATAGTTGCAGAAGCGTTCAGCAATGAAGCTGCTTACAAGCAATGCAGCAACCAACTCATTGAAAAGGGTTGGATGGGTCTAGACATCGGAGAAAAAGCTGTTGCCTCTTTTTCAGAGGCCATCAAGGCATCCAAAACCATTCTATGGAATGGGCCTATGGGTGTGTTTGAAATGAGTCATTTTGAAAACGGCACAAAAGCGGTAG
This sequence comes from Bacteroidota bacterium, assembly GCA_027491355.1. GTDB lineage: Bacteria > Bacteroidota > Bacteroidia > UKL13-3 > UKL13-3 > CAISCU01. Next base: position 19,382 of record JAIXWI010000043.1, read on the forward strand.
GCGCTGCTGTAGTTGAAGCAAGTAAAAAAGGTGCTTTTAGTTTAATTGGCGGCGGAGACAGTGCTGCTGCAGTTGCTAAATTTGGCTATGAAAATGAAGTGAGTTATATCAGTACTGGTGGTGGTGCTTTGCTAGAATATTTTGAAGGCAAACAATTACCTGGTATTGCTGCAATTGAAGCGGTGTGCTAAAGAAAATTTTTGCATTTGGCCCTGCAATTGTGTGGGCGTTTTTTATTCTGGTTGGTTGTATTGTTAATGTGAGTCAGTTTCCTAAAGTTCACTTAAATTGGTTCAGTTTTGGCATAGACAAACTTGCCCATTTTGTACTTTTTGGAACGCAAGCATTGTTACTCAATATTGCTTGGGTTCATTTACAAAAAAACAAAATTTGGTATGGCATTGGGGCCCTCATAAGTGCGGTATATGGTGTTTTGATTGAACAATTACAAGGCTCTTTTTTTATATACAGAACCTATGAACTAGAAGACATGTACGCCAATTGTCTTGGCGCATTTTGTTACAGTCTTGGATTGTTTGTATTTGATAAATACTTTAAAATGGCAGTTGCCAAGTTTTGGCCGAGTCGAATGTAAGTAAACCCGCAGCAGCCGTAAAAGGTGACTCAAAATTATTGGTATACAAACTGCCAGTTCCTAAACCTTGAGGAATAGTGGTACAGGTGCTACTACACCATTGTGCTATTCTGTTGAGTCCTATATTTGATTCCAATGCTGAGGTTGCCCACCAACCTTTATTGTAATGATGCGCCAAACGTATCCACTCATTGGCATTGGTAATTCCGCCTATGAGTGTCGGTTTTAAAATCAAGTAATCGGGCATACAGCTTTTCATTAACGTATTGCCTTCTGACCAAACATCTATGCCAATTAATTCTTCATCCAAAGCAATTGGAATGGCACTTTCCTGAACTATAGTTGCCATAGCATCCCAGTTACCTTTTGGAATAGGCTGTTCAATGCTATGTATTTGGAAATGACTCAATGCCTCTAATTTTGTTACTGCATCTGAAATAGAAAATGCACCATTGGCATCTAACCTGATGTGCACTTTACTTGCATCATATTGCTTTCTAAATTGACTGAGCATGCTACACTCTTGCTCAAAATCCAATGCACCAACTTTGAATTTAATATGTGAATAGCCTTGCTGTGCCTTTGCAATTGCCTGCTCAAACATTTGGTCTATTTGATTCATCCATACCAAACCATTAATAGGAATAGGTACTCCTTTTACCCAATTATTGGGTTCAAATAATTGACGACCTCCATTGTGAAAATCTGCAATGGCTGTTTCTAAACCAAAATGCAATGCTGGCCATGACTCTAATTCTAAAGATTTTAATGGTTTGCCTTGAGCCAGTTCATTCAAACAAAATTGTAAATGTGCTTCAAATTCAGGAACAGCATCTATACTTAAACCTGCCAGTGGAGAGGCTTCGCCTATTCCTCTTTTTGTTCCGTCTGATACTTGAATCAAATAAGCAATATGTGTATGAATAGCCCCTCTTGATGTTCGGGCATCAAACGCAAACTGAAGGGGATATTTGGTATAAGAATATATTAAATTCATGACCAAAAGAAACCTGCATATAGAGAAATGGCCAGTAGAAATGTACTCAATGAAAGTTGTTTGAGCAATGGGTCAAAGTCTTCAGGTAATTTACATTTACTGATTTTCCAAATATGTATAATGAATGCAACAAAAGGTAATACCAAATAAGCACTATCAATGCCTGATTTTTGTGCAAAATAACTACAACTTACCATTGACAATATGATCAATACAAAATGGTAACGTTTTGCCATGCTTAAACCAATGCGAACGGCTATAGAAAATTTACCAGCCAATTGATCTGCTTCAATATCTCTCATGTTATTGATATTTAAAACTCCAACAGCTAACATACCAAAACATACTGCAAGCCAAACAGCTTCAATAGCCACAACTCCAGTTTGTAGAAAAGCTGTCCCAAATACACCCAATCCACCAAAAAAAACAAATACAGATAAATCGCCTAAACCTCTGTATCCATATGGCCTTTTACCATTGGTATAATAAATGGCTGCAGCAATTGCTAAAATACCCATACCCAAAAAAACAAGAGCTGCTGTAAACCCTATGAAAGGGTAACTACTGAACAACAATGAAATGCCTGAAAAGAAAGCAAGTACAGCAACAAAAAATAAAGCTTTCTTCATTAAATTGGCACTGATTTGACCACTCTGAACGGCTCTAGATGGGCCTTTTCTTTTGGCATTGTCTGCTCCATGTATGCTATCGCCATAGTCATTGGCTAGGTTCGACAAAATTTGCAAAAACAAAGCTGTTAACAATGTAAAAAAGAAAACTGTTGCATCTAAACTGTTGTGCAACTCTGCAATCAAAGTGCCAGCAAACACACAAGAGAAAGATAAAAATAAGGTTCTTAACCGAATAGCTTTCAGCCATATTTTAAAAGTGGTGCTTGATTTTTGCATAAATAATTACTTATCGTTTTCGAATCAAATAAAGTCCATCGCGAATGGGCAACAATACTTTTTCAATGCGTTCATCAGCTTTAATTTTCTCGTTAAAGGCATGTAATAATATGGTATCTTTATCTGTTTGTAATGCTGCTTCATCTACTACTTTACCACTCCACAAAACATTGTCTACCAAAATAAATCCGCCTGGTTTGAGGTGATCCATAACCAAATCAAAATATTTGGCATAACTTTTTTTATCGGCATCAATAAATACCAAATCAAAATGTTTTGGTAAGGTTCTGATAATTTGGTAAGCATCTCCAATGATCAATTGGATGTTGTTTTCTAAACCTGCTTCTTTAAAAAAATACAGGGCTTGGTTTTCAATTTCTGGATTCACATCAATGGTAATGAGCTTCCCGTTTGGAGCCAAACCTTCTGCCAAACAAATGGCAGAATATCCTGTAAAGGTTCCTATTTCTAAAACATGTGTTGGTTTGAGCAAGTGACTAATGGCGGCTAACACTCTACCTTGTAAATGTCCACTGAGCATACGAGGCTGCAATACGTTTGCATGTGTATAACGGTTCAATTGTTTGAGCACGCTCGATTCTTCCGAACTGTGCTGTTCACAATACTCATGTATTGAATTGCTTGTATTGTCCATTTTTTATTGAATGGTATAACGTAATGAGAATCCTCCGCTTGTAATAATTGTAGGGAAAGAATTTGAAGTAAACGGATTGGTTTGTTTGCGGTCGTAAAAAATTCTGAGCATCAGCTTCTCATTGATCATGTAATCAATGGTTGGTTTGATGCTAATAACCGATTGTCCTAATACCGGATCATTGCTAGGCCTATCTAAATTTCTAATTCTTGTAATGTTTTCTCTAACAGAAATATCTAGTCTGAAGTTGATATCATTGTCAAGTACCAGTTTTCTGCCACCCGTTCTAAAAGGTAATTCTAATTTATTGGTTTTGTAACCTATACCAAACACAAATTCAGAACCTTTTTGTTCACTCACTTGCCTATTGCCTATGGCAAAATTTAAGGTTCTGTCTAAATTGTATTTGAATGTAGTAGTTAAATTATTCACCAAAGTAACGTCTATCCCAATCAATGGCCCAAATCTTTCAATCAAAGAAATATTACGGATTACAATATTGGGTAAGTAATCTGAACTTTGCGCAAAATTTCGCATGGTATCAACTACTGTTTGAAAACCTGCAATTGAATAAGAACTTTGGTAACCATGTTGTAGGTTGATATTTGAAACATGTTCCTTTAAAAATTCAAGTTTACTCAAACCACCATAGGTAATTCTCCAATTGGGCAATGGGAAATTATGGAAAGGAGACAAAGCATAACGCTCTGCTGATTGACCACTGTATGCTGCTAAAAACGCAGGAATCAAAACATCTTGATTGAACTTACCCAAACCTGGGGGGAAAGAATCGTTCAAACCCAGAGGTAAACCCCTTTCGGCTGCCAACCTTTTTGCAATGGTAATTCTATTGGCTGCAAACTGTTTAAAAACATCACTCACGCCCTGGTCATCTTCTTTTGAAAATGCAGTATTGATCATAATGAAACTGATATTGTAATTACCCGATTCCATAGCAGGGCCAAAGTCTCTGTAGGTATTGCTATCTTCATCATACCTAAAGAATGCTGTTAAGTTTTTCGAATAGCTTTTGCTTGCAGACAATTCAATTCTAAAATCTGAAATGGGTTCAACCAAAGCCCTGGCGTTCATATTTTCTTGGTAATTCATTAGGTATGGATTAACCACTCGTGGGTCTTTGCTGACCCATTTGTTATCTGCAGCTCTAAAACGGTAGCCCGGGTCTTGTATTCCAAGTATAAAATCCCAACCTGGTGCACCAAGATCTGCGTTCTGTCCTAAATAACCTGGCCTTGGGTTAAAACCTGGTAATTGTGTACCTTGAGTAATGCTATAAGAGCCACTCATGTTTTTAACCGATGTTATAAATTTAACAGGAACACTTAACCAAAAAGGCACAGCTTGCGATTTTGCTGGTGCAGCTTTGTCTGTTTTGCCTTCTCCCTTTTGGGCATTTCCTTTAGAAGACTGATTGTTGGATCCTGCTCCTGGAGTAAGTACTCTTCTGAATAAACCAACCTTGTTATAAAGTTGCACAAAATTCATATTCAAGTTCCATTGATCCTGTCTTGAATTTTGAATGGTATTACCCAAACTATCTGCAGCAGGTGGCGCTTGTAACCATTGGTAGTTAACTGAATAACTATAACTGAATTGGGTAATCCAACTCATGAATGGCAATTTATTGATTGGGATATTGTAATTGAGTCGAATATTTTGATCAAATTTGGTTGTACGTCCTCCATTCCAGAAATTTTTATAGATACTATCCCTTTTCTCTGGAGTGTCATCAGCTATTCGGCCTGATGGTTCATCTATTCTCGCATCAGCAGTTGCATTGTAATCAATTTTTACATTTCTAGTTAAATCATACCTGAATTCATAATAACGTTTAGTGGTAAACATCTTATCATACATTACAGGTAAACTTTCTGTTCTGGTATCATTGATTCTATTCAATAATTCACCGTACCTCCTGTCTGCCTCAACGCGCATTCCAATCATGGCCGGCATGATATTAAAGTTAAATTCTTTGATCAAGGTCAAATAACTTGATTTTATAAATTTAAAAGGCTCTATGGGTTTATTGGTAAACGTGTAATTGTATGTTGCAATACCTTTGTATAGCTGAAGCCAATTGTATGACAATGTTTGGTTTCGTCTAAAGGTTTCGTTGAAAGAAAAAGTAAAACTCAAATTTTCGATGTCCCAAGGCATCGCTTTTTTTGTGCCACTTCTGTTTTTTCTGACATTCGTAAAATTGAAACCTCTTCGCATGGTATAATCATCAGCAGCTCGGCTAATTTGCTGAATTCTTTCGGGATTAGAGGTTTCATCAATTTCTTTTTGAAGTTGTGTATCTGGGTTCAAGGGGTTGTAAAAAGGCCTGATTAAAGTTGTTCCGTACGAAAAGAAAAAAGGAATAGAAATGCCGCTTTTCATTGGAAAAAATTTACCTAATTCGAAATTGGTTTGTAAATCGTATTGGTAATCGTCGCTCATGCTTCTATCGAGCAATTTTTTATCAATACCACCCCAACCTACACTCTTGTACATTCCAGTAACTTGTACGTTTCCAAAATCTGCTAATTTAGCTTGTAATTTACCTGTAGCAGCATCACCACCTCTAGTACTAAAATCAGTTAACCTCAATTCATTGAACCAAACCTCTGAACATTTTGGCAATCCATCATCAGTTGTACTAGAATTACTCAATCGTTTTGGATTCCTAATACCCACCATAAACACCCTAACCTGACTGTAATCAGGCTGACCAACCACTGTATAATTTGCGTTGCCTACAGGCCTTGAATACCTACCTGAAAAAGCAAAATTGGCGTTATTTCTGGCAATTTTAGTATTAATCATTTCCTCTAAAACAACATTCAGCTCATTCTCAGAAGGCCATATTGCCGACGGATCAGAAACATTGTTTTCTGTAAATGTGAGCGGAACTTCATATTCATAATAGTTGGTGGTTAAATCTGTACCAAATCTTAAGAATGCTACCAATTCACCTTGTTTTAGTTTGTCTCTACTTTCTGCATGCACAAACATGCGAAGACTACCATACTGTCTTAAATCAACTGTTGTGTTTTTAAAAACTGCTCTTGCATCTCCATCTTTTAAATTGCAAGTTAAAACACTCAACGATTGTTCATTTTGTTGAATTGGGTTGGGTGAACTGAAGTCAATTTCGCGCAAAATACCAGGTGGCATGGTATATGGAATTGGAACCCTTTTGCTGTTTTTTTCAATGTTCACAGTTGAAACTACAAATTGCGTATTGTCTGTTGGATCTATTGGTTTGTGCTCACCTCCAGTTTCAAGACTGTTTAAATATTTTCTCCAATCAGCTCTAACCAATTGTAAACTTGCAAAACGCATATTGGTTGGTTCACTAAAACCATGCATGAAAAGGCGAATGAAACGAATAGATTTAAAATCAGAAATATCTCCAACTTTTCTTTCAAATTCACGTACTGGAATTTTTAATTGGTACCATTTTTCGGGGGCATAATCACCGTTAATAAACCTTGCATTGGCTGTAAGTGTATCAGTTACATAATTTTTTCCGATAACAAAAGCATCTCTGCTGACTTCAATTTTATATTGAAAATAAGATTCAACATCATTTACAGTATAATCTCTATTCAAATCTTCATTATCTGGAACATTGGTAGCTGCGGTTGGATATTGTTCAGGCGATTGGTCTACTGTTGGGGAATTACCTTGGTGATTGTTGAATTTCTTGTAACGGTCTACTACACTTAATTGATTGTTATCATAATCTGTTCCTAGGTAATAATGGTAATTGTCATTAGATGGATCTTGAAGTGCCTGTTGATACACTGCAGAACCTGTTCCAAAACGTGCAGCAATTTTTTTCAAGTATGAATTATCAAAAAAGCTACGCTCTTCCACATCATCCAAACCGTCTAGTCCAATGTCTTGTGTTTGTCTGACATTAGGCTCTGCATCAAATGCATAATTGATTACCGGAGCCCTTGGTACTTTACCCCATATGGTAGAATCAGCCAATGATTGTTGCTGTTGTGTTTTATTTTTAGGCAAACCATTTTCAGCTGAACGTCTTCCATCCTTCAATACATCCTCCGATATGTTTCCTAAATTCAAATACAAATATCCTTTGTCTGTACTATTAGGTTTGTCAGCGAATGGATCCATTACCCATAGTTCAATATAATCTATGTTTGCTTGTTCAAAATCGTTTTGGTCAATTTTTCGCATGATTCCAGCCCAATTATTGGACGGATTTTTTAAGCTTCCATCTTCATTTAAATCTTCGATGCTGTAATTATAAGGGCCTTTTTCTGAAGGGAAATAAGCCAAATCTAGGGTTGGTAAGGTGGTAGGTAATCCTTGTTGAATTTGCTTACTTGGAAAAACATCCGTTTGTAACACTTCTCTAACCTTATGACTAGACATGGCATCTGGGTCGGATTTCAAATGAGAAGGAGTAAACGCATCATTTCTATAAAACGTTGTTGCAATAGTATACCAAGCTAAATTAGCGCGTTTGAAACCATAGTCTAACTTATTAAGTGTATTACCCTCCGGAAACAAATCGGGTTGACCTTGAGGAGTACTTGCCAATGCCCAAGTGTTTCCCATTCTCAAATCGAATGGTGTTTCTGCACCTTCAAAATCATCAACATAAGCAGTTCCTTTTTGACTCAAAGAACTCTGAATGCCGGGAATTAGTCTGGCATACTCACCAGCAACTGTTATGGTAGATGTTTCTTTGGTTTCAATAAAAGGCAATTTATCTACCATTTTTGTCAACAACCTAGAGTTGCGTGTATAAGCTCCGTCAAAACCTACCACTAAATTTGAAATTGGCTCCTCTCCTATGTTAACTTTTGGGGTCAAAGGCCTTTCGGTCATAAACATAAATGTTGAGCCCAATACCAAATCTTTGCTGTGTTTGTAATCGAAACGTGCGCCCATCATACTGCGCTGTTGCACCTGAAAAAGGTTGTTACTTTCTGAAGAAACTCTGATGATTGCTCCTGAATTCAGTAAGGCAGCATTGACAATTTTAACCCTACCTAAGTTGTAATCTACAATGAAATCTGAATTCTCTACCAATTGCGCTCCATTAGCTGTTACCCTAACTGAACCCCTTGGCACATTTGTGGAACCCAAAGTTATTTCATTGGTACTTGAACCTTGGTAACTTCCTCTTAAGAAAAATTTATTGAATTGGGGTTGTTGTACAGCCGAAAACCTTGTTGAATCATATAAAGAATAGAAACAATAATAATTGGCTAGGGCAGCATCTTTTTGGAATTTTTGTTGTAAATAAGTACCAAATGGTTCAGTACTTGGCAAGAATATTCTTCCGGTTTGTGAATTGACAGTAACACCCTCAATGAAGTCAAACAAACCATCCGATACTTTTTCTTGTTGTGTATTCAGTTGATCTAATTGAAATACATTGAGCAAAGGGATACCCGTTAACAACGGTTCATTTTTAACTGGTAAATAGTTTAAATCAGCACCTGAAGGGTCATCGGCATAAACAATATTGAGCTTGAAATCTTTTTGTTGAATCTGAAATGCCCCTAATGAATACACATTTTTCATCATCAAGTCCCACATTGGTAAATCAGGTCTTTGAGAAGGACCTTTGATCATTTTCAAAAACATGATTTCAGGTACAGCCGTATTTCGAGGAACATCTAAACTAAATTCTCCTACTTTAAATGGAATACCATTGATTGTTCCCTCATATGCTACTGATAGCACATCGTCATTATTGAGTGCTTGGTTCAATGAAATATAACCTAAGCGTTGATTGAAACTAAATTCATTGGGTCCTAGTTGACGAGCAAAATTGATAATTTGGTATTGAGTAATTGGCAACAACTGGGTTTGTGATTCGTCGGCCTTTAGTTGATTTTGTATTTGATAACTTGCCCTCAAAACGCCTGCTTTATTGGCATCGCCATTCCCATTTAAATATTGATACAAACTGTTAACTTCATTTCCTAAACTTCCTCTTGAAGCATTAATTGACCAATTTTTATTATCCCTTTTATTTGTTTCGCTTAAGTCGGAAAAACCAATTACATCTCTTGATTGTTCAAAAGAACCTGTTCTGTTTGTAACCCAAACCTCAACCCTTGTAATGACTACCGGTGAACCAATAAAAGGTAAATTACTCAACCATTTTTCATAATTATCTCTGAAGTAATGCGACAAGAAATAATGCCTATTCATGTCGTAGTTATCACCCTGAATATCAAACCTAGTTGTTACTGAACCACCTGCCAATTCTGTTTCTTGGGTTTTTCCTCTTTGTTGAGAAACAACTCCTGTAACAGTTAACTTACCAAACTGAAAAGTACCTTTTACACCAAACAAACTTTGACTTCCCTGAATCAAAGCTGATTGCAATGGGAGTCCAACATTTCCTAACTCAATTTTTTTGATGATATCATCCTCTTTTCCTGCATAATCGAGTTTCATTTGATTTTCAAACTCAAAAGTTGCTTCAGTATCATAATTGAGGTTGAGCCTCATTTTTTCACCAATGGCTCCACTTACGTTCAATTGAATTTTTTGTCTAAAATCAAACTGACCTGTACTTTGCTGTCTCAAAGAAAAAGCAGGGTTGCGAACTGTATTGAAATTTCCTGAAAAAATTAATTCTGCAGTTCCTCTTGGTTTGATATCGATGATGCCATTTCCAAAAATACGATCTATTACTTTGTTACTGATATTGAGTTGAGGTATGATACCAGTACCTCTGGTAAAATTTTGTGCTTGTGCTCTTTGTCTAAAATATGCTGCGTTATTGAGTTTACTTTCTTTTTTGAATTGCTCACTCACCTTGATACTACTTGGCAACTTATAATCAGCCGAACCAATCTTTGATGAATACTTGTAATCCATCTTATCTGGGTCTAACTCAAATTTCTGTTTGATATTGGCTGGATCACTTAAATCTAAAGGATGTTTGGGGCCATACAATTGGTAAGACTTTTTGTCCTTTATAGGATAGGGTAAATCTGCTTTGCCAGTATCAACTTCTTCTGAATCAGGTACTAAAACATAAAAATCGGGCAATAGCTTTGTATGAGCTAGGGGCAATGAAGACCATGCCAATGTATAAACAAAGGCAAAAATAACCGAGAGGTTTATATAAAGACTTTTTTTACTACTGTACAAAGTAGATGTTTCCCATCAAAGAATTTTTAAAGTTAATTTTACCAATTGTTCAACGCTCAAATTAGGATTTTGTTGCCTGATCTTGTTGAGACCCTTCTCGGATTCAACTTTAGAGAAACCAAGCATTTGTAATGCTGCCAATGCTTCCTCAACTTCTTTGTTTGCAACCTGCAAACCAGAACCAAGGCCTGTATCGCCAATTTTTTTCAATTTGTCTTGCAAATCAATCACCAATCTTTGTGCAGTTTTAGGCCCTATACCTTTAATGGTCTTAAGCAAAGCCCAATTACCCGCTAAAATTGCTTGGGTAATTTCTTGTACTTTCAGGCTGGATAGTATCACCCTTGCAGTATTGGCCCCAACCCCACTAACTGAAATGAGCTGCAAAAACAATTGTCGCTCACTTTCCTCAGCAAACCCAAATAAAGTATGGCTGTCTTCCTTGATACTCAGGTAAGTTAATAATTTTACCTGTTCAACTTCACCCAACAAACCATAGGTATTGAAGGAAATTTGTATTCCATAACCAATGCCATTGCAATCTATTACTACATAGGCTGGCGAGCGATATGTTATTTTTCCTTGTATATGTGTTATCACAATTGTTTTGCTTGACTCGCAAAATAATAAAATCTTTGAAATTCAAAAGCGCTATCTTACAATCAAATTCAAATAGTGTTTATGAAAAACACCCTTATTTTGTTGAGCTACCTTGTGATGATAGCTTTGGGAGCTATTTCTTGTCAGTGCGTAGGGTATAAAAAAATAGAACAACCATGGGAAAATGGCAGACTAAAAGCTTCAGGATGGCAGAAAAATAGTCTTAAAACCGGTCAATGGAAAAATTACAGCGTTACAGGTTGGCTTGAGTCGAGAGAAAAATGGACCAATGGTAACTTAAAATGGACCATTTTTTATAACGAAAAACACCAAAAAATTTCATGGAAAAATAACAAAGGAGAAGAAAAATACTTCAAATCTTGCGGTTGTAACCGTTAATTGAGCTGGTAGGGTGCTATCAAATCAAAAGCTGGAATTTGAACATCAATGATTTTACCATCAATGAGGCGTTCCATTTGGTAGGTGCCTTTCATTCGTCCTATTGTTGAATTCAATGCGCATCCTGAAACATACCTAAACGTTTCTCCTGGTTCTAAAACAGGTTGTTGTCCTACAACTCCCTCCCCTTCAACTTCCATATCCCCATCAAGCGGGTCGGTAATTAACCAATGTCTTCTTAATAATTTTACAGTATGATCTCCTAAATTACTGATACGTATTTTATAGAGAAACATCCTACAAAGTCTGTCCTCGTCCAGCTGCTCACCGTTAAAAGAGGTTTCTACCTCAATCTGAATTTGATTTGTAATTGCAAGAGGCATGTTCAAATTTTTAACAATATAAAAAACACAAACCAAGGTTCAAAATCTTGAACATAAAATGACATTAAATTAACCTGAAAGTCATGTTGAGTTTAGAAAATTGTATTGTACAATGTCAAACAATCCTAGAAAAATATATTTGGCATGCATATCAGATGTTCATCTTGGCACATTTGGATGCAAGGCTAAAGAATTGAATCGTTACTTAAAAAGTATTGACCCCGAAATCTTGATATTAAATGGGGACATTGTTGATATATGGCAATTCAGTAAAAGCTATTGGCCAAACTCCCACATGAAAATCATTCAAAGGATTCTCAAAATGATGGGTAAAGGAACCAAAGTGTATTACCTAACCGGAAACCACGACGAAATGCTCAGAAAGTTTGCCGATTTCAGTATGCATAATTTTGAACTGTGTAACAAATTGGTATTGCAACTAGACGATCAAAAAGCTTGGTTTTTTCATGGCGATGTCTTTGATATCACTATGAAACATAGCAAATGGCTGGCTAAATTAGGGGCCATTGGTTACGATACGCTCATCTTATTAAATGCATTTGTAAATTGGATCAGCGTGAAATTAGGTAGAGAAAAATTGTCAATCTCTAAGCAAATCAAAAACGGCTTTAAACAGGCATTGAAATTCATTGCTGATTTTGAGCAAACAGCCATAGAATTAGCCCTTGAAAAAGAATACAATTACGTTGTATGTGGACACATACATCAACCACAAATTAGGGAAGTTGAAAAGCATGGAAAAAAAATTACATACCTCAACAGCGGCGATTGGGTGGAGAATTTAACAGCACTTGAATACCATAACAAAGAATGGAAATTGGTTACCTACCACGAATTATTTGATACCGATAGTGATTGGGCTGATGAGGTGGACGCTGCAGTTGATTTAAACCAATACACCAATATTGAAATGCTTTACCAAACCATTATAAAATGAAAATTTTATTTGCCATACAAGGAACCGGTAACGGTCATTTAAGCCGTGCTAAAGAAATCATTCCTCATTTATTAAAACATGGTGAACTTGATTTATTAGTAAGCGGGAACCAGAATGAGGTTCAATTACCACATTTAATTAAGTTCAAAAAAAATGGGATTGGTTTTACTTTTGGCAAAAAAGGGGGTATAGACTTATATGATTCAATCAAACAATTGAAGCCTTTTGATTTTTTTAAAGACATATACCAACTACCTGTAGAAAATTACAATTTAGTTATCAATGATTTTGAGCCTGTTTCAGCATGGGCATGTAAGTTAAAGAAAATTCCCTGTGTTGGACTGAGTCACCAGGCTGCTTTTTTATCGCCCAAAACTCCAAAAATTGAAAGCAAAGACCCTTTTTCACCTTGGATTTTAAAAAATTATGCGCCAGTAAGCAGTAAAATTGGCTTTCATTTTCAAGCATACGATACATTTATAAAAACGCCAGTCATTAGGAGTTTAATCAGAAAAAATGGCCTAAGCAACAAAGGTCATATCACTGTTTATCTGCCAGCATACAGCGATGAAATTGTGACAAAATTTTTCAATAGAATTCCTGATATTGAATGGCATGTTTTTAGCAAACACAGCAAAAAAGGCTACTACGCAAACAATGTAAGCATACAGCCCATTCACAATTTAGCATTTATTGAAAGCTTATGTAGCAGTGATGGATTAATTACCAATGGAGGATTTGAAAGCCCGGCAGAGGCCATGTATTTGAAGAAAAAACTCATGGTTATTCCAATGAACAATCAGTACGAACAACTTTGTAATGCCAAAGCTTTGAAATTAATGGGCATAACTGTACTGAATAAAATAGATGATGCTTTTTACAACAGTTTAATCAATTGGTTGGAATATGCCTGTCCAGTAAATGTAAATTATTACGATACTGTTGAACAAACCATAGAAGAACTCATTTATAAAACAGTACCTGATTTAAAATTAGCTTTATAACTGACAATTGCACCAAGCATTCTATCTTTGTATGTATGCAAGAACTTGAGCCTTTTTATAGATGGCGTGACATATACCAAAGTGAAAACGATAGCAACTCACCATTTTATGGCAGAGAATACAGTGAATTTGAATTTACCAATCAGGTATACAATTATGTCATCCATCCACAATGGGATGAATTTGGATCACCAACTCTGTATGTAAAAATACTATACGCAGATTACCAGAAACAGGTTGCTATTTTAGAACTCATTGGTGAATGGAATGATGCCATACACAACGATGTCATGTTTTTAAAGCGGGAAGTGGCTGAACCACTCAATATGGCAGGAATTAACAAGTTTATTTTAATTGGAGAAAACATCATGAACTTTCACAGTTCAGACGATAGCTATTATGAAGAATGGTACCAAGATGTAGAATCAGAGGAAGGTTGGATTGTTGCTGTTAATTTCCACCCGCATGTACTGGAAGAATTCAAGCAAAACAACCTTGATTACTACCTAATATTCGGTGGAGAACTAGACCAATTCAATTGGCGAAAATTCAATCCATTGCAGTTGTATAGTGAAGTACAAAAAATTATTAACCACCGTTTGGGTTAACAAGCTTAATCTCCAAATCCTTCTTTGAGTTTTTCAGCGTTTTCAGCAATTTGCAATTGGTCAATAAACTCTTGAATTTCTCCGCTCATTACCTCTGGTAAATTGTATTTGGTAAAGTTTATTCGGTGATCGGTTACCCTAGATTGCGGATAATTATATGTTCTAATTTTAGCTGAACGGTCTCCTGTTGAAACCATTGTTTTCCTTCTACTTGAAATGGCATCATTGTGTTTTTGAAGCTCAATTTCATACAATTTGGTTCTTAACATTTGCATGGCCCTTTCTCTGTTACCATTCTGTGTTCTTTCAACCTGACATACAACCACAATACCTGAAGGCTTATGGGTTAACATCACTTTACTTTCTACTTTGTTAACGTTCTGTCCTCCGGCTCCACCTGAGCGGGCAGTTTGCATTTCAATATCAGCTGGATTGAGTTCAAAATCTACTTCTTCTGCTTCTGGCAATACCACCACAGTGGCAGCAGACGTATGAACTCGCCCTTGGGTTTCAGTATCAGGAACTCGTTGAACCCTGTGAACACCGCTTTCATACTTTAAAATGCCATATACTTCATCGCCTGTTACTTCAATAATAACTTCTTTGTAACCACCTGCTGTACCATCTGTAAAATCTACAACTTCGGTTTTCCAGCCTCTCTTTTCACAGAAATACATATACATTCTGTATAAATCTCCTGCAAAAATACTGGCCTCGTCACCACCAGTCCCCGCTCTTATTTCGAGCACTGCATTTTTAAGATCTTCTGGTTCTTTTGGAATGAGAAGTATTCTAATTTCTTCTTCCATTGGTTGAAGCAATGGCTCCAATTCATCTAATTCTGCTTTGGCCATTTCGCGCATTTCTTCGTCCTTTTCGGTTTTTAGAATTTCTTTTGCGCCTGCCAAATTCCCAACCAAATTTCTATACTCAAAATACTTATCTACAATAGGCTGTAGCCCTTTGTATTCTCTGTTCAATTGGGTAAAACGTTTCATATCTGCAACAACATCTGGTTGACTGAGCGTTTCCTCAACTTGCTTAAACCTATTGTAAATTGCTTCTAATTTATCTAACATGTGCTTTATTTAGGGGGCAAAGATAAGTTCAAATTTGATTATTCCATTGGTTATTCAAATTGCGTTTTTATTCTAAATGTTTAAACCGCCTGATTTGATTGGGCTGAACTAGCAAAATGTGTTTGTTCAAGATACTGAATTGTGTTATGTCCTTTTCGGTACAAATAAGTACTTGCTTTCTTTGTCCACCAGGCCTTAACTCAGTTACCACACTCTCTTTCAGAACGTACAATATATCTTTTTCAGATTGCAAAAATTGTACCCCCTCTATTTGAATCTTTTTGACAAAACTCCCAAATATGTCAAATACAACTATTCCTGAAATTTGGTCTACCAATAAAACCTTGTTGCCATCATCTATACAAGCTATTGGAATAATTTCATTAGCGTCTATGTACTGTCTGCAATTACCACTACTTTGAATGAGGGAACCCATTTTATCGAACTTTTTTAATTGAAAGTCACCCAAATCAAATACCCAAATTCCATTGTCAAAGCTTCTACCTATGCAAGCTGCTTGGGTAACTCCCCAATCAGATAAATTCAATTGACCTCTGTATGCCAAGTTATTGTCAAGAATTACAACTTGATTCAACGCTTTGTAAAACAAATAAATTTCAAGCGGATTACTTACATCTACAGCATCAATAGTACCTGAAAAAGTATAATTTAAAGTAGCTATGCGTTCAAAATTTGCATTGTACTTAAACAACTGGTTGGTTGGTGTAACTATATAAAAATTACCCATTCTGTCGGCTTGAACAACTTTACTTTTTACAGGCAAAACCTGAACCATTTGCCAATTAGCTGGGTCTTGCGCAAACATAGAACCAGTAATGAAAACCAAGTAAAACAATAAGTAATTTCTAATTGCGGTATACATGTATGGCATTGCCATTATTTCTCAAATTTTTTTAAGTATACGCCTGTTGCATCAACAACCAAGTAAGTATAATCTTTGATCCAATCTCCGAGATTAATGTATGACGCTGTTTCATTTAATTGATAAACCATTGGCAAATGTCTATGTCCAAAAATAAAATAATCTATTGAATGGGTTTCAAGATAGCGCTGACAGAATTGTATAAGGTATTCTTTGTCATTATAAAAATCTGCGTCTTTTGAACCTGTTTTCTGTTTACTACGACGACTCAACCAATTGGCAATACCAATTCCTATTGAAGGGTGAAACCAAGCAAAAAAACGTTGAAAAAACCAATTCCTATAAACCCATAAAATGAGCTTAAATTTTAGCTGTCCTGGTCCTAAACCATCTCCATGTCCAATAAAAAATTGTTTGCCATAAAAATTACAAACAATGGGCTCGTTGTGAACATGTACACCTAACTCCTTTTCAAAATAACCGAATTGCCATAAATCATGGTTACCGTGAAAAAAATGTACTGGGATGCCCGCATCTGTAAATTCCGCAATTTTACCTTGAATTCTTACAAAGCCTTTTGGTATAACCAATTTGTATTCAAACCAAAAGTCAAAGATGTCGCCAACTATGTAAAGTGCTGCACAATCCGGCTGAATATGCTCCAACCATTGTACAATGGTTTTTTCCCGCTCTTTTGAAGTAGCATGATCTGGTATTCCTAAATGAAAATCAGAAGCAAAATATATTTTTTTAGCACTCGACAATGTGTTAAGCTAGTTTGGTATCGTCTATAAAAAACAAATACATAGCTGTTGGACCCGCACCACTATGAATAAGTGGAGGCATTTGTCCGGGAATTTCAGCAGGCAATTCCATTGTCTTTACAGGACCTGTTATAAAACTATAAAGTGAGGGTGTTTTTCGACCATATTTGTTTCTCAAAACTTGTAAACCATCTCTTATTTCTGGTACCAATTGAGAACGCTTTACAATGAAAACCTGTTCTGGTGCAATTACTGTCATTGCTCTGGAATTTTTATAACTGCTTACCAATACACTCCCTGTTCTAGCTATCAAGGCCTCACATCCTGCAATGGCAACTTGAATTTTTTCAATTTGGTCTTTTGATCCGTAATGGGAAATACCACTTTCGTTGAGTAGGTTTTGAATTTCATCTTCCCATGAAAAAATATACTTCCACTTCTTGAGTTCAATTAAATCTAAGAGTTTGTCTATACAATCAAATTGATTGTCGCAAAATATAAATTGACCGCCAGCTTCAGTATAGGATTTAACAAAAGTTTCAGCTAAAGTTTCTTCTTTGAACAAAGCAAAAATATTCGATTCAAAATCTATGCTTTGATACAAACTCTTCGACTTGGTATTCAATGCCAAGCGAACCTTTTTAAGGATTTTCTCTTTAGATGTTACTTGTTGTTCCAATAATGCAAATTACAATTAATTGCTCAAATTATCATTATCATCGGCTGGTAATTGCGCTACATGCGCTTTCACTTCCTCCTCAACAACTAACGTTTCAACTACCTTGTCAAATGGTCTCGGACCAAGTAATTCTGCCAAATCATGTTGGAACAAAATCTCTCTTTCTAATAACACTTTTGCAAGGTATTCGAGTTTACTCATTTTTTCTTGAAGAAGGGCTTTTGTAGCTTGGTAGCATTCATCTATCAATGCACGCACTTCCATGTCAATCATCTCAGCTGTTTTATCGCTGTATGGTTTGGTAAAACCATATTCTTGATTTGGGTCATGAAATGACACGTTGCCAACTTTTGGATTCATCCCATATATGGTAACCATGCTATAAGCCATTTTGGTAATTCTTTCCAAATCGTTTTGTGCACCAGTACTGATTCTGCCAAATATTAACTCTTCAGCAGCTCTTCCACCTAAAGTCATACACATCATGTTTTTGAGTTGTTCAGTAGTATACAAATACTGGTCTTTAGGCAAGTATTGAGCATACCCTAGGGCTGCAACACCTCTTGGAACAATGCTTACTTTTACTAACGGATCTAGTCCTTCTAAAAACCAACCAACTATAGCATGTCCTGATTCATGGTAGGCGATGATTTGTTTTTCTTCAGGAGAAATAATTTTATTTTTCTTTTCAAGTCCTCCAATTACCCTGTCTACAGCATCTTGAAAATCTTGCATGTTAATTGCAGTTTTATTTTTTCTTGCTGCAATCAAAGCGGCTTCATTACAAATATTTGCTATATCAGCCCCAGCAAATCCTGCAGTTTGAGTTGCTAAGCGTTCAGGGCTCACGTCCGTGTCTAATTTCAATGGTTTTAAATGTACTTTAAAAATTTCTGCCCGTCCATTTAAATCAGGCTTGTCTATAGAAATTTGACGATCAAACCTTCCCGGTCTTAACAATGCCGCATCTAAAATATCAGGCCTGTTGGTTGCGGCTAAAATAATTACTCCTAAATCTGTTGCAAAACCATCCATCTCGGTTAACAATTGGTTCAAGGTATTTTCTCTTTCATCATTGCCACCTTGCATCAGGTTTTTACCCCTTGCTCTACCAACAGCATCTATTTCATCTATGAAAATAATACATGGTGCTTTTTCTTTCGCTTGTTTAAACAAATCTCTTACCCTGCTGGCACCAACACCCACAAACATTTCTACAAAATCAGAACCAGACAAAGAAAAGAACGGAACACCCGCCTCACCTGCTACTGCTTTAGCCAATAGTGTTTTACCAGTTCCCGGAGGGCCTACCAATAGCGCTCCCTTAGGAATTTTACCACCTAAATTTGTGTACTTTTTTGGGTTTTTTAAGAAGTCAACAATCTCCATTACTTCAACCTTGGCTTCATCTAAACCCGCAACATCTTTGAAGGTAACTTTTACCATGGTATCCTTGTCAAACAATTGTGCACGACTTTTACCAATGTTGAATAACTGCCCTCCTCCAGATGGACCACCAGTCATTCTTCTCATAATGAACATGTAAATTGCAACCAGCACCATAATTGGCAATAACCAAGTAAACAAGAAATCACCGAAATAATTGTTTTGCGTTACATACTCTATGGCAATTTGCTCGTTAATAGGAAAATCTTTTTGTCTTTCACGCATGTCTGTTTCAAAAGATGAAACATCACCAATTTCAAAGTAATACTGAGGACCTACATCTTCCCCTAAAATACTTCGACTGCTCAATTCTTTGTATTTTTCATTTTTGAGTACTTCCTTCTTTAAATAAATTTCTGCATTTGATTTATTAACCACTACTACCTTTTCCACATCATGAGCCATTAACATTTTAGTTATAAACTCTTGTTTGGTTGTTTTAACCGCAACATTTTTAGGTAAAAAAGTCAATGCTATAAAAACTACTACTACAATGGCGTAAATCCAATTTAAATTGAATTTGGGCATTTGCGGCACCTTAGGTTTTTTATTGTTGGAATTTCTGTTTTGAGAGTCTTCTGATTGAGGAGATGTCATGTTGTTATGGAGTTGTTTGCGGTTTTAATTGAATATGCTATTTGGTTGTGTTCAGTACTGAGGGAAAAAACCAACTTTCTCTTATTGGTTTTAACCATGATTGAGTAAAGCTTATTTTATCCGACACTAAATTATCGAAATACAAGGTATTTTCATCTATTTGCCCTTGATTTAGTTTTTCGGCTACCTCTTGCTTGTTGGTTTTAACGACTGTTCCATTAATGAAAAGGAAAATTGATAACCTGTTGAAGAAATCCATCCCAGTCATTTCTGACAATTCGCGCACAATACCTACAGATTTATCTATGCCACAACCACTGATTTCATGAGCTGATTCATCAACCATAAATACTATAAAATAATTGTGGAACAACTGTGCTGACGCTAACAATTTGTTTTGATGAGCAGTCCAAGAAGATGTAAATGCATTGAGTTTATTCTGTATTTCTGCTGCATGAATTGGAGAAATGCTAGCTGAAGCCGCATAAATCCATACCCTTGCATGGTCTGCTAAAAGATTGAAATTGTCTGTCATAATCTGAGAAGTAAATTTTACCAAAAATCAAGCCATTGACAATATGGCAGAAACACTTGAACAAAATTACTTAAAATTAGCAATTTAACGGAAGCCCCAAATTATTTAGTATTTTCGAGGACAATCATTTATAAATGAATCACACCCAAGCAAGTACAATTGTAATAGTTGGAGCAGGCCCAGCCGGTTGTGCTACTTCCTTGTTTTTAAGTAAACTTCAAATTCCACATACCATCATTGAAAAAAACTGTTTTCCAAGAGATAAAGTTTGTGGCGATGCGCTCAGTGGCAAAGTTGTACAAGTTCTAAAGCAGCTTGATCCAAATCTTGTTCATCAATTTCAGAGCAAGCCAGAGCATTTTTTGCCGAGTTGGGGGGTTCAATTTGTAGCACCCAATGGCAAATCAATAGACATTCCATTTAAAAAAGACATGCAAAATGAACCTCACGCGCCAGGATTCATTAGCAAAAGAATGGATTTTGATGCTACTTTATTTTCATGGCTGGATACCCAATATGCAACTATACTCTCTGAAACAACTTTAACAGATATTGTTAAGGAAAAGGACGGACTTTGTATCAGTATTCAAAAAAACAATGCCATTCAAAAAATAACTGGTGTGAAAATGCTAGTAGGTGCAGATGGAGATCGGTCAATAGTAGGGAAAAAACTCATAGGTAGAAAAAAAGAAAACAAGCATTATTGTGCTGGGATAAGGGCTTATTACAATGGCGTCTCAGGCCTTCATGAACAAAACTTTATCGAGTTGCACTTTTTAAATGACTTGTTGCCGGGCTATTTATGGATTTTTCCACTTCCAAACGGACAAGCAAATGTTGGTGCAGGCATGTTAAGCGCAAGCATATCAGCAAAAAAAATCAATTTAAAGGAAAGTATGTTCAAAGCAATTGAAAACAATCCTGCTCTGAAGGAAAGATTTAAAAATGCTGATTTAGTAGGAAAAATTGAAGGATGGGGTTTGCCATTAGGTTCTAAAAAAAGACCCCTCTCAGGAGACCATTTTTTACTAACTGGAGATGCCGGTAGTTTAATTGATCCTTTTACTGGAGAGGGTATTGGAAATGCTATGTACAGTGGTATGTTGGCTGCCAAACACATTCAAAAATGTTTTGAAAAAAATCAATTTAAAGCCGCATTTAACCTACAATATGATGAGGCTTTTTATGAAAGGCAGTGGGAGGAATTGAAATTGAGCCATACCATGCAAAAAATGGTGAAGTTTCCTTGGCTTTTTAATTTTGTTGTAAACAAAGCACACAAGAATAAACTACTCAGAGAAACCATTAGTTGTATGTTCGAGGACTTAGACATGCGCGCTAAACTTCGCAACCCACTTTTTTACTTGAAACTAATTGTCAATGACTGATTTTTGGTCTTGTAAAAATTGAATCAATTGTTGCACATTCATCTGGGTATCAAATGAAGCCTTCAATATGCTATTTCTATTTTGTATGTCTTGATTGCTAAAAGGCGTATCCATCAATTTGGTAACAGAATCTTGCATTTCTTTTGCAGTATTGACTATTGTTGTTAAGCCTTCTAAACCCGTAGCTTCTACCATTTGATTGTTCACCAATACATGCCGTCCTAAGTACAAAACATTGATTAATTTGAGTTTGATACCAGTAGGTTGAAATGTTGGCATGACATTGATTTGAGCATCAGCAATGAGTTGGTTGATTTGTTCTTGACCGATATTTTCAAGCAATGAAATATGTGGATATTTAAGTACAGCATTTTTTAACGCTGTGTTTGCACCAGAACCAGCAATTATGAGTTTAACAGGTATTTTGGAAAACACATCGTTCACTAGAAACATTGCCGCATGATGGTTTTCAGCAACACTCAATTTACCATGGTAAAAGCAAAAATCAGATGCCCCCATTTTACTCTTGACTTCAGTGTTTGCATGGAAAGCAGGGAGTAAAAAAACTTTAGCACCAAAAGTAGGAACTAACCTGCGAACATCGTTTTCAGAAATGGCAAAAATTAGTTGAGCATGGTGTATTTTTTTTTGATAAAGTCTCAATAAAAAAGCTTCCGTTTTAAAGTAAATCTTTTTAAGCAAACCTGATTCTTGATGTGCTAATAAATTGTAATAATCGTGTTCTATGTTATGCATTCTAAGCATTTTAAAACGCGAATGCAATGCAGGATGATTGATAAAAAAAGAACTATGAATGGCTTCAAACAAAATTGGTGCATCATCCTGCAATAAATTATGAAGCAACTGAGCAGATGAACGCGTAGCAACAATGTAAGGCAACCAACACCTAAAACTAAACCTTTTTCTTTTGTAATAGGTAACTTTTTGACAATACTTTTCTAATTCTTGATGAGCCAATCGCTCTCCATACTGAAACAAATGCAAATGAATTTGAATGCCATTTTCATGTAGCATTTTAATTTTATAAAAAACATCTATCACACCTCCATAGTTTGCAGGATAAGGCACATCAAAGGCTACAATATGGAGTGTTTTTAATTGCATAATTGTTGGTAATAGCTTACCAATTTTGTTGATTCAACTTGTAAATTAAAAACCTTAGACGCCTTTAAACAATTTTCTTTAAGCGTTTCATACAAATTTTTATTGCTAAGCAATTGTTCAACAGCAGTTACAATTGAATCCGTATTGCAATCCAACAACAATGCTACAGGGTATACTTCATTGATTTTTTGATAGGCAATAAAATTTGCACATAACTGAGGAATGCCAGCATGCATGTAATCAAAAAATTTATTGGCCAATGAAAATTGATAGCTAAGTCCGTTGGGTTCTAATAAATTGTATGCAATGGTAGCCTGCTCTGTAATTGCTTTTAGCCCTGAAGGTTCTATAAATCCCCAAAATTTTACCTTTTCTTGTAAACCTTCTTGTGCAACTAAATTCCTAAGTTCCTGACTCAAATCACCTTCACCAACTATCCATAAAAGTACCGGTAATTGATGAACTGCTAGCACCAATTGCTCAAGTCCTCTACCTTGATTCAATGCCCCTTGGTACAATAAAATTGGCGGGTTATGCTGAATATTTTGTTTTTGATTGTTGGAGAGCAATGGGGGTACATTGCTGATGGTTTTGAATACAGCTTGGTACCTGTTACTGAGCTCCAATGCCAAATCGTCTGCAACCGTATACACCAAATCACACTGTTCAATACAAGCATTACCAATTGAATCCCAGAGGAAACGGCTAATGTTTCGATGGTGTAATTCGGGTACTTCAACAAAATATTCATGTGCATCGTGAACCAATTTAACACCTTTCATTTTGGCTACTATAAAATTGGGCAATAAAGTATCGTGGTCTATGGCTACATAACAATCTGCTGGCTTTGAAATTAAAAAGAAAAACAACCTAATTTGGAACTCTATATAAAAAAGTTTGCCTTTGTTGAACCAACATTTGAAACGGAACTGATCAAATGACATTGGTTTGAGTGGAACTGAATTGGGCAAAACTCTTCCAACCAATACAACATCAAAACCAGCTTCAACAAGGCAGTTGCCATGTCTTTGCATGCGTTGATCATATGAAAGGTCGTTGGAAACGGAAAATACGATGCGTTTTTTCAATTTGGCACAATGCAGGTTGAGGTCGCAATATAAAACAATCCATAAATTCAAGTTGATTCATCATTCAAACCCAAAACTCTGTTTGAAATTTTTAATTTACAAAACAATGTAACAATTTGATTAGAAGGTATTTAATTAAATTATTACAGCTTTACAGACCACAAATTTTGAGTTTTTTGAATATTTGGTAGAATTATACTTACTTTTGTTGCATCATTTTTACAGAGGGGACCGAAAGTCCCCTCTTTTATTAATTGTATATGCAAATAGCTGAACAAATAAAATCCTGGGGAACTGAATTCTTACCTGCAGATGTATATGTGGTAGAAGTTGATTACAAAGTAGGCAACAAAAAGTTATCAGTATTCCTTGATGCAGATCAGGCATTGACAATAGAACAGTGTCGTTTGTTCAATCGGTTTCTTTCGGAGCAACTGGATGGTCTAGACTTTGGAGACCAAGCATACACACTTGAGGTATCTTCTCCGGGAGTTGACAGACCATTGAAAATGCAGAGACAATACCCAAAACACATTGGTAGAGAAATCTCTATCAAGTTGAAAGCTCAAAACACCATTCTTGGAAAATTAATGAAGGTAGAGACAGATGCCATCACTGTTTTACTCAAGGATGCAAAAAAAGGATACAAAGCAAAAGAACCGATTGAAAAAGCAATCCTTTTTTCAGATATCGAAGAGAGCACAATCATGGTTTCATTCAATTCATAAAATAAACATACAAAGTATATGCATAGTTCAGGATTAATCGACTCGTTTAGTGAGTTTAAAGAATTCAAAAACATTGACCGTGCTACCATGCAAAGGGTGCTGGAAGATGTATTTAGAGGCATGTTAAGAAAAAAGTTTAACAGCGACGAAAATTTTGACGTTATCATCAACGACAAAAGTGGTGACTTAGAAATTTGGCACAACAGAACCATTGTTCATGATGGGGAGGTTGAAAACCCAAATACAGAAATTGCTTACCAAGATGCGTTAAAAATTGAACCAGATTTTGAAATTGGAGAATATGTAACTACCGAGGTAGACATTTTAAAGGAATTTGGTAGAAGGGCTGTTTTATCTGCACGTCAAACATTGCTTTCTAAAGTATTAGAATTGGAAAAAGATGAATTGTACAAAAAGTACAAAGACCGTGTGGGTGAAATCATTACAGGTGAGGTTTACCAAATCTGGAAAAAAGAAATCATGATTTTAGATGACGAAGGCAATGAATTGATCCTACCTAAAAATGAAATGATTCAAGCCGACCATTACAAAAAAGGTGATGCCATTAGAGCTGTTGTATTGAAAGTAGAAATGCACAATGGTACACCAAGAATTATCTTGTCTAGAACCTCTCCAGTATTCTTGGAACGCTTGTTTGAGCAAGAAGTACCAGAAATCATTGATGGTTTAATCAGCATCAAGAAAATTGTACGTGAACCAGGAGAAAGGGCCAAAGTAGCTGTAGAAAGTTACGATGACAGAATTGACCCAGTTGGTGCTTGTGTTGGAATGAAGGGGTCTAGAATACACGGAATTGTAAGGGAATTGAGAAACGAAAATATTGATGTTATTAATTTCACAACCAATCCTTCTTTGTTGGTTCAAAGAGCATTGAGCCCTGCTAAAATTTCTGGAATTAAAATTGAAGAAGACAGAAAAAGGGTAGCAGTTACCATCAAAGCAGATCAAGTTTCACTGGCAATTGGCAAAGGTGGACACAATATTAAATTGGCTGGTAAATTAGCTGGATATGAAATTGACGTTTACAGAGAAACAGAACATGAAGAGGAAGACATTGACTTAGAGGAATTCAGTGACGAAATTGATAGCTGGATCATTGATGAGTTGAAAGGAATCGGTTGTGATACTGCAAAAAGTGTATTGGCTATTTCAGTTGAAGATTTAGTAAGAAGAACCGAGCTGGAAGAAGAAACTGTCATTGAAATAAGAAAAATTCTAGAAACAGAATTCGAACAATAGGATTTTAAAGAAATTTTTCTTTCGAGGGCCTGATTTTACTGATTATTTGTAATTAAATTTACTTATAATCAAGTATTTTCAGGCCTTTTAATTGATAATCAATTAATATACCCGATATTTGCAGGTAATTATAGAACCATTAGCGCATAATGAGCGAAACATCAGGAACAAAAAGACTCAATGTAGTTGTTAAAGAACTCAATGTAGGAATGACCACATTGGTTGATTTTTTAGCAAAAAAAGGGCATGTCGTTGAAGCCAAACCAACCACCAAACTTACAGAGGAACAATACGTTACTTTGCTTTCTGAATTTTCTTCAGAAAAGAAAGTTAAACAAGAAGCTAACAAACTTGGTAAAGATAGGATCAAACCAAAAGACGTGGTGCATGAAATTGCCAAGCCAAAGCCTGTCATATTGGAAGAGGAAGAGGAAGAAGATGGCATCCTTATCAAGTCTGAACTGGTGAACAAAGGCATCAAGGCTGAAGCTGAAAAACCAGAAGAAAAAAAAGAAGAACTACCTGTTGTTGAAGTTGCTGCACCAACAATTGCTGAAGCAACTGAAAAAGCAAGCAGCAACGATGAATTACCTAAATTCAAAGTAATAGGCAAAATAGAATTACCAGGTAAAAAAGCCAAAACCAAAAAGGCTGAACCTGAGCCTCCAATAACTGAGCAACCAAAAGAAACGCCAATAGAGGTGCCAGTAATTGAAGTTCCATCAGAACCTGAGGCAGTTTCAGAAAATATTGCTCCAATTGAAGCATCCTCACCTGTTGAACCAGAAGCTGAGGCTAAAGCTTTTGAAACCAAATATGAAAAATTAGATGGTTTAAAAGTAATGGGTAAAATTGTTTTGAAGGCCGATCCACCCAAAAAAGCTCAGCCGGTTGCTTCAAGCGATAACTTAGATCAAAAGAAAAAGAGAAAAAGAAAAACTGTTGGTGGGCCATCTGACAACAAACCATCCAATCCAAATCAACCGAACAGTCAACCAAATCAAAATAGACCTAATCAACCTGGTCAAGGTAATTTTAATAGAACTGGGAATAGCCCTAACTACAAAGGTAACAATCCATATAACAAAGGTGGGTTCAATAGAGGTACAAACAATACCCCTGGAGCACCTAAAACAGAGGTAAGCGAAAAAGAAATTCAAGACAAATTAAAAGCAACCTTAGCTCGTTTAAATCCTGGAAGCAAAAATCCTAATTTAGGTGCAGTTAGGTCTAAAATTAGAAAACAAAAACGTGACTCTCAGGCAGCAGAAAGAGAAGAAGCAGCATTACAAGAACAACAAGAACAGAACAAATTAAGAGTAACCGAATTTGTTACTGCAAATGAATTGGCAAAAATGATGAATTTGCAGATTACGCAAATTATCAGTGCTTGTATGAGCTTAGGCATGATGGTTTCTATTAACCAAAGATTAGATGCTGAAACCATTGCCATTGTTGCTGAAGAATTTGGTTATGAGGTAGAATTTGTTTCTGCTGAGGTCCAAGAAGCTGTTGAGGAAGAGATAGATGATCCTGAAATGCTTTTACCAAGAGCACCTATTGTTACTGTAATGGGTCACGTAGACCATGGTAAAACATCTTTATTAGATTATATCCGAAGAGCCAATGTGGTAAGTGGTGAAGCTGGTGGTATTACACAGCATATAGGAGCCTATGAGGTGAAACTTGAAAGTGGTAAAAAGATAACCTTTTTAGATACACCTGGTCACGAGGCATTTACTGCTATGCGTGCAAGAGGTGCTAAAATAACAGACATCGTTATCATAGTAATTGCCGCTGATGACAGTGTGATGCCACAAACTAAAGAAGCAATCAGCCACTCTTTGGCAGCAGGGGTTCCTATTATTTTTGCCATCAATAAAATTGACCGTGAAGGTGCAAATCCTGATAAAATAAGAGAGCAACTTTCGGCCATGAATATTTTAGTAGAAGAATGGGGAGGAAAGTACCAATGTCAAGAAATTTCAGCTAAAAAAGGTTTGAATATAGAGGCCTTGTTAGAAAAAGTATTGTTAGAAGCTGAAATGCTAGATTTGAAAGCCAATCCTAACAAGCGTGCAACAGGCAGTGTCATAGAATCTACGCTGGATAAAGGTAGAGGAATTGTAACTACAGTAATGGTACAAAGTGGCACCATGCAAGTGGGTGACCCTTTGTTAGCGGGTGTATACAGTGGTAAAGTAAAAGCCATGTTTGATGAGCGGGGCAAAAAAATGGTCAAAGCGGGACCAAGTACTCCTGTCGTAATATTAGGATTTGATGGTGCTCCACAAGCTGGTGACCGTTTTATCATTACAAAAAATGACCAAGAGGCCAGAGAAATCTCAACCAAACGTCAACAATTGCAACGCGAACAAGGAATCAGAACACATAAACACATTACCTTGGATGAAATTGGAAGAAGATTGGCAATTGGCAACTTCAAAGAATTGAAAGTCATTGTAAAAGGAGACGTAGATGGTTCTGTTGAGGCCTTGAGTGATTCCTTGATTAAATTGTCTACAGAAGAAGTTCAAGTTAGTGTTATCTATAAAGGTGTTGGACAAATTTCTGAGAGTGATGTCATGCTGGCATCTGCTTCAGATGCAATCATTGTCGGATTCCAAGTAAGACCTAGTCCACAAGCTAGAAAATTGGCTGAAACCGAATCGATTGATATCAGATTGTACTCAATTATCTACAAAGCAATTGAAGAAATCAATGGTGCAATTGAAGGTTTATTGGCGCCTAAATTAGAGGAGAAAATTCTTGGAAATGCTCAAATCAGAGAGGTTTTCAAAATTTCAAAAGTTGGAACGGTTGCTGGTTGTATGGTTACAGATGGTAAAATTCCAAGAAACGCAAAAATCAGACTCATCAGAGATGGTGTGGTTGTGTTTACTGGTTCATTGTCTTCACTTAAACGTTTCAAAGACGATGTAAAAGAAGTAAGCAGTGGATATGATTGCGGATTAACCATCCACAACTACAATGATTTAAGAGAAGGCGACAACGTAGAAGCCTATGACGAAGTTGAAGTTAAACGAACATTGAAATAACAAAAAAGCCGACCATTGGGTCGGCTTTTTTTATGGGTCAAATTCTGATTTATTGCTTTTCTTGAGCATCTACAACAGCAATGGTAACCATATTCACTATCTCTCTGATGCTGCTACCTATTTGTAAAATATGAGCTGACTTTTTTAGCCCTAATAATACCGGACCAATGGCTTCTGCTGCACCCAATGCTTGTAACATTTTGTAAGTAATATTTCCACTTGACAATGAAGGAAAAATAAAGGTATTTACCGGCTCTCCATTCAACTCACTGAAAGGAAAATTTTCTTTCAATAGTTTTTGGTTCATGGCAATGTTAGCTTGAATTTCTCCATCTACTACCATTTGAGGATACATTGCTTTGAGTGCGCTTCTCACTTCAGCCATTTTGGAAGGAACTTCACCTGATGCTGAACCAAAATTACTATATGAAAGTAATGCTGTCTTAGGTTGAATATTGAATTTTTTTACTGCTGCATTTGCCAATGCTGTAATATCGATGAGTTCTTTCACGGTGGGGTCTGGATTGACTGTACAATCAGCAAAAAACAATGGGCCCTTTTTACTCAACATGATATACATACCGGCAACAACAGAAGTATGCTCTTCTTTACCTAAAATTTGCAAAGCTGGTCTGATGGTTGAAGGATAATTTTTAGTAAGGCCAGAAATCATAGCATCTGCCTCACCAGTTTCAACCATCATTGGTGCAAAATAACTTCTGTCCCTAACCAATTTCTTGGCTTCATACAAAGTGATGCCCTTTCTTTGACGTTTTTGGAACAAAATAGCTGCAAAAGCATTTCGCTTTTCTTCATGTTCCATTGGGTCTATTATTTGAACATCTCCTAATTTGATGTCGTGCTCCGCAATAATTTGCTCAATTTTTGAACGGTTACCCAGTAAAATAGGAATAGCAATTCCCTCGTCTTTTACAATTTGAGCTGCTCTTAATATTTTATAATTATCAGCTTCACTGAATACTACGCGTTTCGGTGCTTGCTTGGCTTTGTCTGTAAGAGCTCGCATAAAATTACTCTCATTTCCTAAGCGGTTTAACAAGGTATTGTGATATGCTTCCCAATCTTTGATTGGATGTTTTGCAACTCCACTATCCATAGCAGCTTTAGCAACAGCAGGCGAAACTGTTGTAATAAGTCGCGGATCTATGGGTTTAGGAATGATATAAGATCTACCAAACGTTACATTTTTTTCTTCATATGCAAGCAATACCATTTCGGGTACAGGCTCTTTGGCTAACTTAGCCAAAGCGTGTACTGCGGCAATCTTCATTTCCTCATTAATTTTAGTAGCTCTTACATCAAGAGCACCTCTAAAAATATAAGGAAAACCCAATACATTGTTTACTTGATTAGGATGGTCGCTTCTACCCGTACACATGATGATATCTGGCCTTGAAGCCATTGCTAAATCATATTGTATTTCCGGATTTGGGTTAGCCAATGCAAAAACTATGCAGTCTTTGTTCATGCTCCTGATCATATCTTGAGTAACAACATCTGCCTTTGATAAACCAACAAATACATCTGCGTTTTGTAAAGCATCTGTTAGGGTATGGATGTCTCTATCAGTAGCAAATTGTTGCTTGATTGAATCCAATGCTGGATTGTCTTTTCTAATCACACCTTTGCTATCGCACATCACTAAATTTTCAGGTGAAACACCAAGGGCTAACATTATTTTGGCACAGCTGATAGCCGAAGCTCCTGCACCATTGTAAACAACTTTAACTTTTGAAATTTCTTTGCCTACCAGTTCCAATGCATTCAACAATGCTGCACCTGTAATGATTGCTGTTCCATGTTGGTCATCGTGCATGATTGGAATATCCAATTCTTCTTTGAGGCGGGTTTCAATTTCAAAGCATTCTGGTGCTTTGATGTCTTCTAAATTGATGCCTCCAAAAGTACATGAGATGTTCTTTACAGTTTGAATAAAGGACTCAACATCTTTGGTATTGACTTCTATATCAAAAACATCAATATCTGCAAATATCTTAAACAACACCCCTTTGCCCTCCATTACAGGTTTTGAGGCTTCTGCACCAATATCACCTAAACCTAAAACAGCCGTTCCATTAGAAATAACTGCAACCAAATTCCCTTTGGCTGTATATTTGTAAATGTCTTCAGAATTTTCTGCAATGGCTAAACAGGGTTCTGCAACTCCTGGTGAATAGGCCAAACTCAAATCTCTTTTAGTATTTGTAGGCTTGGTAGGTACAACAGCAATTTTGCCGGGTCTGCCTTTGCTGTGGTATTTTAACGCGTCTTCTTTTAATGAACTCATGAATGGTTTAATCTGTTAAAAATTTGGTTTGATACTCATCTCTGCATAGTAATCAATAATTGCGCCCACTGCTTCATCTGCAGTGTCAACCAATTTGAATAAGAACAAATCTTCCTCGTTGATGTTTTTCTCTTTTTTACACATGGTTTCTTTGAGCCAGTCTATGAGTCCACCCCAATATTCTGTTCCAACTAAAACAACCGGGAAACGAGCTACTTTATGAGTTTGAATCAAGGTCAACGACTCAAATAACTCGTCAAGTGTGCCAAAACCTCCTGGCATTGCTATAAAGCCTTGAGCATATTTTACAAACATCACTTTTCTGACAAAAAAGTAGTCAAAGTTGATGTTTTTATCTTGATCAATGTACTTGTTATGAAATTGTTCGAATGGCAATACAATATTGAGACCTACTGACTTCCCCCCTGCTTCATATGCACCTTTGTTTCCAGCTTCCATTATTCCTGGTCCACCACCAGTAATTACCCCAAAACCTACTTTTACCAGTTTTTTTGCAATTTCTTCTGCCAATAAATAATACTTGTTGTCGTTTTTGGTACGTGCAGATCCAAAAATGGAAACACATGGCCCAATTTTACTCATTTTCTCGAAGCCCTCTACAAACTCCGCCATGATTTTAAAAGTGGCCCAACTATCGCTCACTTTGATTTCAGGCCAATCCTTTTTTTGGAAAGCCAATTTAATGCGTTCTTCTTCTGTCATTTTATAAAAATTTAAGGGCTATGAGCCCACATGAAATGAATTAAGACAACAATTCTTTCAGACTTGCCGAAATGATTTTACCGTCAGCTCTGCCCGCAAAGTGTTTCATTGCAATTGGCATTACTTTAGAAAAATCTGCTGCTGAAGTTGCTCCATTTGCTTGAAGCAATGCTGTTAATTCTTGTTTGATTTGCTCAGGTGATAACTGGGCAGGTAAATATTTTTCAATTACGGTTAATTCTTCTGATTCGGTTTTAGCCAAATCTGTTCTGCCGTTTTGTACATAAATATCTAACGATTCTTTTCTTTGTTTGGCCAGTTTTTGAAAAATTTTAATGGCTTGCTCATCTGAAACAATACCATTGGCTCCGGCCTCTGAACCAGCCAGCAACAATGCCGACTTTAAACCACGCAATGCCCTAAGACTGGCTTCGTCTTTGGCTTTCATTGCTGTAATGATGTCTGCGTTTACTTTTTCTTGTAAAGTCATGGTCTATTTCTTAACTATCAAATGAAGTCAATATTATTGGCTAATACAACTTTCTATTTTTTCTTTGTAATAAATTTACTGCCTTTTCCTAAGAAAAAGCTGAAAGTATCACTTCTTAATCCCAATCTCAAAGTTTCTAACGGAATGATGTCGTTTGGTGCGATGTTTCCTAAATTTACATTAGCTCCAACAAGTTTGATAAAATAGGTTTGCTGAGCTTTTTGAGGTGCCTCCCAAATAATTTTTTCTTCAGGTATTTTGGTTAAAATTTCCTGAACCAGGCCTTCTCTCACTTCTCCGCTACTTCTGTAAACACCAACATTCCCAGCTTCTCTTGCCTCGGCTATTACTTTCCAAGCACCAGCAGCCAGCTCACTTTGCATGAGTTCTATCCATTGGTAAGGAGGAATGATTTTTTCTACATCTTTACTACCTACCTCACTAAGAACAGTTACATGCTTGCTAAGTTTAGCAATGAGTTCCAATTTCATGTCATGTGGCAGCTCAATTGAACCATCTGAAATCTCTGCATGTTGCATGCCATATTTTTCAAGCATTTTGATGTAATCTTCAAATTGATTGCGAACCAAATAAGCTTCAAAAAGTGTACCGCCAAAATAAACAATCATGCCATTTGATTGATAGAGCTTAATTTTCTCTTGCAAGTTTGGGGTCACATAGGATGTTCCAAATCCTAACTTAACTATATCTGTATAAGTTCCACTGACTGCAATCATGTCTTCAGCCTCACGCATGCTCAAGCCTTTATCCATTACCATTGTAAGTCCTGAATTTCTAGGCTTGATAGGCCTCTCTGGAATATGTTTTAACTTAAAGTTCATTGTAAAGTGCGCAAATTAAAGCTTTTAAAACAAGATGTTTCAACTCAATCTGTTGATTTTGGACGATAAATATCAACCAGGTGTAAATAGTCAGGAATAAGTGTCAATTCTGGATAGGTTTTAAACACGTGATTGTGTTCTTCAAAATTGATTTGCAATGCTTTTTCAAACTGCACAAGCGCTTCTTTAGCTTTTCCTGCTTTCTGAAGTACCAATGCCAATCTGTAATAGCAAGCATATGAATCGGGGTTGTAAGACAAAGCCTTTCTGAGTAATTGCTCAGCCCCACTATAATCTGCTGCTGTGTAAAGTACAAAAGACCAGTCAATCCAAGCCTCAACAAATGAAGGATCAATTTCTGTTATTTTTTCAAATGTTCCCATTGCATCATTTGATAAATCCAATGAAAATTCGCATTCACCCAATACCATCAAGTATTCAATATTGTCTGTCTCTAACAATACTGCACGTTTAAAAAATTGTAAGGCATCTTTTCCTTTATTGTCCTTGTACAATGTTAAGCCAATTCCAAACCAAGCTTCTGCCAAATTTGGGTTTGACAAGCTGGCTTTTTTATACAAAGTCCTTGATTGCTCGTAATCTCCTTTTCGTTCATAACATCCTGCTAAATTGCAAAGGGTTATTCCATCCTCTCCTTCCTCATCTATGACCTCTTGATAGGTTGAAATTGCATCATCAAACAACTCCATTTCAACCAATGCATTTGCTTTATTAAATTTAGCTACCGTATATGTTTCATCAATAACCAAACAATAATCAAATGCTTCAATAGCCTCTTTAAAATGGTTAAGTTTGGTGTGTATGACCCCCAAATTGTACCAAGCGGTTGCATTGTAAGGCTCAATGTCTATTAATTGATTGAGCAATGCAATGGCCTCTTCATATCTGTATAACAAATCAAGGCAGTTAGCTGTTTCGTAATATGCTTGTTCATTGGCAACATCTAACTTAATAATTTCCTTGAAGTAGTAAATGGCCTCTGAAAACAAATCATGGTCTTGGAATATGAAACCAATTTCAAACAAACAATCTGTTAATTCATCGGTAAATTGTATTGCCTTTTCAAAACAATGTTTGGCAGATGAAGCATCGTCTAAACCCAGTAAAACCTCTCCTTTGAGTAAGTATACCTCTGAATTACAAGGCTCGTAAATTGCTGCTTTATCTAATTCCACAAGGGCTAAATCATGCCTATCTGTGTGTAAATAAACTTCTGCCAATTTGACCCAAAAGCCAACATGTTGAGGATACATGTCTAGCCCATAATGTATAGCTGATTCAGCCTTTTTATATTTTTCCTGCTGTAAATAATGCTCTGCTATCATTTCTATTGCATCAGGTTCAAAATAGTCTTTGGTTCTATTCCTGAGCATTTTCTCGTAGCGTTGAACAAAATTGCTGGTTTCCTCTCCTAAAAAATCATTTCCTTCCATGGCAATTCATTTAACTATTCAAAAATAACTGAAAGTTCTTTAGTCAGATGCCTATTATCTCCTTTTTTTTTACAATTTTTGAACCAATGGTTAAAAGTATAAATTGGAAAAAAAGTATCTTTTTAGTATACTCTCTATTGGTGATCTGCCCCTTCATTCAATCACAAAGCTTGCCAATCATTCAAAATCAGGCAAATTGGCAGCAACATGTTAGTTATTCAATTGATGTTAAATTGGATGATGTTCGTCAAATGTTAACTGGTTATGAAGAGTTTATATACACGAACAACTCGCCCAATGCATTGAACGAAATATACATTCATTTGTGGCCCAATGCATACAAAAACAACAAAACTGCATTGGTTAAACAAGAATTAGAAAATAAAAACACCAACCTTTATTACGCAACTGATAAAGATAGAGGATGGATAGATTCTTTACAGCCTTCAATCAACGGCAAACCCGTAACATTGATATTTGAAAAAGAAATAGATTATGCTAAGATTATACTTAGTCAACCACTTTTGCCAGGCCAACAACTGGTTTTTTCTACCCCTTTTAAAGTAAAAATACCCGGTAGCGTATTTAGCAGAATGGGGGTAGAAGACAGTATTTACTGCATTACGCAATGGTTCCCAAAACCAGCAGTATACGATGTAAACGGCTGGAACCCCATGCCATATCTAGACCAAGGTGAATTTTATAGTGAATTTGGAAAGTTTACAGTAAACATAGAGGTTCCTAAAGAATATGTAGTTGCTGCGACTGGCGTTTTAGAAAACAAAGTAGAACAAGAATGGCTCAACAACAAAATTTCAAATTCATACCTAGAAAATCCCTCTACAACAGCCTATAAAAGATTACAATTTGTTCAAGATAGTGTACATGATTTTGCATGGTTTGCCTCTAAAAAATTTAAAATTTCAAAAAGTGGAGTGCGGTTGCCAAGTGGTAAATTTGTGGAAACATGGATATACGCACCTAAAGCATCCAAAGAAAGTTTAAAACAAGGCCTCAGTTATGCCAATGAAGGTGTTGAATTTTATAGTAAAAAAGTGGGAGAATATCCCTACTCAATTGCCAGCGTAGTTATAACACCTCTTGAAGCAGGAGGAGGAATGGAATACCCAACCATAACTAACTGCCAAAGTATAGATAAGACAACTATTATACATGAAATTGGACACAATTGGTTTTACGGCATTTTGGGATCAAACGAGCGCAATTATCCTTGGATGGATGAAAGCATCAA
>JAIXWI010000028.1 GCA_027491355.1 Bacteroidota bacterium
TTGCAAACAGTTTTGTCTAGTTTTTTCTTGGGAGTTTTAAGTGTAAACAAAAAGAAATAAGCATGAAGGCATTAGACAGGTATTTGCAAACAGTCAGGATTAACAAGGCAAAAAAATTCATTCAACAAGGCGACACTGTTTTAGACATAGGTAGTGTAGATGGGGTCATGTTTGAAGCCCTGCGTGGCACCATTAGCAAAGGTTTTGGCATTGACCCAACTTTAACTGAACAGGTTGATACACCTTTGTACACGCTGATTCCAGGTTATTTCCCAGAGGTATCACCTAAAGGAATTCAGTACGATGTCATTACCCTGTTGGCAGTATTGGAACACATTCCAACTGATCTGCAAAAAGAATTGGCCAACAATTGTTTCAATTATTTAAAACCAGGAGGAAGGGTTGTCATTACAGTGCCATCGCCTCAGGTTGATACCATTTTAGCTGTTTTAACAACACTCAAATTAATAGATGGCATGAGCCTCGAAGAGCATTACGGATACGACCCAGCTCAAACCATTCATTTATTTAATGCACCTCAATTTAAACTCATTTGCAAACAACGTTTTCAGTTAGGCTTGAACAATTTGTTTGTATTTGAAAAGATCAGTTAGCACCATATGACAACTCAATTAGATGCTAAAATTAGCGTATTGGTAAACGTAGCCAAAGCCAATCAGGCCTTTGTTACCAACTTACAAAACATGCTTCAAAAATCTAAACTGGATTTTGAATTGCATTGTTTACAAGCCAATCACTTGGATACAGCTTCGTTATCGGCTTACCTAGAATCGGGTAAGCTCATTTGTGATACGTCTCAAGCGCCATTGTGGGTTCAAATTAATGCAGCACTGGCCAATGCCAAAGGGGCCAATGCCATGGTATTGTATGATGCAAACGAGCATTTGGGCAACCTCATGCAATTGTTGGCAACGCACAAAAAAAACTTAAATGGTTTGAGCATTTTGAACAAAGGCAATGCCAAAAAAACGGCTGGAACTTCTTTGCTCAACCGATTTACCCGTTTGCTCAGCCCATTGAATTTGGCTGATAACTATGCCGATTGTTTAATGGGTAAAACCACAGAACTCGCTCAGTTATTCAACCACCAACTCAATTATTGCAATTCGTTCGACCAAGTGGCATATGCCGTTGCTGTGAACCAAGTGCCCAATACAAGTTTGACATACCAACATGCAAGCTGTCAATCGGGTTCAATTTTCAGGTTGATTGGCAATTTAATTGGCCTAAGGTGGCATTATTTTGTAAGCAGCGCTTTTGCAGAAATCAAAGACAAAGGCCTTCAGTTTTCAAAATCAAATGCAGCCATTTACAGGTTGTTGTTTTTTACCATGGTACTTTTGGGTGCTTTTTTAATGCCTTATTTCAGTCAAGATTTTGGATCAACCTGGGATGAAAAAGCACACAACGATTATGCTGAACTTTCATACAGGTATTTGACCTCTGGTGGCAAGGATACAGCAGCCATTGCAGAACCGCTCAACGCAGGTGAATTTATCAGACAGGCTTACCGTTTTTATGGTGAACAAATCAATACCATTTCTGCATTTGCATACCATACTTTTCATACAGGCATCTATGAAACCAGGCATTTCATCAATTCCATTTATGGCTTCTTAGGCATTTTATTTGTTGGCCTCATCGCCTTTGAAATAGCTTCTTGGCGAGCTGCTTGTTTGGCATTTTTGATGTTGTTTTTTAATCCAGGGTGGTTTGGACATAGCATGAACAACCCAACCGACATTCCATTTGCATTGGGTTTTGCTTTTGCTGGATTGTACTTTGTGAAGCTGTTTAAACAACAGGCTCAACCTAAAACAGCGCATTTAATTTGGTTGTCTTTGGGTATAGGAATTGGCATTGCATCAAGGGTTGGTGCCTTTTTATTATTGGCTTATTTTGCTTTATTCATTGGCTTAATTTGGTTGTACCGCGTATTTACCAAACAAGCTCAAGCGGGAAGTTTCTTGTTCAAGGGCATCAAATGGTTTTTAATTGTTGCGGTGTTGAGTTATATCATTGGTATAGCTTTGTGGCCTTATGCACATGAACATCCTTTAACAAACCCTTTTGTTGCCTTTAAAAAAGCATCTGAAAATGCTTTTTATACCAATAATGTAGAGTTGTTTGAAGGCAAGCGCATGTACATGCTTACCAGTGCTCCTTGGTATTATGTCATTAAGTTTTTAAGTATTGGCAACCCATTGTATTTGCTCCTGGGTTTCATTGGCGGCATTGTGTTATTGCCTTTTATCAAGCGTCAACAACCAAAGCAGTTTTGGTTTTTGCTGATGTTCTTGTTTATGACTTTGTTTCCAATTGCTTATGCAGAAATTAGTAACCTGAACTATTACAATGGCTGGAGACATTATTTGTTTGTATTGCCAAGTGCAGTTGTCATTGTTGCTTTTACATTTGATTATTTATTTTCAAGTAAGAAACTTGTTGCCATAGGTGCTGCAGTTATTTTTACTTTGTTGTTTACCAAACCGCTCATTTGGTTTGTTAAAAATCATCCCAACCAATATGTATATTTCAACGAATTGGTGGGTGGTTTACAAGGCGCTTATGGTACCTATGAAACCGATTATTACAGCAATGCTTGTAGGGCAGCAGCTGAGTGGATTGCTACCCAACATCCTACAGATGCATTAAAAGTAAGCATCAACAATGAGGTAACAACTGCTGCTTATTGGGCACACCGCATTAACCCAAAAATTGAATTTGCTTGGACCCGTGAAAGTGAAGAACAAAAAGCCAATTGGGATTATTTAATTTTAACCAGCAGAACTTATTCGCAGCATGAATTGCTCAGCGGTTCTTTCCCTCCTAAAGGAACGGTTTATACAGTAAGTGCTGATGGTGTACCGTTGGCTGCCGTTGTAAAAAGAGAAAACAACTTAATGCCATTGGGCTATGCGGCCATAGATAGAAACCAACCTGATACGGCAGTGTATTATTTTAGCCAAGCAGTTGCTTACCAGCCTAAAGATGAAGAGAGTTGGCGCATGTTGGGTTTTGCTTATTTAACCATGGGTATGTTAGACAGTGCTGAAAATGCTTTGAACAAAGCCATTGAAATTTATCCTGAAAACTACTCTGCATTTAGCAGTTTGGGATTGGTTTATTTTAATAGAAAAGAATACCAAAAAGCAATTGATACCTTTAAAAAAGCTACAGATTACAAAGAGAATGTTGCTGAAAGTTGGTATTACAGTGGCATGAGTTATATGAATTTGGGAGATTATACATCGGCAGTAAAACAGCTAGAAATGGCTGCTAAACACGGCAGGAGCATTCCTGAAATTAGTTTTGCATTGGCACAAGCTTATGAAATGGTTGGCAGCTTACAAAAAGCATCAGATGCTTATCAAGTTGCATTGAGCATCAATCCAAATTACAAAGATGCTTGGTATAATTTAGCAAGTGTTTTCAATAAAATGAGCAGGCCTCAATATGCAGAAGAATGCATGAAACGTTACCGCGCTTTGGGTGGTCAATGACGCATTTATACACAGTAAAAATTCAATCTGTCTAAAATTGTTGCAATGCGGAAAGCGCTTATTTGATAAGGCTTTCCGCATTTTTTGTTTCCTGTAATTTGTTAAATACAACACAATCCACCAATTGTGTGTAGGGTGCCCTTGTGCAAGCAATTGTATTTGCTCTTAGTTTCGTAACAGATGATATTAGTAAACAGATACGAGCCACAAGTTTCATTAGATGATGCATTTCTTGCACTTGCTAAACAATACAGTGAGTTGCAAAGCATTTATGAATTCATTGACTTGCCTGAAAATATCAGCAATATTGAAAAAGCAAACAGTTCTATTTTAAGAAACTACTATGCCAATGCCGTTGACCACAACTTGGTTGACATTAAAACGGTTAAATACATTGTCAATAAAAACATCCATGCCAATGGCATCAATGAGCGAGCAGTAGAACAATACCACAAAGCAGAGCAATACTTACAGTCGGAAATAGCAGCACCGCTTTCTTTGAATTTATTTTACAAGTTGCACAAAATACTCATTGTAGATTTGTTTCAGAACAATAAAGAGTGGAACCTGTTTTCTGGTAAACAAATTGGTTACCCAGAAAGGCTCGATGTTGAAACAGAATTGGAATTGGATGGCTTGTTTGAATTCATGAATGGCGATTCAGAGTTTCACCCAATGGTGCAATCGTGGATGTTGCATTTTAGAATCATGGCCTTGAATATTTTTGAGGAGTTGAAACCTAAAGTAGCATGCTTGTTGCAGCATTTTTGGTTGGCCAAACACCAAATGGATTGTTTTGGTTTGATCAGCTTAGCGCATGAGTTGTACATCAATAAGAATATTTATTTTCAACTATGTGGCAGCAAAGACAAGAAGGCTGCAGGCTTTGACGACCAAGTGGTATTTGGTTTGAATATGCATCAAAATCAATTGTTCCGAATCAAAGATTTGTTTCAGTCTTATTTTAGAAAACAGGTTGATTTTGAAAAATTGAATCCCCGTCAAAAGAACATCATGAACTATGTGTTTGAAAGGGGCTACAAACTCAAAGAAATTGATGACAGTATTTTGAACAAGCGTCAAAAACTCATCATGTACATTGTTCAGCACAAAGGCTTTATTTCTACCAAGGAATTGGTAAATGAATTTGATTGTAACCGTAAAACCATTCAAAGAGATTTTACATTGCTTTTAGATTTGGGATTGGTTCGCTCTATAGGTGCAGGTGCAGGCTTAAAGTATTGCATCAACCTCCAAGAAAAAACAAATCCGCAACTGGAAGCATACCAGGCGGATTTTGTTCAATTAGGTCGTAAAAATGAAGTTGAAGAACTATAGTTCGTCTTCGTTGTAGAAATAGTCCTCGTTGGTAGGATAATCAGGCCATATCTCTTCAATAGTTTCAAAAGGCTCTCCATCATCTTCCAATTCTTGAAGGTTTTCTATGACTTCAAGCGGTGCGCCCGAGCGAATGGAATAATCAATCAACTCATCTTTAGTAGCAGGCCATGGTGCATCATCTAAATACGATGCCAATTCTAAGGTCCAATACATATGTTTAAAAATTTAATTTAATGCGAATTTAAAAATTAGATTGGCATTCGCGCATGAAATTTTTGTGTAATTGAATTATTTACACTTATGCTTGATTATGAGCAAGTTCAATTGTTTTGAAACGGGCAATTTTCCCATTTTCATTTCTTAAAAATGCAGGCATGGCAATTTGTGCCTTCGGATATGCATACGCATGAACTTGCTTTTTTAATGAATTGCAAATCAGCTCAAAGTGGTTTTGGTTAAACAATTTGCCCTCTGTAAGCAATACCAATTCTTGACCCAATGCTTCGTGTTTACGCCAGCCAATTATAAATATAGGCTCTTCAATTCCAGCTTCAAACAAAATGTTTGCAATGGCGTTTTCTATCAGCTCAGGATTGAATTTAATGCCTCCTGAATTGATTTGAAAATCTAATCGACCTTGAATTTCAAAACTACCATCTTGGTTTATTTTTGCCAAATCATTTGTATCAATAGGCTCGGTATTCCAAGGCGTTTCAATCACCAAACATTGCGCATCATTCAATTTAATTTTTACCCCAGGTAAACAAGTGAATGCTGTTTCAACTGCAATTTTTTGAAGGGCAATATGAGAAAGTGTTTCTGTCATGCCATAAGAATGAAAGGCATGGAGTTGATGGCTTTGAATGGCTTGTACATGCGCTGGTGATAAAGCAGCACCACCAATTAAAATGGTATCAAATGCTTTCAGTTTTTCTGTAGAAGCTGCGCATGCAAGAATATGACTCAATTGGTAAGGCACCAAAGAAACAAACTGATAATTGTGGTTTAGAGGAAGGTTTTGTAATGGGTTTTTAGAGGAAGGTAGTACATGTAATTCTGCATCTAAAAAAGCAGCCCTGTACACCAACATGGCAGCGCCAACAAATTGCGTTTGCATACACAACAAGAACTTACTTTGTTTGCTCAAGCCAAAAGCTTTGGTACTGGCTTTGGCACTTTCTTTTACTTGCCAATGTTCAA
The DNA here is from genome assembly GCA_027491355.1 of Bacteroidota bacterium. Lineage (GTDB taxonomy): Bacteria > Bacteroidota > Bacteroidia > UKL13-3 > UKL13-3 > CAISCU01. The sequence goes on from JAIXWI010000028.1 coordinate 6,066, forward strand.
AACAAAAAGTTTTAGCAGTTCCCGTTGTACCCGATGTAACAAAGCATACAGGCGCTTCCTTGAACCATTTTTGCAAACAATTCAATACCTCAATTTCGTGTGGTAAATTGGTTTTTGCCAACAAAGAATCTAGGTCTGCATTGCTGCTTATTTGGGCATTGAGCCCCGATTCTAAGAAGCAAATACTCATAGATTGTTTAGTCTAAAAGTGTTTTCCAGCTACACGCGTTTTGTACCAATTGTTGAATATCAGCAATGGCAATACGCTCTTGTACCATGGTATCGCGGTGTCTGATGGTAACAGTTTGTGTTGTCAAACTTTCGTGGTCAATGGTAATACAGAAAGGCGTACCAATGGCATCTTGTCTTCTATAACGCTTGCCAATGGCATCTTTTTCTTCGTAAAAACAGTTGAATTCGTATTTCAACTTATCCATGATTTCTCTGGCCAATTCAGGCAATCCATCTTTTTTGGTCAAGGGGAAAATAGCCAATTTTACAGGTGCCAAAGCAGCAGGTAAACTCAATACCGTACGGGTTTCTTTTTGTTCTCCTTCGCCAACTTGTTCTTCTTTGAAAGCAGCGCAAAGTGTAGCTAAGAACAAACGGTCTAAACCAATAGAAGTTTCTACTACATAAGGAATATAATTGCCGTAGGCTTTTCCGTTTTCGTCTAATTCAGCATCAAAATATTGGAGCTTTTTACCCGATAATTCACTGTGGTTTTTCAAGTCAAAATCGGTACGGCTATGAATGCCTTCCATTTCTTTGAAACCAAATGGGAAATCAAACTCAATATCTACGGCAGCATCAGCATAATGCGCCAATTTTACGTGGTCGTGGAAACGGTATTTTTCAGCCCCAAAACCCAATTTGTGGTGCCATTTCATACGGGCTTCTTTCCAGTAGGCATACCATGTTTGTTGGGTTCCGGGTCTTACAAAGAATTGCATTTCCATTTGTTCAAACTCACGCATACGCATAATAAACTGGCGCGCAATAATTTCGTTACGGAAGGCTTTACCCGTTTGTGCAATGCCAAAAGGCACTTTCATTCTGCCTGTTTTTTGCACATTCAAGAAGTTCACAAAAATACCTTGTGCTGTTTCAGGGCGTAAATACACTTTGTTGTCTTCAGCGCCTGCCATGGCACCCATTTCGGTACTGAACATCAAATTGAATTGACGTACATCGGTCCAATTGCGGGTTCCACTTACTGGGCAAACGATTTCGTGGTCAACAATCAGTTGCTTCATGGCCTCTAAATTGTTGTCTAATAAGGCGGCATCCATTGCTTGTTGCAAATCTGCAGCTTTTTGTGCTTTGCCATCTTTTTGGTAACGCTCAATTTTGTCTTCCAATAATTGGTCGGCACGGTATCTTTTTTTAGAATCTTTGTTGTCAATCATCGGGTCTGAAAACCCATCAATATGTCCGCTGGCTTTCCAGGTTTTAGGATGCATGAAAATGGCTGCATCAAGGCCCACAATGTTTTCGTGCAATTGCACCATCGATTTCCACCAGTACTGTCTCAGGTTGTTTTTAAGTTCAACCCCGTTTTGACCGTAATCGTAAACTGCTCCTAAGCCCTCATAGATTTCACTTGAAGGGAAAACAAAACCATACTCTTTGGCATGCGAAACTACTTTCTTGAATATTTCTTCAGACATACCGCGAAAATAGAGAATTTTTGGAATGGAAGCTTAAAATTTAGTGCTGCGAATCGCCTTCGCTCATGATATAGAGTTCTTTGAGCAGGTTGTATTTTCTTCTGCAGTCTTGTAATTCGTTGTTTAACAAGTCAACATCTGCTGCTGTTGTGTAATTAGCAGGAGGCTGTTTTTCCTCAGTTCCTAGCTTTGGAAGGCGGTAGTAATTGAAAAAATCGAAACCTAACACAATGGAAATGCGCTGAAGCAAATCACAGTCTATGCTCTTGCGTTTATAAATGGAGTAGATATTTTGTTTGGAGCTGTTGACTAAATGTGCAAGTTCTGTTGGTCCAATTCTCAATTCTTTTGCCCTCTTTTTGATTTCTTCACCAATATGAACGCTCATAAAGCAATATTAAGTTCTAAATGGCTTAAGTCATAGATTTTCAATACGCTTTTAGTGTATCAATAGTCTATTAAATGCTTGCAAAAGGTAAATTAAAAATTTACATTTGAAATTGAATGGACTAAGCAAACCATCGGGGATAAAAATTATTTGTAAAAACTATAAAATACAGAAAATAAGATAAATATAACTAATTACCGATGTGATTAGCACGGTAAAATAGTATTTGATTTGTGTTTTTATACAGAAATTCTGCCCATTTTTGTATAAATAAACATATCAAATGTAAATTAAAAATGTACCATTAGGGCGCTAAAATGATGCAAAATATTTTCTCTCAAACATAAAAAATAGCTAACCAGTCTTTAAAATCTATATGAAACATAAATTACAACTTTTACTTTGCTTCTTATTTTTAGGAGTCAATGCTTTTTCTCAAAACATTCCTTCTTATGTTCCTACCAACGGCTTAGTAGGCTGGTGGCCTTTCAATGGCAATGCCAATGACGAAAGTGGAAATGGGAATCATGGAACGGTGAATGGAGCAACCTTGACGAGTGATAGGAATGGGGTTGCCAACAAAGCGTTTTCGTTTAATGGTTCTTCTATTTTAATTCCACTAAATCAATCAATTGTAGAAATGAGTTCTAGGACAATTGCGTTGTGGTTTAGGTCAAATGGTAATCAATGGGGAGGTAGGTTATTTGAGGCAACCAACGTGTCATGGGGCTGTGCATTGTATAATTCAAATAAAATAGGTTGTTGGTATCAAAAATCAAATCAAGCATACAATGCTGTTAATTTAAGCTTTACGAATCATAATGAATGGTATAGTTTAATTTATGTTTGTGATTCAATTAATCAAATTGTCAAGGCATATCTAAATGGCAACTTAATTTATAATTCAATCCCTGTAACTCATTCAGGGTCTCCAAATGCTTGGCAAGGGCATTTTTTGAAAATTGGTATAGGTATTTCAAATGAAGTATTCAATGGAACAATCGACGACATCGCTATCTACAACCGAGCATTAACGCAAGCTGAAATAACAGCTTTGTACAATGGTCCAACATATACCATTAATGCGAGCTCTGGAAGCAATGGCAGCATAACGCCTTCAGGAATTACTACATTGAATTCAACAGCAAAACAGCGTTATACTTTTACTGCCAATAGTGGTTACATATTAGACAGTGTTATTGTTGATGGCACAAAAGTGGATTCATTACAAGGCTATACTTTTAGTAATGTATCAGCACACCATAGCATCCGTGTTACTTACAAAGCTTTGAACATCCCATCTTATGTTCCTTCAAACGGTTTAGTAGGTTGGTGGCCATTCAATGGCAATGCCAATGATGAGAGTGGAAATGGGAATCATGGAACGGTGAATGGAGCAACCTTGACGAGTGATAGGAATGGAGCTGCGGGGAAGGCGTATAGTTTTGATGGAGTGAATGATAATATAATAGTTAATGACAACGACAATTTAGATTTAATAAATGATTTTACTGTTTCTTCTTGGTTTAATTTATCTTCAAATAACTCTTCAGGCGGTATAAACATGATTCTAGCCAAAAGGAGTAATAATATTCCAGATATAAATGGTGCATTTGGAGGATATGGAATTTGGGATGTCAATGATGGAAGTGGAAGACAAGTAGTTTGTTTACAAGCTTCTTCAAACGCCGGAACACAGAATTACCCTTCATCAAATGGAGATGTGCATAAAGATAAATGGTATCATTTTGTTGCATCCTATAATAAATCAAATGATACACTTAAATATTTTCTTGATGGTCAAGTGGTTTTTTCAAAAAGGTTACCTTTAGGTATAGTTAATACAATTTATAATTTAAGTATAGGTTCAATTTCAAATGTTTGGTATTTTTTTAACGGTTCCCTCGACGACATCGCCATCTACAACCGCGCATTAACACAACAAGAAATCACAGCCTTATACACTGGAGTAGTTACAAAAGACATTATTGCCTATTCAGGCCCTAACGGTTCCATCACTCCAATTGGAACAACAACTTTGAACCAAGGCAGTACCCAAAGCTATACCTTTACCCCAAATGCAGGTTATTTAGTTGATAGTGTCATCGTAGATGGAAACAAAGTAGATTCAATTCAAGGCTATACTTTTAGCAATATTTCTGCTAACCATAGCATTCGTGTAACCTTCAAAGTAGATAGCAACAATGTAAGCATGAATTTCCCAACTGGTATTTCTTACCAGGCAGTTGCAAGAGATTCTGCTGGAAAGGTATTGGCAAATAGTCCAGTTAAATTGAGATTTAGCATTAAAGAAAACGCTATAAATGGCAATACGGTTTATGCAGAAACAGCCAATCTAACAACTAACAAACTGGGTTTGTTTACTTGTGTCATTGGAAACAACAATGCTACTTATGGCAATTACAAAAACATAGATTGGATGGGCGCAACCAAATACCTACAAGTAGAATTGGAACAAGGTAATTCTTTTGTTTTATTGGGCACACAACAATTGCTATCGGTGCCTTATGCGAATGCTGCAAATACATCAAACAAATCAAATGAATCTAAAAAAATTAAGAACGCAAGTTTACCAGTTTACCCTGATAATAATTCTGCCTTGCAAGGTGGGTTACAGGCAGGGGATACATATAGAACTAATGCGGGTGTTTTAATGATAGTGTATTAGAAAAAAAATAAATTATATGAAAAAACTATTCATCTTACTCTTTTTAACTGGAATTTTAAAATCAGTATTTGCTCAAGCCCCACAAGGGTTTTCTTACCAAGCTGCTGTAAGAAACGCAGCTGGTCAGGTCAAATCTAATTCAAACATCAAGGTGTGTTTTAGTATTTTAGATAGCGTATCAAATGGTGCAATTGTTTATAAAGAAACACATCTAACAACTACGAATACATTGGGAATGATGAATCTCAATGTGGGTATGGGAACTCCTATCATTGGAACATTGTCTGGTGTAAATTGGGGTACCAATTCTAAATTCTTACAAGTTGAAATTGACACTACGACTTCAGGAAACAATTACATGTTAATTGGTGTACAACAATTGATGAGTGTGCCTTATGCATTGTATGCAGGGAATAGTAATTCCAACTCAAATTTAGCTCAAAATTCCAACTTCAATCCATCTTTAGACTCAGTTCTTTCATTAGTTGGTGGTAAGATACTTGAAACGGGTTCATATACCGTTCCCTCAAAAGAACATTGGAAAATTTTGAATTTCATAGAAAGTCAAGATTTTGGAACAACTAATAAAATTCTAAATAGAACTACTGCTTATGGAAATACAATAATAAATGGAAGTTGTAAATGTGAATATGAAAATATTTCTAGCACTAAAATTTTTCAGTTTGGCAATTTTCCCATTTATGGAGGATTAAATGTTAGCGGAGGATATCCTACTACTAGGTTTTTTTGGATTAGTGGAACAGATCCCTCTTTATGCCCTAACACATTTCAATTTAGTTATGATTTAACCTATAATTCAAGGAAATTGAGCTTTCCAATTTGGTTAGAACCAAATTCTACTTTAACTATATATGAAAACTTATATTTATCAATAGAAAGATATAAATAATAAGCTATGAAAAAAATACAACTCATATTCTTATTGCTTTTGTGCTCAATACTAGCACAAGCTCAAAGCTTGAGCCGTGATGCCATTGTCAGCGCTGGTGGATCTTATTCAGACAACAATATCGAGGTCAATTATTCCATTGGTCAGGTGTTTACTGCCACTTTGAGTAGTAGCAATAACATCATCACCCAAGGTTTCCAACAACCCAATGATGAGTATAGCATCACAGCCATTGCTGGAAACAATGGAAGCATCAACCCTGCAGGCATCGTGCAGGTAAACATAGGTGATTCTGTTACTTATACCTTTAGCCCTAATGCGGGTTATGCAACAGACAGTGTCATTGTCAATGGACAAAAAGTAGCCACTTTCAATTCTTATACATTTAGGAATATCAGCAGCAACCAAAGCATCAGGGTCACATTCAAACAGGTGTACAATGTATTGACTCAAACTGACGGCAATGGCAATACCTTTCCTTATGGAACCGTTTCTGTTTCACCGGGAGCTTCTCAAACCATTACTTTCACACCCAACCCTGGTTATTGGATTGACAGTGTCATTGTAAATGGGGTTCAAGTACCTACAGCTAGTTCTTATACATTTAATAATGTAAGCAGCAATCAAAGTATTCGCGTAACCTATAGGAGTTTGGTTGCGGCTTTAGCCGCCGCCAATATCTGCTCAAACGACACCCTCGTTTCAACAGTGAACCTACCTGCTCAAAGCAATGTCAGAGCCACCACATATTATTCTAATATTTATTTGTTCAACCAAAACAATACAAGCAATGCTTATAAGTACAATGTGAATGATAGAAAATACACTGCCATTGCAGACAAACCAACAGCATGTATTGAATGTGGTGTAGCAGAAGCCAATGGCAAAGTGTATTGCTTCAATACCAATGGCAAATCAGAAGCTTATGACATTGCTACCAATACTTGGCAGAATCAAGCCAACCAAACAAGTACTTCAACTAGCAGTATCTATGCCGCCAGTATCAACAACAAAATTTATGTATTGGGTACTAACAATAACCAAAACACCTACACGCAATACAACCCACAAACAAATAGCTATACAGCACTTGCCAATCCAACCATAAACGCAACCCAAAGCAGGTTGGTAGCCTTTAATAACAAGTTGTATAAAATAGGCGGAATAGATAACAATAGCCAACCTATAAGCAGTGTAGAGGTTTACATTCCAAGCAACAATACTTGGACTGCCATGCCTGATTTACCAGTAGCATTGACACAAGTAGGAGCCACCCACTACGACAACAAATTGTATGTGTTTGGCGGCAAACAAGCAAACAATACCAACTCAAACAAAGTGTATGTATTTGACTTTACAAGCAATGCATGGTATGCACAAAGCAACACGCAAAACACCAACAGAACCAATATAGAAGCCAA
>JAIXWI010000036.1 GCA_027491355.1 Bacteroidota bacterium
AGCAATATGGATTGCTGCGTCAGACGCGCGAAGAACAAGGACGCAGATAGATTTTAAGCCGATTGGCGGAGGTCTTGATTTTTGGGGTACCTTTTTTATCAAGAAAAAAGGTACGAAAAAATGACTTTTAAACTTTTACCGTTCAAAAGCAGCAAACTCTTTTTTTAAATTATTATCAAGCAAAAAGGGAGAATCAAACCAAAAACTATCGAACGGCCCTTCACGTACATTTAGAATTTCTTAAACAATTCACTTCACCTAATTCATATTGAACCCCTAAAGGGGTTCTGTTTCCGTGGTGATGCATTTGTCTATGAATATGCAGCTACTACGTAGCTAGGGAATTGTAATACGAAAACAGTTTGAATGGAGTCATTTTTAATCTAGAAAAAAGGGAGAATCAAACAAAAACTATCGAACAACAATTCACTAGCTAAATACTCGCACCAACAACTCGCAAGCGACCATACACGAACCAACAACTCGCAAGCGACCATTCAAATTCGACCATTAAAACTACCCTTCATTAAACAATCACAATAAAATCCATAAATTCGTACTGTGAGGAATCCGAATTTAGACCCTGAAGAAAGTAACCTAAACAATACTGAAAAAGATATTGAGCGTGTATTGCGCCCGAAATCTTTCGATGATTTTACAGGACAAGCCAATATTCTAGCCAACTTACATGTATTTGTGCAAGCTGCAAAACAACGCAAAGAAGCACTCGACCACGTATTGTTGCATGGCCCTCCAGGATTGGGGAAAACCACTTTGGCACATATCATTGCCAATGAATTAGGCGCCAATATCAAAACCACCAGTGGCCCTGTACTTGAAAAACCAGGAGACTTGGCGGGCTTACTCACCAATCTAGAATTTGGAGATGTATTGTTCATAGATGAAATACACCGATTGAGTGCCGTGGTTGAAGAGTTTTTATACTCGGCCATGGAAGACTACAAAATCGACATCATGATTGACAGTGGTCCCAATGCCCGCAGCATACAAATAGAAATTGCACCCTTTACTTTAATTGGTGCCACTACCCGTTCGGGTTTGTTAACAGCTCCATTGAGGGCTCGTTTTGGCATCAATGCCCGATTGGAATATTACGACAAAAACCTCATGCGCAGCATCATTGGACGCTCTGCCGATATTTTGAATTCTTTCATTGACGAAGAAGCCGCATTTGAAATTGCACGCAGAAGCAGAGGAACGCCACGTATTGGAAATGCCTTATTGAGAAGAACCAGAGATTTTGCGCAAATCAAAGGCGATGGCACCATCAATTTACCCATTGCACAGTTTGCATTGAATGCCTTGAATGTGGACGAAGAAGGATTGGACGAAATGGACAGCCGTATTTTAAAAACCATCATCGAAAAATTCAAAGGTGGACCAGTTGGCTTGAATACCATTGCCACAGCCATTGGAGAAGATTCAGGCACCATTGAAGAAGTGTATGAACCCTATTTGATTCAAGAAGGATTCATGGTAAGAACACCAAGAGGAAGAGAAATTACAGAAAAGGCATACCGTCATTTGGGCATGGGTCCTAACTATAAAAACAAATTGTTTTAGAGAACACCATGGCTAAGCAAACAATTTGGTTTGTCATCAATCCAATATCAGGAGGAAAAAACAAAAAACATATTCCATCCATCATTGAAAAGTATCTGGATAAAGCGAAATACGAAGCCCAAATTTTAACCACACAATCGGCTGTTCATACTTTACAATTGGCAAAAGAAGCAGTTGAAAAAAAAGTAGCTGTATTGGTAGCGGTGGGTGGAGATGGGACCATTAACAATATTGCGCAGTTTACTGCATTTTCAGAAACCAAATTGGGTATTATCCCCTTGGGTTCAGGCAATGGATTTGCAAGAGAACTGAAGCTCTTCGGCTCTGTAAAAAGGGCCATTCATTATATCAACCAAGGCAAAACAAAAAGGCTTGATAGCGGCAAAATGAACAATGAGTTTTTCATTAATTTATGCGGCATAGGTTTTGATGCACACGTAGGATCATTGTTTGCAGGATCAAGCAAAAGGGGCTTACAAACGTACTTGCAAATAATTTGGAGAGAGCTGATTCATTTCAAAGCACAGGCAGTGGAAATTACCACTGAAACTGAAAGCATCAATTCATCTATTTTCATGGTAAGTATTTGCAATGGACCTCAATTTGGCAACAATGCTTTTATTGCACCCAATGCCCAATTAGACGATGCACTTTTTGACATGACCCTCATCCATGAATTTCCGAAATGGAAAACACCCTTTATTGCAGCATGTATATTGTTCAGAAAAATTCATTGGGTAAAAGAAATACAACAAATCAAATGCAAACAAATTCAAATCAACAGGGCTGAACCTGGTTTTGTAAACATTGATGGAGAGCCGCTTTGGATGCAAAAAGAATTGGTCATTGAACTTAATGCCCAATCAATAGAAATCATTTGCCCTTAGTGAATTTGGGTTTGGTTATTTTTTAAACGATTACAGTATTGCTGAATCACCGCTTTCATTTTTTTATCTAAAATATTTTGTTCGGGCAATTGGGTATTCACTAAATTTATTACTTGTAAACTATCTGCTGAAACATTAAATAAACCAAGGGCTTGTTTGCCATCAAACTGATACACCCAAGGGTATTGAACCAGCTGAAAATAGCCATCTTGAAACTGAACGGCAAAACTATCATTAGGGTAAGAACCAAAACCAAAACAGGTATCCGGTATTTGTAATTCAGTTAAAGCAATTGGCAAAACATCTAACTGCGAAACACATCTACTGATCTTTTGAGCTGCTGCTTTTGAACCGGGCTTAAATACCAAAAATGGAATTTGAAATTTGCCTTGACTGGTTTGAAAATAAGGTTTTTCATTTTCTGATGAATGGTCGGCAGTAACAACAAATACTGTGTTCTTGTACCAATTGGTTTTTGCTGCTTGTTCAAAGAAATGGCGCAAGGCAAAATCTACATATTGAATGCTTTTGTGAATGGGCAAAGTACCCTCCGTAAATTTACCTTTCAATTCATTGGGTAAGGTATAAGGATGGTGCGATGAGAGTGTGAACAAACAAGAATAAAAAGGCGTTTTTTTCTGGTTCAATTCCTGCACCCAATAATTCAAATAGTGGTGATCGAAAATGCCCCAGTTACCATCAAAATGAGCTGGATTGGGGTATTCGTTTAGGCCAAAATAATTGCCACTATTGGTAATTGAAATTAAATTATCAAAACTCATGGTGCCATTTTTACCTCCATGATAAAAGCTACAATTGTAATTGTATTTTTTTAAGTAAGAACCCAATCCATCTAAATGGTTATTTTGGTAATAACTGTTGATGTATTCTATTCCTTTCCAACTTGGCATAGCTGTTACTATTGCAGGCACACCTTCAATTGAGCGTTTGCCATTGGCATAAGCATGCGTATAGTTATCTGAAAGCAATAGCAAGGAATCTAAAAAGGGGGTATAAGAAATACCACTGGCTTGTTTGCCTAAATATTCTTTTCCAAAACTTTCTAATACAATCACTACTAAATTTTTCAGGTTGGGATTTGAATTTTTTAATACATGAATAGGCGAATAAAGTTGAGCCAATTCTTCTTCTTTAAAATAACTAACAGTTTCAAGACCTTGCTGTTGAACCGACATCAACACATTGAATCCTGTATTGAGCACCAATGCTGTATTTTTAGCCCCTGTGTATTTAGCGGCATCAGCTGCATTCAATGGCATCAAACCAGCTCCACCCCTCGCGCCTAAAAAGGCAAGCATTGAAATCAAAAAAAAACGAAAAGCAAATTGCAATTTGTTCCTGTTTTCAAACTGAGCTGCATCTATTTCGCTGCTTCCAATTTTGTTTAAATTCAAGACATAGATAATGGGCAAGAACAATAAAGGAATATACCAATAGTCTAAGAAATAAGCGGCCATTTGACCCGACCAATCTTTGCTGGCATAAAACAAATCAATGCCACTTCTTTTACCAGAGAATTTCAGGTAGATGCTGTCGATGAAATTAAGAAATAAAAACAAAGCATTGATCAGGATAAACAACAAATGAGTGAAAGGTTGAATTCGTTGATACCATTTTTTATTCCAAGGCATCAATTCAAGTAAAATAAGCCAAGCATTGGTATATACAATCACCGACAAATCAAAACGCATACCTACCCAAAACACTTTCAGAATTTGCGAAAATTCTTGCTGCATAAAACTCGGGTTCAGTATTAAAAAAACCAAACGCGCATAGGCATAGCAAATCAACAACAGCAATAAACTCCAGAAAATACTTTTGTTCTGTTTTAAAAAAGACAAGCTATGGGTACGCAACCAATTCATTTATTCAAATCGAAGGGCTTCAATAGGGTCTAATTTTGATGCTTTGATAGCTGGGTAAATGCCACTGATTAAACCAACAAGTATACACAACACGATACCACTTCCCATCCATAACCAAGGCACGATGAATCCGCCACCCACCAGCGCAGAGACAATATTCCCTATACTGATTCCTAGAACAATGCCACCCAATCCACCTATTTGACAAATGACAATGGCTTCAATTAAGAATTGTTTTTTAATTTCATTGCTGGTTGCACCAATGGCTTTTCTGATACCAATTTCTCGGGTTCTTTCTGTTACCGAAACCAACATGATATTCATCAAACCAACAGCTGCTCCTAATAAAGTAATCAAACCAATGATAGATGCAGCCATGGTCACATATTTGAGGTTATCAATTAAATCTTCAGAAACACTGTCGGCTTTAAACACTTCAAAATTATTCGGAATCACAACAGGTAATTTTCTGATTTTCCTGAACAAGCTACTCGCCTCTTCAATGGCAAAATTAATTTGGGTTGCATCTTTGACCATTACAGTAATAACACTGCTCATATTGGGAGTAGAAAATGCCTGATAGGCCATATCAATTGGAACAATTACCAAACGGTCTCCACCAAATCCCATGCTTGAGCCTTTTTCTTTTAAAACACCAATAATTTTAAATTTTGCGCCCCCAATTAATATGGACTCGCCAACTGCTTCTTTGTTCCTGAATAATTTTTGTTTGATTTCTTTTCCAATCAATACATGGCTTGCTCCATGGTTGATTTCTTTGTCTTGAAAATTTCTACCTCTGTCTATTTCATAGCCAGCTACAGCCAAATAATTGGCATCAGCACCCATTACCATCACATTCGGATCTGTTTTCAAAGATTCATGTTTGATGGTGCTTGCAAAACTCGCATTCACGCTCATAGAAACAGTAGCAGGAAAATGAAAATCATTTGCAAAAGTTTTGGCCTCTGTATAAGAAATGGTTTTATACTTTTTTTGCTGTCTATTTTTACCGGAAAAATGAACACTTTGACCTTTATTTTTAATGTTAAAGGTATTGGCACCCATGCTAGAAAAATTTGAGTTGATAGAAGCTTTGATGCCATCAATTGCCGTTAAAATACCTACCAAGGCCATGATCCCTAATGAAATAATCAATGCAGTAATGACAGCCCTCAAAGCATTGCCCCTGATAGAATTGATTGCAATCCCTATGTTTTCTTTGATAGTCATGATTGGGAATTGAGTTGATTGCGTTCAACCAATTGAAACCCTTTTTTGTCATTCTTTTCAACAAAATCAATGACCATACCTGCAAAGAAAAAAACCTGACCTGGGTGGTAAATCAATTGAATGCCATCGACTTCCGATTGTTGGTCTTTTTCAGTAGGTTCATCAAAACCAATGACCAAACCTTTATCTGTTGCATTTTTCTGTTTGATACCAATTCTTAGCAAATGTGTAGCAGGCACCATGAGTTGATTTCGGTATGCTGATATGGCTTGTTTAGCTGCTGCTGTAAATTCAATGAGTTGCATGTTATTTAATTTTTTTGAATGCCATACTGATTTGTTTCACCAATCCTGGACCTTCGTATATAAAGCCTGTGTAGAGTTGAACCAAAGACGCACCATTTTTTAATTTGTCAGTTGCACTAGAAACACTGTCAATGCCTCCAACACCAATCAATGGCAATTGCCCTTCTGTTTGCTGGTAAATATAATTCAAAACTTCGGTAGCATGCGTAAACAATGCTTTTCCACTGTAGCCTCCATTGCCAATTTTTTCTAATTTCTCAACAGCTGTTTGTAATTGTTTACGTTCTATAGTAGTATTGGTGGCTACAATGCCATTGATACCCGTTTCTTTAACGATTTCAATGACATCATCCAATTGAGTGAAGGTTAAGTCTGGGGCAATTTTTAAGAAGATGGGCTTAGATGCAAAATCTTTTTTTACAAATTGGTTTCTCAAATCAACCAAGGTGCCTAAAATTTCAGTCAATGGACCTTTTTCTTGGAGGGCTCTTAATCCTGGGGTGTTGGGTGAACTGACATTGACAACAAAATAATCAACATACGCATACATTTTTTCAAAACAAATGCGGTAATCATTGACTGCTTGTTCGTTTGGTGTATTTTTATTTTTACCAATATTTCCTCCAACAATTAGACCTTTGGGTCTTTTTTTCAAGCGTTCAACCACGGCTTCAACGCCATCATTGTTAAAGCCCATTCTGTTAATGATTCCTCCATCCTTCTTAAGCCTGAACAACCTTGGCTTATCGTTACCAGCTTGTTCCAAAGGTGTTACCGTTCCAATTTCAACAAAACCAAAACCCAATGCAGACAACTCATTCAAATAAGCTGCATTTTTATCGAATCCTGCAGCCAGGCCAACCCTGTTTGGAAAGCGAATGCCCTCAAATTCGAAAGAATTTTCAACAAAATAATATTGTCGTATGAATGCCTTCAAAAAAGGCACTTTACACAGCATTTTCAGACAGTAGAATGTAAAATGATGCGCTGTTTCTGCTGGTAATAAAAATAATAGACTGCGGATAAACTTGTACAAAACGTTAATTTTAGCTAACAAATTTAACCCTTCCTACATCAATTATTCAAACTTTACAAAATTCTTGTGTTTACTAAACTTTTCTTTAGTTGCTTGGTTTATAGCATTGAAACAATTGTTTAAGTCAGTATTATTTAGAATGAGTATAAATATGAGCAAAATGTTCAAAATAAATGAGCTGAAAACTTTTATAAATGACTAGGCATCTTAAATTCGCAGGCACTGAAAAAACTACAAACAAACATGAATTGGGTAACTAAATTATTTTCATCATCATTGGGTAAGAAATTCATCATGGGTCTTACCGGATTATTTCTCTGTACCTTTTTGGTCGTTCACATGATTGGAAATTTACAATTGTTCAAAAACGACCAAGGATTGGCATTCAATCTTTACGCTGTTTTAATGACAACCAATCCATTCATCAAAACAGTTTCTTACTTGTTGTATTTGTCTATCATTGGCCATGCCATTCAAGGTATTTATTTGGTTTTCAAAAACAAACAATCAAGACCCGTTGAGTACGCAGTTTATGATGGCAAAGCGAGTAGCACTTGGGCCAGCAGAAACATGGGCTTACTAGGCACCATTCTATTGGTTTTTATTGCTGTTCATTTAAGTGATTTCTGGTTCGAATACAAATTTGGTCATGTGCCATATGCAACTTACGCAACCAATTTGGAAAATGGCGAAGTAAAATTCATGCCTGCTCCCGCAGAATACAAACAATTCAACAAACTAGAGGAAACTACCATGAGCACACCCGAAGGTCAGTTCAAAATTACCATCGTTAAAAACTTGTACTTAGAAGTAGCAGAAGGCTTCAAAAACCCATGGTTGGTGATTGTGTATTTATTGTCTATGTGTGCTGTTAGTTTCCACTTGTATCATGGATTTCAAAGTGCTTTCAAAACTTTTGGTATCAACCATCCAAAAATAAACGGTGCGGTTAACTTTATTGGAACTTGGTTATTTGCAATTGCAATTCCTGCTGGTTTTGCTGCCATGCCATTGTACTTTTTCTTTAAGTAAAAAATAAACAGAGATATGAGTTCATCAAAAATAGCATCAAAAATCCCTGAAGGGAACTTAGAACAAAAATGGAGCAAATACCGTTCTACGGTTCCATTGGTCAATCCGGCCAATAAAAGAAGTCTTGAAATTATTGTAGTAGGTTCAGGTTTGGCGGGTGCGTCAGCAGCATCAACTTTAGCTGAACTAGGTTATAAAGTAAAAGTATTTTGTTTCCAAGATTCTGCTCGTAGAGCCCATAGCATTGCAGCTCAAGGTGGTATCAATGCAGCAAAAAACTACCAAAATGATGGTGACTCTGTTTACCGTTTATTTTATGATACCATTAAAGGTGGCGATTACCGCGCACGCGAGGCGAATGTTTACCGTTTAGCTGAAGTAAGCACCAACATCATTGACCAAAGTGTTGCTTCAGGTGTGCCTTTTGCACGCGAATATGGTGGATTGCTATCTAACCGTTCATTTGGAGGTACTCAAGTACAGAGAACATTTTATGCTGCAGGTCAAACAGGTCAACAATTGTTACTAGGCGCATACAGTGGCTTACAGAGACAAATTGGCATGGGTGCTGTACAAATGTTCGCCCGTCATGAAATGTTAGACGTAGTAAACATTGATGGTGTTTGTAGAGGTATCATTGCCCGTGATTTGGTTACAGGAAAATTAGAAAGACATTTTGGACATGCAGTTTTATTGTGTACAGGAGGATACGGTAACGTATTTTTCTTGTCAACCAATGCAATGGGTTCAAATGTAACAGCTGCATGGAAAGCTCATAAAAAAGGTGCCATGTTTGCCAATCCATGTTTTACACAAATTCACCCAACATGTATTCCGGTTTCAGGCGACCACCAATCAAAATTAACATTGATGTCTGAATCATTGAGAAATGATGGTAGAATTTGGGTTCCAAAACGCAAAGAAGACGCTGAAGCTATCAGAGCTGGCAAATTGAATCCGAACCAACTCAAAGAAGAAGAAAGAGATTATTACTTAGAAAGAAGATACCCTGCATTTGGAAACTTGGTACCACGTGATGTGGCCAGCCGTGCAGCAAAAGAAAGATGTGACGCTGGTTTTGGGGTAAACAAAACAGGTGAAGCGGTTTACCTCGACTTTGCATTCAACATGAAGTACAAGTACGGTAAAACTGAAGCCACAAAAAAAGGTATCAGCAATCCAACTGAAGCACAGTTAAATGCTTTAGGTCATGAGGTCATCAAAGAAAAATACGGCAACTTGTTTGATATGTACCAACAAATTACCGGAGTCAATCCATACGAAAATCCAATGATGATTTA
Source organism: Bacteroidota bacterium (assembly GCA_027491355.1). Lineage (GTDB taxonomy): Bacteria > Bacteroidota > Bacteroidia > UKL13-3 > UKL13-3 > CAISCU01. The sequence goes on from JAIXWI010000036.1 coordinate 9,265, forward strand.
CCCTGCGGTTCACTATACTATGGGTGGCTTATGGGTTGATTACAACTTAATGACAACAGTTCCTGGTTTGTATGCTTTGGGAGAAGCTAACTTCTCTGACCACGGAGCAAACCGTTTGGGAGCATCCGCTTTGATGCAAGGTTTGGCAGATGGTTATTTCGTAATTCCTTACACTATTGGAGCCTACTTAAACAACGAAATCAGAACCAAAGCCATCTCAACTGACCACGAAGCATTTGTTGAAGCTGAGAAAAATGTACAAGACAGAATTGACCGTTTTTTTGCTATCAAAGGCACAAAATCTGTAGATTATTTCCACAAGAAATTAGGCAAAATCATGTGGGATAAATGCGGCATGGCACGAAACGAAGCTGGACTCATAGAAGCCATAGAAGATATCAAAGCATTGCGCAACGAATTTTGGAATGATGTAAGAGTTCCTGGTGCTGCCAATGAATTGAATCCAGAATTGGAAAAAGCAGGCAGAGTAGCCGATTTCTTGGAATTGGGCGAACTCATGTGCTTAGATGCCTTAAAAAGAAATGAATCTTGCGGTGGTCATTTTAGAGAAGAATACCAAACAGAAGAAGGTGAAGCCTTACGAGATGATGAGAACTTTAAATATGTGGCTGCATGGGAAATGTTAGAACTAGGAAACTGGGAGCTCAACAAAGAAGACCTCATTTACGACAACATCAAAATTGCACAGAGAAGTTATAAATAACCAATAGAACAAAACGAGTATGAGTGAACAAAATATCAATGTGACCTTAAAAGTTTGGAGACAACGTAACAGTCAATCCAAAGGTGGTTTCGAAACTTATCCGCTGAATGATGTTTCTACCGATATGTCATTTTTAGAGATGTTTGACGTATTGAACGAAAAACTGATTCAAGAAGGCAAAGACCCTGTTGCATTTGACCACGATTGTAGAGAAGGTATTTGTGGCATGTGTAGCATGTTTATCAATGGCCGTCCACACGGACCTAAACAAGCAGTTACAACCTGTCAATTACACATGAGGTCATTTAAAAATGGTGAAACCATTGTAGTAGAACCATGGAGAGCGAAACCATTTAAAGTTATTAAAGACCTCGTTGTAGACCGTTCTGCATTTGATAGAATCATAGCAGCTGGTGGATTTATTTCTGTCAATACCGGAAATGCACAAGATGCAAATGCCATTCCTATCGCCAAAGAAAATGCCGATGAATCGTTTGCTGCGGCAGCTTGTATTGGTTGTGGTGCTTGTGTTGCTGCATGTAAAAATGCATCAGCAATGTTATTTGTATCAGCAAAAGTTTCTCAATTGGCATTGCTTCCTCAAGGACAACCTGAAAGAAAGCAAAGGGTAATGGACATGGTTGCACAAATGGACAATGAAGGATTTGGCGCTTGTACCAATACTGGTGCATGCAGTGCTGAGTGCCCTAAAGAAATCTCATTGACCAATATTGCCAGAATGAACCGCGATTTTTTAGCAGCTGAAATTACCAACAAATAAGCTAAACAATATAAAGGAACGCCTGCACCTTCGGTGCAGGCGTTTTTGTTTAAAACAAACTTAATTGCAAGCTTGTTACAATATTACTTAAATTAGCAACTCATACAGAGCTATTGTGCGCCAACTCATCTATGTAAGCATCTCCCTAATTTTTATCCTTATCAGCAGGAAAGGTTCAGCTACGCATTACAGAGCTGGCGAAATCACCTACAAACAAATTGCATTAACCACTTATGAAATTACTGCAACAACTTACACAGACCCTAGAAACACTGCTGCCGATAGGCCAGAAATAGATATTAATTTAGGAGACAATACCATACGTACTGTTGCAAGATCAAACGGAAACGGAGAAATTGTCAATACTGACCCTAACAATATTATCAAAAAAAACATATACAGAACTACCCACACCTATCCCGGTCCAGGTAAATACCTCATCAGCATCTTTGACCAAAATAGAATTGCTGGTATCCGTAATATCAACAATGGAATTTCAGTAGACATTGCTTTTTATGTAGAATCTTATCTAAATATTTTTGCAGGCTTTGGTTTCAATCAAAGTCCAGTACTGCTCTTACCTCCTATAGATATTGGTTGCAAATTCCGCATATTTACTCACAACCCAGCTGCATATGACCCTGATGGAGACAGCTTGAGCTTCACACTTATTCCCCCCAAAAAAGCCAGAGGTACAGATGTTGAAAATTACACCACACCATTGTTCAGCGACTCCTTTACACTCGATCAAAAAAACGGTCAAGTTACCTGGACCATGCCTACTGTTGCTGGACCCTACAATATTGCAATTAAAATTCAGGAATTCCGTAAAGGCATACTAATTGGTTTTGTTGTGCGTGACATGCAAATTTTCATCAATGACAATTGTCTCAATTTTCCACCTAAAATCAGTGCCATCAATGATACCTGTATAGAAGCCAATCAATTGCTCAAAAAAACTTTCCTAACAACAGATCCAGATGCAGGTCAGCTTATTACCTTGAGCACTTATGGAGGACCATTTGTACAAAAAAATCAACCTGCTAGCATTAGTCCAATTCCCAATACAGGAACATCCCCATTGAGTACACAATTCAATTGGAAACCCTCTTGCAATGCTGTGAGGTTCAGACCCCACCAAGCAGTTTTTAGGGCTACTGACAACCATCCCTCCGACCCATTGAGTGATATCCGATATTACAACATTCAAGTAGTAGCACCAGCTCCCAAAAACTTTCAAATCAAACAAGACAGCAATGGATTTCAATTAAATTGGAATCCAGATACTTGCGGCATGGCATACGGTTACAAAATTTACAGACGTATCGATTCTAGTTATTGGGAACATGCACTTTGTGAAACAGGCGTTCCTGATTATACAGGATTTAAGATATTAGATACAACCTCTGGGCTAAACAATACCAGTTATTTTGACAATGATTTTGGCAGAGGACTTTCTCCATTGGTTCGTTATTGTTATCGCATTACAGCCATGTACCCTCCAAGAAGCGAAAATGGTTCTATCATCTTCAGTGAGCCTGTTGAAAGTTACAGTAGTATCGAAATTTGTGATTTGATATTGCAAACAAAACCAATACTGACACAAGTTACAGTAGACAGCACATCTACTTCCAATGGGGTAATTACCATAAAATGGCTAAGTCCAAAACAAATTGATACACTGGATCAGTTCCCTCCTCCCTACCAAGCACAATTAGAAGTAGCCAACAAGAATCAAAACAATTTCAACGCAATTGGCAATCCTATTATATACCCAACTTATGCAGCTTTGAAAAAAGAAACCTATACAGACACTTTAAAGAATACCCTTCAAAACGCTTACGATTACAAGGTTGCCTTTTATTACACTAAAGCAGGACAATTCAAACCCTTGAATCAAAGCATACCAGCCAGTTCAGTTTTTTTAAAATTGTTCAATTCCAATAAAAGCATTTTGTTAAGCTGGGAGGAAACGGTTCCCTGGACCAATACCCAAACTGTTATCTATAAAAAAATCAATGGACAATTTGATTCTATTGGCACCACTGAAAAAACATTTTTCAAAGATTTACAATTAGAAAACGGCAAAACCTATTGTTACAAAATCAAACGAATTGGTTATTATAACAAGCAGTTGTATCCCAATGTGATTGAAAACTATTCACAAGAAAATTGTGGCATTCCAATAGATACCGTCAAACCTTGCCCTGTAGTTTTAAACATTGAAACCCCTTGCAACTCGAATGCACCACTCAACAATCAAGTATTGCTGAAATGGAAATATCCCGCTGATTGCGAACAAGACCAAGCTTTTTACAATGTTTACTGGAAGCAAAAAATAGTTGACAATTGGACTTTACTGGCAAAAGTGCCCAATACACAGTTACAATATGCCGACAATAGGACCATTTTAAACAAAGCCATTCATGGCTGTTATGCTGTAACTACAACCGATTCAAGTGGAAACGAAAGCAATATTATCAATCCTACTTGCATTGAAAATTGTCCATTTTACCAATTGCCAAATGTATTTACTCCTGCCAAAGATGATTCCATTAACAGCACCTTTAAACCATTTCCATACAGATTTGTATCACAAGTAAAAACTCAAATTTTTAACCGTTGGGGTAATTTGGTTTTCGAGAGCAATGATCCGGCTATCAATTGGGATGGCACAGACCAGCAATCAGGTATTGATTGCCCTGCAGGTGTGTATTATTATATTTGTGAAATAGAAGAGAGTTATTTAAGTGGTGATCAACAAAGAACAAGCAGAGGCAGTATCCAATTAATCCGATAAAAAAGTGTTTACAGGAATCATAGAAACTACAGCAACAATAAGTAGCATTGACCAAGAAGGCAGCAATGTTCATTTTTGGTTCAGCTCAAGCATCAGCGATGCATTAAAAATTGACCAATCTGTTGCACACAACGGCATTTGTTTAACAGTTGTGGCATTGCAACCTGGCATGCATCAAGTAACTGCAATTGAAGAAACAATGCGCAAAACGAACCTAGGATCAATGATACTTGGAGAAAAAGTAAATTTAGAACGCTGCATGGCTGCAAATGGACGTTTTGACGGACATATAGTACAAGGTCATGTAGATGGATTGGCTAAATGTACAAACATCAAGGATTGTAACGGAAGTTGGGAATTGTCATTTGAATTGGCTTCTTCTGCCCAAACCCTGTTGGTGGTAGAAAAAGGAAGCATTTGCATCAATGGTATCAGTTTAACAGTAGTTAGCTGCGAAGGCTTGATTGTTAAAGTTGCCATCATTCCCTATACCTGGGAGCATACCAATTTGGCTTCACTTGCAATTGGTAAAACTGTCAATATTGAATTTGACATCATTGGAAAGTACATTGCCAAACAAATGAGTTTAAGACAATAAAAAAACCGATGTAAAACATCGGTTTTTTTATCAATAATGAATTGAAATGATTGGCTTATTCGCCCATTACTTCAACTTGGATGTTCACTGTTACATCACGGTGCAAGTTTAAAGTTGCTTCGTAAGTTCCCAATGTTTTTACATCGCTGATTTCAATTTTACGTCTGTCAATTTCATAGCCTTTTAATTTCAAAGCTTGCGAAATTTGCAATGGCGTGATTGAACCAAATATTTTTCCATTAGCACCGGCTTTCATACCAATTTGGATAGAAACATCTTTCAATTGTTCAGATAAAGTCAAAGCATCAGCTTTTAACTTTTCACGTTTCATTGCACCTTGACGGTTGTTTTCAGCTAACATTTTTAAGTTACCAGGAGTTGCCATTGTAGCAATACCACGTGGGAACAAATAATTGTTTGCATAACCGTTTTTAACTTCTACTACATCACCTTGGTGACCTAGGTTTTTGAGGTTTTCTTTAAGAATAACTTTCATGTGTAGGCCTCCTTTATTTTAATGAATCCCCTTCGAAAGGCAAAATAGCAATGTGTCTAGCACGTTTGATTGCTTGAGTTACCTTACGTTGGTATTTTAATGATGTACCAGTTAAACGACGTGGCAATACTTTACCTTGATCGTTTACAAATTTCATCAAGAAATTAGCGTCTTTGTAATCAATGAACTTGATTCCGTTTTTACGGAAACGACAGAATTTCTTTTTTTGTGGAGCTTCCGGAGTGGTATTGAATACCATAGCCGGGTTAATTTGCGACTTCTTTTTCATAATTACTTAACTCCTTCTTGTTTTTGGTCCTTCTTGCCTTGGTTGAATTCACCATTGCGTTTACGGGTGTTGTAAATTAACGCATGTTTGTCAAGCGAAATTGTTAAATAACGCATAATGCGCTCGTCACGACGAAAAGCTAGTTCAAATTTTGAAATAAACTCAGAAGCTGCTCTAAACTCGAATAAATGATAGAACCCGGTCGATTTTTTTTGGATCGGATAAGCAAGTTTAGTTAAACCCCAGTTTTCCTCATGAACCAGCTCTCCGCCATTTTCAGTGATAAGATTGCGGTATTTTGCTACCACATCTTTCAACTGATCTTCGGAGAGTACGGGAGTGAAAATAATCACTGACTCATAGTCTTTTAAGACAACCGACTCTTTTTTAGTTGATTTGGTTTTAGTTGCCATTTACTGGAAAAATTAATTTTTTAGGGCCACGAAGATAGGCATAATTTTCTATGAATCAATAATTATCCCATTCTTTTTGCTAAAAAAAGCGCAAAACAAATAAAATTTCAACCAGAGCAAGCACTAACCGGCATTGTCAATTTCACAAAAAACTCACTTTCAAGCATTTAATGTAAATCCTATTGAACACATGGGCCATAAATCATTGAATCAAAATTACCTGAATTTTATCGTTGAAATTTGGTGCAGAAAATGTGGTAAAGGTTTGCACCTTTTGTTTTAGTTTAGCAGCATGGAAAATTTTGTGGTGAGTGCCCGAAAGTACAGACCTTCTCGGTTTGATACTGTCATTGGGCAAGAACATGTGGTTCAAACACTTAAAAATGCAATAAGAAACAGGCATTTGGCCCATGCATTTTTATTTTGTGGTCCAAGAGGTGTGGGCAAAACTACCAGTGCCAGGTTATTGGCCAAAACTGTTAATTGTACCCAGTTATCTCCCGATTTTGAAGCCTGCGATCAATGTGACAGCTGCAAGGCATTTAACTCAAATGCCTCATTTAATATCTATGAATTAGATGCGGCCTCAAACAATTCAGTTGATGATATCAGGGCTTTGGTTGAACAAGTGAGATATGCTCCACAAGGTGCACAATACAAAATTTACATCATAGACGAGGTGCACATGCTCAGTGCTGCGGCATTCAATGCTTTTCTTAAAACATTGGAAGAACCCCCACCCTATGCCAAATTCATTTTAGCAACCACTGAAAAGCACAAAATTCTGCCAACTATACTATCTAGGTGTCAGATTTTCGATTTTCACCGCATTAAAATTGAAGATGCCGTTAAACAGCTCAAAAAAATATGTGAAAACGAACAAATTGAAGCGGAAGAAGAAGCCCTGCATGTCATTGCTAAAAAAGCAGATGGGGCTATGCGTGATGCTTTGTCCATTTTTGACAGGATAGTCAGTTTCAGTGGCAACCAAATCAGCTACAAAGATGTTATTTCAAACCTCAATATTCTTGATTACGATTATTATTTCAAAGCAACCAATTACCTACTCAACGAAGATTTAGCAGCAAGTTTATTGCTATTTGATGAAATCATTAACAATGGTTTTGAAGAGCAACATTTTTTACAAGGCTTTGCAGAACATTTCAGAAACTTAATGGTATGTAAACATCCTGACACCCTGAAATTGCTGGAATTAGCCCCAAATGTAGCTGCAAAATTTGGTCAACAAGCACAAGCATGCTCCGCTAGTTGGTTATTGAATGCACTCAATCTATTGAACCAAACAGATTTCCAATTCAGACTTAGTAAAAATCAACGTTTGCATGTAGAGTTGGCACTGATGAAGCTTTGTAACTTAAACAGAGCCATTCAATTGAGCAATTCGGGTCAACCCGACGATAAAAAAAAAAGCCTGAATTAAACCCTGAACCACTTGTAGCAAAAATTCAAGTGGTTGATACAAACACTGCCGAAAAAGCAATAGAGGCCCCTCCTCAAACGCCGGCAATACCTCCAAAAAATCAGGTTCAATTACAAGAAATCTCTGGTAACAATGCGGTCAACTTCAACTTAAACAGAGGCAGCCAAATTGAAAACCTTCGCAAACAACTCATAGAGAAACAACAAACTGCTCAAGAAAATGAGCAACCTTTGTTACAAAAAAATGAGCCAGAACTACGTTCTAATTTTACAGTTGAAGAATTTGCTTCTGTTTGGACAAACTACATCGTACACCTTGAAAATACGGCCAAATCCAGAATTGCAAGTTTCCTTAAAAACACCAAATACCGAATAAACCAATTCAAAATTGAATTGGAACTCAAAAGCAATTTGGAACAGGAATTAGTTGAAGAAGAAAAGTTAGATATGATTCCATTTTTTAGAAGTCAACTCAAAAACAATAAAATTGAATTCGAGTATACCATCAATACCGATTTGATTCAACAAACAAAAAAAATAAGCAAAACAGAAGTACTCAAAAACATGTCGGATAAACAACCACTCATAACTGAATTGGTTCAATCACTCGGACTTGAAATTGAATATTAATTTAGCATACCCTAACGCAATAAACTATGTCAAAAAAATCATTTTTAAGACTGATTCAAATTAAATTTAAAAAATTATTCAATTATTTCCTCAAAGGACTCCTCATTACCTTACCTGTCTATGCTACCTACAAAATTATGCGTTCTTTACTAGAAAGCATAGACCAAGTATTTGTGCTTGAAACACCCGGCCTTGGGTTTGTTATTGTCATTGCTGTTATTACCATTTTGGGGATGATTGGATCAAGTTTTATTACACGTCCAATTTTTGAATTGTTAGACGAAGTACTCAATAAAATTCCGCTGGTAAAAACCATTTATGGAGCTGTAAAAGATTTGATTGAAGCCTTTGTGGGCGAGAAAAATAAATTTTCTAAACCTGTCATTGTTGAACTTGCTGAAGGAGTTTATAAGCCTGGCTTTATTACACAAGAAGATTTTGAAGAATTGGTTTTAAAAGATTTGATAGCTGTTTATTTACCTCATAGCTATGCCTTTTCGGGCAATTTATACTTGGTACACAAAAATAAGATCAGCATTTATGATGGCAGTTCAAGCGCCTTCATGAAGCTCATCGTTTCTGGTGGTGTGAGCGATTTGAACCAACCTGAAAAAGAACAACAACTATGATGAGTGTGCTTGTAAATTTCCTGAAGCTGATTCGATACAAAAACATCCTCATGATTGCCTTGACACAGGTATTCACTTTTTATTTTTTAAACCCAGACATACATCTTTTTCATTTATTAGATACTAGCTTTTTGCTACTATTGGTTTGCACTGCAATGGTTGCTGCAGGTGGATACATCATCAACGATTACATGGATGTAAAACTCGATTTAATCAATAAGCCTGAGCAAGTAATTGTTGGTAAATCCATTTCTAGGAGATGGGCCATGTTCATGCATTTATTGTTTACTTCATTTTCATTTTTAATTGGCATAAGTATCAGTAAAAAAATAGCAGTTGCAGTAATGGCATGCTCATTTTTACTTTGGATTTATTCTCAGTTTTTAAAGAAAACATATTTAGCCGGAAATTTATTGGTTAGCTTTTTAAGTGCTTTTAGTTTAATTATTTTATTTGTATTTAAACCAAATGAATTACACGCCAATGGTATTTATTTGTTTGCTATGTTTGCTTTTTTAACGACGTTAATAAGAGAAATCATCAAGGACATGGAAGACATAAAGGGCGATGTTTCCTACCAAAGCAGAACCATACCAATTGTATCGGGCATCAGAAAAACCAAAAAAATATTACTACTATTAATTGTATTAGAAATGCTACTCTGCTTTTACAACTTACTTTTATTTGGTACTGTATCTTATAGTTCAAAATTATTAAACCATGCTTACCAAGTTTATGTGGTTTTAATGCTGTTGCTTCCTCTGTTGTTGCTTTACAAGTTGATTCAAAAAGCAGATACCAAAAAAGCATTTACCAGGCTCAGTTTTTATTTTAAATTGCTCATGCTATTGGGTATTTTAAGCATGGTTTTTTGGAGGTATTGAACTGCTTACAACAATGCTTTAAGGTAGTTTGCAGCACACCTTTCTACTATCAAATGTACTTCTTCAAATACAGCAATGTCCTTGTAATAAGGGTCAGGAACATCCGTGCCTGGCTGGTATGGGTCAAAATTTCTGAACAATTTAATTTGGGATGAATCGAAATGAGGCGGTTTCATTTCCATTACTTTTGAAAAAACAGCTTCATCCATTACTAAAAGTTCGTCAAAATTATAAAAATCGTTAGCAGTTATAGGCCTGGACCTGTGCACAATTTCAAGCCCATATTTTATTGCTATTTGACGGGTTCTTGGATCTGCCAAATCACCTTTGTGAAAGTCTAACAATCCACAAGAGTCTGCTGCAAAACGATTGTTTAGCTGATTTTCATTTACCAATTTCATGAACAATGCTTCAGCCAGCGGAGACCTACATATGTTTCCAAGACAAATAAATAAAACCTTGTACATGCTCAGTGTTTATATCCTACAAAGTCTAAGGTTTGAACAAACTTAAACGGCTCATTTTCACTAATTGTCAAAGTTAAATTTGTGGGTGTTTTACCGTCTATGGGTTGTGCATAAAACGTCAATTTGTTTGTAGCTGAATCTAATGGAACACGCACATATTGTATTTGAGAGGGAAGTAATTGCCAATTTCTGGTATCAGCTTGCTCAGAGAATGCGCCATACAAACTAACAGCCAAGGCTAAGCCATCTTTTTTATTTTTCTCGGCTTGGTAAACAGCCAATTGTTTCAAAAATGTTCTAAGTAATGATTCAGCCAGCTCCTTGATTATACGGTCAGATAATGACTTAAAGGCAATGGCATCGATGTTCTCAGCCATTTCAAAGTGGAACAAATTATTGTTTTTGCCTGCAATCCACGCATTGGAATACTTTAGGTTTCTGGAAACATATTTAGGAATTACTATTCTTATGAAACGCATGTCCAATAAATCAGCGTTGGTTTTTTTGTCGGATGTGTAATACGGAACTGAAATACCTAAGTCTGTATTTACAATTTGATAAGCACCATTTTGTTGAGGTACGATTAAAAAATTGATACTCGAATTGTCTTTAATCGGACACAAGCCATTGTTCCAAAATACCAAAACCTGCTTTTGAGTCGAATATTTTTCTGGAGTTGTTTGAAGTTTAAATTCTTCTAGGTATTTCTCATACTCTTCTTTGAATCCACTCAAATAGGCCGTTCTCAAAATGTCTTTTTTTAGTTGAAGTGGTGTGGAGGTTCCAAAAAACTGTTTGTAATCTGATTCATAAATTTCCAAAGCATTGCGGTAAGCAATAAAGGCATCGTTGAAAGCACCTTGAGCATCATAAATAATCCCTAATAAATTATGGGCAAAGGCATCTCTTTTGTATTTGTTTTTTGACTGGTACTTGTCTGTATTTTTTTGCATTTTGAGTAACATGCGTTTAGCTTCAATCAAAGCTTCATCTAAACTATTTAACTGAAGGTAATTCATGGCCGCATAATAGTGCAACAACACTTTTTCAAAATCTTCACCTTCATAAGTGCTGTAAGATTTATTGGTTACCATGGTTTCAAGATACTCTGCACTGTTCTTAGAAAAGTCTTCTATAAAATAATCAGCCTTTCTTAAATACAGCAAACTTGAATCTGGTTGATTGTTCAGTGTATACACACTGCCTTTGTTTAAATAATACAACAACCTGTTTCTTTTAACAGTAGCCATTTTTGATTTTTCACCCATCAAATCAAGCGCTTTGCTGTAATTCTGTTGATAAACAGCCTGCATCAGTGCATCATTTTGTTGGTAATAACTCATGCAAGAAACAAGGCTCAACATTAAAATTGCTGAGCAAAATCCAATAAACAATTTGCCCTTGAACATCAAAACTTAATTCTTCACAAATTTTTTGATTTGTTTCTCACCCAACCAAACTTTCTCGTTGGTTTCTAAATCAGTCAACTCTAAATTGATTTGGTATGACACCACTTTCTCTTTTTTATATTCATCAATTACTGAAGTCATAACACCATTAAGCATAAAATCAGCACCTTTTTCCTTGGCCCATTTCTTTCGTGTTTCTTCGCTGGCAAAAGTTTGTTGATCGTTTCGTTCATTTCTAACTTCTACTCTTGCATCTCCACTTTGAACCACACTAACAGTTCCAGTATTGATGAACTCTCTTTCAATATTTTTAATAAAATTAGTTGCATCAATATGCTCTGAAGTTTTGTTTTTAATTTGACCAACTATAACGGTAGGTTTTTTATTGAATTTTGCCTCATATATGCTTCTCCAAGGTCTGCTCAATACATCTTTGGTCATTTCTGCTGCTACCAATTTGGCATCTACATCATTCCATCTTCCGCTCAAATCAATTACTTGATTAGGGTCAACACGTTGAACTTGCCTGGTTTGGTTACAATTTGAAAAGACCAAGGTAAAAGAAATGGCCGTCAGTAAAATTGAATGTTTCATGATTGGTTAAATTATTGATTAATGCTTGTTTTACAAATACTATTCCAAAAGTAAAGAATTGCATTAGAATTTTAATATTTGTTGATTGGAATGCCAATTATGAATAACAATTACAGCTTTTTTTCGTTCATTGTAACAGCCCTTTTGCTAATTACTGCCTGCTATTCAACAAAATCTGTTTATTGGGAAAAATCAAAAAAAGAAAAGGTATTATTAGGATACACATCGTCAAGTCAATTAGACAATGCCAAAATTTTCCCTTGGTATTACTATGGTATAAGGGCTTACCACCCAAATGATAGCTTGGTTCAGCTCATCAAACCACTTTCAGACAGCTTAGGAGTTTTAATTGTGGCTGGAACTTGGTGTGGAGATACCCAAACAGAATTACCTAAAATGATGCGCTTACTCCAAAAAATAAACACCAATGATAGCTTGGTTAATATTCAGTTAGTAAACCGAGCAAAATCAAACCTGTATTTTCAAGCTAAAACTATGCATGTAAAAGCCATTCCTTGTTTTATATTTTACAAACAAGGAAAAGAAATAGGCAGAATCATTGAACATGCAAACAACAGTTATGAAGCCGATTTGTTGAAGATTTTATTAAACAGGTAACATATATAATTTGTATTACATTTGTAGACCATGGAAAACAAACCATTGATTCTTATTACCAATGATGATGGCATTACAGCACCTGGTATGCATGCATTGGTTCATTCATTAAAAAGATTGGGTGAAATTGTAGTTGTTGCACCTGACGGTCCGCAGAGTGGAATGGGGCATGCAGTAACCATTTCAAAACCTTTGAGATTAAGTGCTACAGAACACTTTGGAGAAATCAAATCTTATCAATGTAGCGGCACCCCTGCCGATTGTGTTAAAATTGCTGTTGATAAAGTGTTACACCGTAAACCAGACTTTGTTTTTTCAGGTATCAATCATGGCTCTAACAGTTCTATCAATGTCATTTATTCTGGCACCATGAGTGCAGCAGTTGAAGCTGCTATTGAAGGCATACCTGCTGCAGGATTTAGCTTATGTGATTTTGACTACCACGCTGATTTTGCTTTGGCGGCAGAAGTAGCATACCAAGTTGCCAGCAATGTCATTACAAATGGATTGCCGAAAGGGGTTTTATTGAATGTGAATGTTCCTAAAGTTGAGCATTCAAACTTCAAAGGCATAAAAATTGGTCGTCAGGCATTGGCAAAATGGGAAGAAAATTTTGACCATAGAACAGACCCAAATGGCAGAAGTTATTACTGGTTAACAGGTAAATTCAAAAACTTTGATGCTGGTGAAGATACAGATGAATGGGCTCTAGCAAACAACTATGCTTCCATTGTGCCTGTTCAATTCGATTTAACAGCACACAATGCAATTGCTTACCTCAATCAATGGAAATTCTAAAATGAAAATAAAAGACTTACTTGTTTTTGGTTTCATGGCTGGGCTTCTTGCACCATCCATAGGTATTTTTGGCTTTTATGCTTTCAATTTCAACACCCATGAATTAAGCGATTTTTTTCAGCTTTCAATCAAAGAAAAATTGCTATCTCCCTTGCTAAGTTTGTGCTGTGTGATCAACTTAGGTATCTTCTATTTATCCATCCATTTTGAACGGTTTAAAATTGCCAAAGGAATCATTTTAGCTACTTTCTTGTATGGCTTTGCCATTGTCTTGCTGAAATTTTTTCTCTAGGCCTACCATTTCATGTAAAATTTGCTGATTCAAAACATAAATTTTACAATCTACTGTATGTTTTTAATCGTGCAGTAGTATGTTTGCAGTATGAAGTTAATTTTTAACCTATTTTTATTCCTAAGCTTGGGTTTACAAGCTCAAGAATTGATTAAAAAACCTAGCGCCATTTTAAGTGAACAAACCAATGATGTTAGTTTTGCACAATTCGTACCTGGGAAAAACAAACATTTGGTAACTGGCACCTGGGACCAAAAAATAATGGTCTACAAAGCAGACAGTCCATTTAAATTGGTTAAAACATTTGTTGCACATGCTGCTCCATTAACGTGTATGAGCTTCACCCCTTCGGGTAGTTTCATTGCAACAGGCGGAAAAGATTTTCAAGTAAACATTTGGGATTCCTCATACAATGCTTACAAAATACCTGAAGATCCCAAAAATAAACACAACGCAAATATTACTGCTTTACAATTTGACAGAACGGGTCGTTTTCTTTTCAGTGGATGCGAAGAAGGTAAAATAATTATCTGGGACTTATTGAATAAAAAAACAATCAAAACCATACCAAACACTGTTGCTGTTTCTGCATTTGCAACATACACAAACACCAGTAGTTTGTTTGTAGCCGGTGCAGAACCCACAATCAAATTGCTTAATTTGAGCAATGGTCAAGTGTTTAAAAAATTAGATGGTCACAAAGACCATGTAAACGCTATTGCCATCAGTAGAAATTACAAATATTTAATCAGTGGATCAAACGACAAAACAGCTATCATCTGGGATTTAAAAACCTTCAAACCTTTTAAAGTTTTATCCGTTGGATGTTGGAAAATTACAGCCGTTGCATTTAGTGACGATTCAAAGTATTGCATCACTGGTTGCAATGATGGCTCTTTAAAAATTTGGGAAACTGAAACAGGAAATTTACTACGCAGTGTTGAAGAACAAAATCTGATCATCAATGACCTTAGTTTCAATGCCAATGGTAAATACTTTGCAGCTGCAACAACTTTGAAAAGCGAAGCTAATTATGGAACACGTATATACAATTCAGGTTTAGCTTCAGATAACAGCTTGCTCAAAACAACTGAATCTTTAAAAATAAGTACAGGTAAAAATGCATTGAAAGACTCCACTGTTTTAGCAAACAAAGCCAAAGATTCAAAAGAAACCACTGATAAAATGCCTAAGAAAACTACAGGTCAACTGGACTCCGCTAGAATTTACAAAACTCCAATTCCACTTAAAATCAATAAGATAAACAAATAATGCAGATTTCAACAGTGTTTATTGAATTCTTTTTTAGCAAATAATCTTAAACAAAAAGATTACTTTCATATATTGCAACGCAAAATAAACCAAACAGGAACCTCACAAAAAGTAAGCAAAATGAAGATTTTCAAATCATTAACTAAAAGTCTTTTCTTTTTATCCATTTTAATCTCTTTTGGTTTTTCTACAAAAGCCCAAAGTGCTGATGAAGGAAAAACCCTTTTCAACGCAAATTGTACCGCTTGTCATGCTATCAACGATAAAATTGTTGGTCCAGCATTGAAAGATGTTCACAAACGCAGAGAAGAATCTTGGTTGATTAAATGGATAAAAAATTCCCAAGCAATGGTAAAATCAGGAGATGCCACCGCTGTTCAGTTGTACAAAGAAAACAACGAAAGCGTCATGACATCATTCGAAAATTTATCAGATGTACAAATCAAATCAATCATTGCATACATCAAAGCTGAAAGTGAAGCGCCTGCTGCTCAAGCTGCAACAGCAACTGTAGCTGGTTCAAATACCAATACAGATAGTAACATTAATGATTACAAAACACCCATTAATTGGTTATTGGTAATTATTGCATCGCTCTTGATTGCCATTATTGCCAGAATTTTTGGCATCTTAAATAAGATTGGAGAAATTCAAGGAAAACCAGTTATCAATTGGACCAAAACCAACGGCATGTTAGTAATGGCATTCATGGTAATTGGATTGATAGCAACCTTCTGGGAATTCTATGTTCATGGAAAGCTTACCGTTTTCTCAATGGGTGCTGCATCAGCACATGGAGAAGAATACGATAATATGTTCATGATTACACTTGGCTTAACTGGTGTTGTATTTGTTATCACTCAAATCCTGTTGTTTTGGTATGCTTACAAATACAAAAACGATGGTAAAAGAAAAGCCATGTATTTCCCAGATAACCATAAATTAGAATTCATTTGGACCATCGTACCTGCAGTTGTTTTAACTGTTTTAGTGATCAGAGGTTTAATGACATGGAACAATATCATGTACAACAAAGATGAGAATGCAAGAGAAATAGAAGTATTCGGATACCAATTTGCTTGGGATGCCCGTTTGGCTGGTGCTGACAACAAATTAGGTGCACACAACTTCAGAGAAATTGGTAAAGTGAATGCGTTAGGTGTTGATACCACAGATGAAAAATCAAAAGATGATGTTGTTGTAAAAGAATTGCATTTAGAAGTAGGCAAACCTGTCAATTTCAACTTCAGAGCAAAAGATGTCATTCATAGTGCATATTTCCCTCATTTCCGCGCACAAATGAACGTTGTACCCGGATTACCAACTAAATTCTCTTTCACACCTACAGTTACCACTGCAGATATGAGAAACAAATTGGGCAAACCAGAATTTGATTATGTTTTGCTTTGTAACAAAATATGTGGAAGTGCACATTACAGAATGAAAATGGTTGTGGTGGTTGATACCAAAGAAGCATACGAAAAATGGTTAGCTAGTCAAAAAACAATCACAAACCAACCTGTAAACAATTCAATTGCATCTAAATAAATTAATCAGAAAAGAAAACAATAGGTATATGAGCGATCACAATATGAACAATCATCACGAAGATCACGGTCACCACAAAGAGACTTTCATTTCAAAGTACATCTTTAGCATGGACCACAAAATGATTTCCCGTCAATTTTTGATTACGGGTATCATCATGGGAACATTGGGTATGTTAATGTCTATGATATTCAGGTTACAATTGGCCTATCCTGACATGAAGTTCAGCTTCTTAGAGGGAATTCTTGGACATTGGGGTAAAGATGGGAAATTGGATCCAAACTTTTATTTGGCCTTGATTACCATTCATGGTACCATCATGGTGTTTTTTGTACTAACAGCTGGCTTGAGTGGAACATTTAGTAACTTACTCATTCCATTACAGGTTGGAGCCCGAGACATGGCATCTCCTTTTATGAACATGTTGTCTTACTGGTTCTTCTTCCTTTCATCAGCAGTTTTGGTGTTTTCTTTATTTGTTGACGGTGGTCCTGCTTCTGCTGGATGGACAGTATACCCTCCACTTTCTGCTTTGCCTAAAGCCATTCCAGGTTCGGGCACTGGTATGACATTGTGGTTGGTATCAATGATTTTGTTCATTGCCTCTTCATTATTGGGAGGTATCAATTACATTGCTACCATTTTAAACATGCGAACCAAGGGTATGAAAATGACCCGTTTGCCATTGACTATTTGGGCTTTTTTAGTAACTGCAGTTCTAGGGTTGTTATCTTTCCCAGTTTTGTTAGGTGGTTCATTGTTATTGGTATTCGATAGAAGTTTTGGTACTTCGTTCTATTTGTCTGAAATTGTTGCAGAATTTGCTGGCGGAATTGAAAGAACTGGTGGTTCACCAATATTGTTCCAACACTTGTTCTGGTTCTTAGGTCACCCTGAGGTATACATCATTTTGTTACCTGCTTTGGGTATTACATCTGAAGTCATTGCTACCAATTCTCGTAAACCTATTTTCGGATACAGAGCCATGATTGGTTCAATTTTAGCCATTGGAGTATTGAGCTTTATTGTTTGGGGTCACCACATGTTCTTAACAGGAATGAATCCTTTCTTAGGTTCAGTGTTTATGTTAGGCACATTGATCATTGCAGTTCCATCTGCAGTTAAAACCTTCAACTATTTAGCTACACTTTGGCAAGGAAATTTACAATTGACGCCAGCAATGATGTTTGCAATTGGATTGGTTTCTTTGTTCATATCTGGAGGTTTAACGGGTATTTACCTTGGTAATGCCGCATTAGATATCAACTTACATGATACTTATTTTGTAGTTGCGCATTTCCATTTGGTAATGGGTAGTGCCGCTATTTTTGGAATGATGAGTGGTATTTACCACTGGTTCCCAAGAATGTTTGGCCGTATGATGAACGAAACAGCTGGTCAAATTCACTTCTGGTTAACCTTGGTTTCTGCCTATTGTGTATTCTTCCCAATGCACTTCATGGGATTAGCTGGTGTACCAAGAAGATACTATGCTAATACTGCGTATGACCAATTCAATGTTTTCATTGATATGAACCAATTCATTACCATTGCTGCATTGTTAGGAGGTTTGGCTCAAGTGATATTCTTGGTAAATTTCTTCTATTCTGCATTGAAAGGTAAAAGAGCTCCTCAAAACCCTTGGAATTCGAACACATTGGAATGGACTGCCCCAGTAGAACATTTACATGGCAACTGGCCAGGAGAAATTCCACATGTATACCGTTGGGCTTATGATTACAGCAAACCTGGACACAACGAAGATTTTATTCCTCAGAATGTACCAGATAAAGGTCAAGTTGATCCATTAGAAGAAGCTACTGGATTGCCTGAACCTGTTAAGACAGAAAATTCAGCAAGCCATTAATTGAATGAAGTTGCATAGCGGATGTTAAATACAGAACCTAGCTATATCATTCGATTCAGACGATTTGGAATTGCAACCATTTTCGCCTTGTTCTTTCTCATATTTGTTGGTGGACTAGTAAGAAGTACTGGTAGTGGAATGGGTTGTCCTGATTGGCCAAAATGTTTTGGGAAATGGATACCTCCTACTCAAGTAACTGAATTACCTGAAAACTACCAAGAGCTTTATGCTGTTGCAGGGAAATCAATTGCACCTTTTGACGCTTTTAAAACCTGGACTGAATACATCAATCGTTTGATTGGAGTTGTGATTGGCTTCTTGATTTTATTGACAGTCGTATTTGCACTTCCTTACAGAAAATCAGACCCAAAAATCTTTTGGTTGAGTTTTTTAGCATTTTTGCTTGTTGGTTTTCAAGGTTGGATTGGTTCAAAAGTAGTAGCAACTGATTTGGCAACATGGATGATTACCATACACATGGTCATTGCACTCATCATTGTTGGACTGCTCATATATACCATTACACGTAGTCAATCTTTTAAAATACAGCAAAAACAAGTAAACAAGCATTTACACAAATTCTTGTTGCTTAGCCTTTTAATTGGATTGGTTCAAACTATCAGCGGAACTCAAGTTCGTGAATGGGTAGACCAAATTGCCAAGATGATTGATAACCGCAACCGTTGGATTGATCATGCCTCAGCTGTGTTTTACTTTCACAGGAGTTTAAGTAGTTTGAATTTGGTTGTGAGTTTCTATCTCTTTTTACAGTACAAAAAGCTTTTCTATCGCCACCAACTCATATACAAATCAGGTTTAGCCTTATTGTTGTTAATGAGTTTACAAGCATTTACGGGTGCAATTCTGAGTAATTTAGGATTTCCCGGACAATTGCAGAGTATTCACTTAACATTAGGGAGCTTAACCATAGGACTGCAATTGTTTATTGCAATCTTAGTATTTACAAAAACTGAAATTGAAACGCACAACGCGTAAATAAAAAAATGATAACAACAGAAAAACAAATCGGTACCTTGAACTTGCTCAATAGCAAATTCCAAGATTACGGACAATTGGTTAAGTTAAGACTTAGCTCTTTGGTGGTTTTTTCTTCAGTTGTGACCTATTTCACAGCCAGCCATGGCGGCATCAATTGGACAGAAATCAGTATGTTATCAATTGGTGGATTTATGGTAACAGGTGCAGCAAATGGTATCAATCAAGTCATAGAAAAAGATTATGACAAGTTGATGCTAAGAACCGCAAATAGGCCTGTAGCTACTAATAGAATGTCTGTATTTGAGGCAGCTTTATTTAGCAGTATTATTGGAATCATTGGAATTGCATTGATTGCACTTTTCTTGAATCAATTGGCAGGAATTTTAGCATTGGCTGCTTTACTTTCATACGCATTTATTTACACGCCATTAAAACGAATTACACCCATTTCTGTATTTGTAGGAGCATTTCCTGGGGCACTCCCTACCCTTTTAGGTTGGGTAGCATTTACTGGGAAAATAGATACTGCCGGATTGGCCTTATTTGGCATTCAATTTTTTTGGCAGTTTCCTCATTTCTGGAGTATTGCTTGGATTTTGGATGATGACTACAAAAGAGCTGGTTTTAAAATGTTGCCTTCTCATTCAGGCAGAGACAAGATTACAGCTTTACAAACCCTCGCTTTCAGTTTGGTATTGATTCCATTCGGATTTATTCCAGTTCAATTGGGAATTTCTGGACCAATAGCAGGAATTGTAGGCATATTAGGCGGTTTAATGTTGAGCTATTTCGCCTTTAAACTTTATAAAACCTGTGAAATGAAAGAAGCAAAAAAACTAATGTTTGCCTCTTTCATATACCTACCTATTGTTCAACTTGCATACTTAATTGATAAAATCTAAGATGAATATGAATACCATCCAAAATGCATCTGAGACAGACTTTGTCATCAACCCAAGAAAATTTGTTTTGTGGTTAATTATTGTGGCGAGCGTTATGTTGTTTGCAGGATTTACAAGTGCTTACATTGTTAGAAGAGGAGAAGGAAACTGGGAATTGTTTAATTTACCATCGAATTTCATTTATTCAACAATGGTAATTGTACTTTCATCAGTTAGCATGCAACTGTCTACCGTATTTGCTAAAAAAACAAATTATTCAAAAGCAAGTTTGAGTTTATGGATAACACTCGGTTTAGGAATCTTTTTCTGCTTGTTACAATATTTGGGATGGAAGCAACTGATAGCAGACAATGTTTATTTTGCTTTTTCTAATCCCTCCAATTCATTTGTATACGTCATTACAGGTGTGCATTTAGCGCATGTGATTGGTGGAATTGTATTTCTAACCATTGTCAGTTTTCAATCACTATCAAAAAATAAAATTAATGGTATCAATGTATACCATAGCATGTGTAACACCTACTGGCATTTCATAGGTATACTTTGGGTATACTTGTATTTTTTCTTATACTTAAACAGATAACAAATAAAATAACAACCCTATAACAGCAATCGATTCAAACATGGCTAACACAACTAACTTAAGTACCGACAAGAAAACAGCTTGGGGTGGAGGCAAATCTCCTTTCAGCGTGAGTTATGGAAAATTAATGATGTGGATTTTCCTTCTTTCAGATGCATTTACTTTTTCGTCTTTGCTTATTGCGTATGGATTTATCAGGTATAGCTTCCCTAGTCCAATTGAAAATACAATTGTAAAACCGCTATCTCATGTAGCTGAAAATTTCACTGAAGCAATGAACAAGGCTGGTTTGTTTGTACAAGACCATTGGCCTGCTCCTGAATTAGTGTTCAATCATTTCCCATTCATTCACGGCATTCACTTACCGTTATTTTTTGTGAGTTTGATGACCTTTATCCTCATTTTTAGTTCGGTTACAATGGTATTAGCTGTAGAAGCCGGACACAGAATGCAGAAAAAGGAAGTAGCAAATTATATGTTACTGACAATTATTGGAGGAGCTGCATTTTTAGGATGTCAAGCATGGGAATGGACAACTTTTATCCATGAAGGAGCAAGGTTGTATGGCAATCCATTTGGCCCTAGATCGTTTGCTGCATTGTTTTTCATTGTAACTGGTTTTCATGGGTTTCACGTATTCTCAGGAGTTGTTTTGAATGTAATTATCTACTTGAATGTATTGAATGGAACTTATGAAAAAAGAGGTCATTACGAAATGGTTGAAAAGGTTGGCTTGTACTGGCACTTTGTAGACCTAGTTTGGGTATTTGTATTTACTTTTTTCTATTTAATTTGATTTAGTAAGCATTAAAATTATTAAGATAATGGAACACATGGATCACACAGAACATTTAGAACACACTGAAACTCCAGCAGATATGAAAAGTAAAATCTGGAACACTTTCTGGATTTTATTGGGACTAACCATTGTAGACATTGCATTGTATTTTGCTTTGTTAAGTACACATTCAATGCTTAAAAACGCGTTGTTCATTGTATTAGGAGTGGTTAAAGCATGGTATATTGTTGGTATTTTCATGCACATGAAATTTGAAAGAAAAGTATTGATGTACATGATTATTCTTCCAATGATTTTTGTGGTCTTCTTTATTGCTTTGATGTTAATAGAAGGAGATTTTACATTTCATTTGAGATGGTAAAAAGTATGAAAAGAAAAGGTTTTTGGTTGGCAACCGGAATACTCGTTATTCCGGTTGTCTTTTTTTATGTATTCAATGCTGGAACTCAGCATTTTGAAAGATTACCCATTTTAGGAGAACGCATACCGCCAGATGGTGTTCAAACAACCGATACTACCTATTATTCTGTTCCAGACTTTCAAATGATAGACCAAACAGGAAATGTATTTTCACATAAGAATTTAAATAACGGTATCGGGATCTACAATTTCTTCTTTGCATCCTGCAAAGAAGTTTGCCCAAAAATGAATAGGCGTTTACAAACAGTTTATGACAAATACAAAGAATTCACAGAGGTGCATTTTGTATCAATCACTGTAGACCCATCCAATGACAGTGTACCTGTTTTAGAAGCATATGCAAAACAATACAATGCTGATTCAAAAATTTGGCATTTCTTAACCGGAAGCAACGATGCTGTGGTGAATTTAGGTAAAGGACTATTATTACCCATATCTAAAGAGAGCAAAACAATTGATCATAGTCAGCAGTTTATATTGGTAGACAAATCAAACAGAATTAGGGGCGTATATGACAGTGAGAGCGATGCTGAAATTAAACGTCTAGAAGGAGACATTAAATTATTACTATATGAATACCACGCACCAGGCTCAGCAAGATAAACTCATCTTTAGAATTGCTATTAGCATCAGTATTGTTGTATTGATTGCAGTCATTGTTTTGAACCAACAGGTATTACCAAAGCCTGATGTATTGCCATCATGGACATACCTTTTGCCTAAATTGAATGCTTGGATAAACGGCACATGCAGTATTCTATTGATGCTTTCTCTGTATTTTATCAAACAAAAAAATATTCAAGCACATAAAATAACCAATTTAACTGCTTTTGGATTGTCATCTTTGTTTCTTGTTTCTTATGTATTGTATCATTGGTTAGCTGCAAGTACAGAATTTCCAAATAACAACCCCAGTTTAAGAATGACTTACTTGTTGATTTTAATTTCACATATCATACTAGCTGCAGTTGTACTTCCATTGATTTTAATGAGCTTTTACAGAGGTCTACAAATGCAAGTAGCATTACATAAAAAAATTGTTCGTTTTGCCTATCCAATTTGGTTGTATGTAACCATTACTGGGGTAATTGTATATTTGATGATCAGCCCATATTACCCTATTGAAACGGGAACAATTGTTACAGAAACACTTACCAAATAAATTACATTTGTAGTATGTATTTCAAGCAGAATTGGATGTTGATAACAGCAGTTATTGTTGGGGTTTGTTTAATCAATGAATCCGTTTTTGCGCAATGCGCAATGTGTAAAAGCAATATTGAAATGGCAAGAACCAATGGAGGAACCTCTGTTGGAAATACCCTCAACAATGGTATCTTATACTTATTGGCATTGCCTTATTTGATTGCCTCAGTATTTGGCATCATTTATTACAGAAATTACCGTTTAAGAAAAACAAAAAACAACCCTAGCTTGTAACTATGTGTGATGCATATGAACCTTCAAAAACTTTGGCTATTGTAAAAGGGAAATGTCCTCAATGTCAAAGTGGAAAAATGTTTACACATTCATTTTATAAGCTCAATCTATTTACCAACATGCATGCTGATTGTCCTGTATGTGGTTTACATTTTGAAATTGAACCTGGTTTTTTTTGGGGAGCCATGTATGTCAGTTATGCCTTAACAGTTGGTTTGATGCTACTAATGGGAGGACTAATATTGGCAATTTGGGGAGCCTCAGCTGGATTTTATGGCTACGTCATTCCTATTGTGGTTGCTTTGGTATTGTCCTCACCACTCACCTACCGATATGCTCGTATCATGATGATTTATTGGTTCTCTCCTATCCGATTCAAACCTGAATTTGCCAATAAAAAATAGATAAATACATACCTAAAATGGTAATTTATTTTGATGCAACATGTATGTACTGTAACAGAGCAGTATCTTTCATTGCTGGCAATTCTAAAAGTGAGAAAATATACTTTGCAAAAATTGGGGGTATCACTTACCAAAAATTATTAAAAAACAATCCACATTTAAAAGAAAAAGATTCAGTAATAGTTGAATCCAATAATGAAATTTTTGTAGCAAGTGATGCAATTTTTAAAATTATTCAACAACTGAAATGGCCTTATCAGTTATTGTTAATAGCGAAAATTATACCTCAATTTGTAAACAACTATTTGTATCATTGTTTTGCCAAGCACCGACATCTATTAAATTCAAAAAAAAATGTGTGTTTACTCAAACATCAAATTCAACTGCTTCCGTAAAGTTTACACATTAATTGTTTGTTTTTTTTTCTTGGTTGTTGAACATCAACAAACATACGCTCAACAAAGAGACACCCTAGAAGAAATGGTTGTTTCTGCCAACAGAATTTGGGAAAAAAAAATAGACATCCCTCAACAAATTAATATATTATCACAAAAGAAAATACAAGAAATTAAACCACTCACCAACGCTGATTTATTAGAAAATACTGGTACTGCATTCATACAAAAAAGTCAACAAGGCGGTGGTAGTCCTGTGTTGAGAGGATTTGAAGCAAATAAAATTTTATTGGTCATAGATGGTGTTAGAATGAACAATGCTATTTATAGATCTGGGCATTTACAAAATATATTACGTATTGACCCATTTATGCTAGAGCGGATTGAAATAGTATATGGACCATCAAGCGTAATGTACGGATCTGATGCTTTGGGCGGGGTGATTCATTTAATGACTAAAAAACCTGTCTTCAATAAAGCATTTAAAGGGGAAGCCGTTTACAGGTATAACAGCATCAACAATGGCAATACTTTTCATTTAGATTTTCAAAAGGGTTTCAAAAAAATAGGTTTCTTAACAGGCATCACTTACAATGAATTTGATGATTTACTACAAGGAGCTAATAGAACAAAAGAAATAGGTAATCTGGGATTAAGAAAAATATACCAAAGTCAACTAAATGGTAAAGATATACTCATTCAAAACGCCAATCCAAATTTACAAGTTGGATCTGCTTATAGTCAGTTAGATTTATTTCAATCAATTGTATTTCAAAAAAACAAAGCAAAAAAACATTTATTAAATTTCCAATTGAGTAGAACTGGGAATGTACCGAGATACGACCGATTGTCAGAATTTAAAAACGATACGCCTGTATTTGCCAATTGGCATTATGGGCCAGAAATAAGAATGCTGGTAAATTATCAGATAGAGCATAATACCAAACATTTATTTGTAGATCATTGGAAATGGAACACCGCATACCAATGGATTGAAGAGAGTAGAATCAATAGAAATTTTGGAAAACTAAATGAAAACAACCGTATAGAAAATGTACAAGTTATTAGTTCAACATTAGATTTATACAAACAAATCAATAAACATGAGTTGAGGTATGGAATAGATTTTCAATGGAACGATATTCAATCCAAAGCATTTGCTAGAAATATTAGCAATGGTATTCAAACTCCAATAAGTACTCGCTACCCAGACAATGGTTCACAACTTTTTATGGCAGGCATTTACATGAGTCATAGCACAGAAATTTCAAATCATTTGATTTTGAACCAAGGAATACGATTGACGTTAAATCAGTTACAAGCCCGTTTTAAAAACAAAAATTTTTATTCCTTTTTACCTGATCAATTTAACCAGCAATATTGGGGCATATGTGGCAATATAGGATTGGTATGGATGCCATTAAAAAAATGGAAATTTACAGCTCAATCAGGGAATGGATTTCGTGCACCAAATATGGACGATTTGAGTAAAATTTTTGACAGCCAATCAGGAAAACAATTGATTCTACCAAACCCAAATCTAAAGCCAGAAATTGCTTGGACAAACGAAATTGGAATTGCCTATAAACCATTTAAAGGATGCAATGTAAGCGCACAATTTTTTTACACCTATTTATTTGATGTCATTGTTGTTTCACCCTTTCAAGTAAACCTATTAGATAGTTTAGTTTATGATGATAAGCTCACTCGAACTTTTGCACAACAGAACAAGCAATTCGCTACAATTAAAGGGTTGTCAATTGAACTTTCGTATCAACCAATGCAACAACTAATAATTGATGCAAGTATCAATACAACATACGGAAGGTTGAATGCAGATAGTACCATGCCCTTAGATCATATTCCTCCTACGTATGGAAGAATGGGATTAAACTTCATGCACAAAAAATGGAACATTGGTATTTGGAGTATTTTTAATGGCTCTAAAAATGTAGCAGATTACTATTTAAACGGTGAAGATAATTTCCAATATGCAACCCCCAATGGACTGCCAGGTTGGTATACTCTTAACACTCAACTGAATTGGTTTCCAGACAAGAAAAAGAAAATTCAACTTACCGGTGGAATTGAAAATTGTTTAGATAAAAATTACAGAACTTTTAGTAGTGGAATTAGTGCACCTGGTAGAAATTTCAAATTGGGCATTTCAATTCAATTATAATTCATATAAATCTGGACTAAAGATAACAGACTTCATAGACACAGAAGCCAAATCAAATTGGTTATTGAAAAATTGGTGTTTATCGTTTTTGTCACTCAAACCTATAGCATACAACAATGGTATGTAATGATCGTTACTCGGATGGGCTAAACTTGCAATGCTACCTAGTTTTTGATAATTGATAAGTTCGTTGTATTGATGTGCATCAATACTATTTTTAACAAATTCGTCAAAAGTATGGGCCCAATCATAGTCACCACCTTCCCATTTTACTTTTTGCAAATTGTGTACAACATTTCCACTTGCTATAATTAGTACACCCTTGGTTCTTAAAAATTGTAATTGTTGCCCTAAATCAAAATGGTATTGTAAGGGTTGATAATAATCTATACTTAATTGAAAAACGGGTATATCAGCCATTGGATACATTGGTTTTAGTACAGACCATGTACCATGGTCTAAACCCCATTCCTCTGTTCCATGAATTTGAGGTTCTTTAATGGCTTTAATTGTATCATTGGCAAAATTTACAGCACCTTGAGCCGGGTATTGTTGACGAAACAAATCATCGGGAAAACCACCAAAATCATGAATGGTTTTTGGATGTGCATTGGTAGTAACAAAACTTCCTCGTGTTAGCCAATGAGCAGAAATACACAAGATGGCTTTGGGATGCGGTAATTCTTTTCCAAGTGTTTTCCATGTTCTACTGAATGTGTTGTCAAGGATAGCATTCATTGGATTGCCATGTCCTATAAAAACAACTGGCATTTTGGGAGTACTTCTTAAATCAGTCATATCTTGACCGAAAGCTTCTATTTTTTGCATGGCAGTATAAAAAGACAAGGAAGAGGATAATTTAATGAATTCTTTGCGTTGCATCTACCAAACGAAATTAAACGTTTACAAACGGATAACAAACGAATCCTCTAGGTTATAAAACTGACCTTTGTTGCCTAATTTTTATACTATGAATTCATTAAGAAACAATGTGCACCTCATTGGATATGTTGGTGCAAGCCCTGAAATCAAGACAACTACTTCTGGTAAGAAAGTTGCAAATTTTGACATCGCTACAACAGAAGTATTTTATGATCCCAATGGCGAAAAACAAACAGAAACAATGTGGCACAATATGGTAGCTTGGGGAAAAACTGCTGAAATTGTAGAAAAATTCCTATCAAAAGGCAAAGAAGTAGTGATCCAAGGTAAAATTGCTAACAGAAGTTACACTGATAAAAATGGTGTTAAAAAATATGTCTCGGAAATCCTCGTACAAGAAATGTTACTTGTTGGTGGTCCTAAAAAAGAAGAAGGGTAAATTGTACCAATCTGATTTACTGACAAATGAAACTTAAACTTTCATAAATAATTATAAAGTTTGGGCTGAAAATAAGAGGCATTCTGCTGAAAAAGTAGGTATAACTTGTGGATACTTATTACGCAGCAAGCATCTTTTTAACTCAAAGTTGCATGTATTTTTGGTAAGACATAAAAAGAAAGAAATGAGCACCGACGTAAAAGAAAAATTAAAAGCACTGCAGCTTACTATGGATAAGCTTGACAAAGCTTATGGTAAAGGAACAGTAATGAAAATGGGTGACCAAAAAATTGACAATGTGGAATCATTGTCAACTGGGTCTTTGTCCTTGGATATTGCATTGGGAATAGGCGGATTTCCAACAGGAAGAATCATTGAAATTTACGGTCCGGAGTCATCAGGTAAAACAACATTGTCTATGCATGCAATTGCTGAAGCTCAAAAAAAGGGTGGTATTGCCGCATTTATTGACGCTGAACATGCTTTTGATCGAAACTATGCTGAAAAACTTGGAATAGATGTAGAAAACTTAATTATATCACAACCTGATGATGGTGAGCAAGCGCTAGAAATAGCTGATGCATTAATCCGCTCAGGGGCAATCGATATAATAGTGATTGACTCTGTTGCAGCTTTGGTTCCGAAGGCAGAATTAGAAGGTGACATGGGTGAAAGTAAAATGGGATTGCAGGCTCGCTTAATGTCACAAGCGCTAAGAAAGCTCACCGGAACAATTAACAAAACTGGATGTATCTGTATCTTTATTAACCAGCTTAGAGATAAAATAGGTGTTATGTTTGGAAGTCCTGAAACTACAACTGGCGGAAATGCATTGAAATTCTATGCTTCAGTTCGTTTAGATATTAGAAGAATAGGACAATTGAAAGATGGATTAGATGTAGTAGGAAACCGAACTAAAGTAAAGGTAGCAAAAAACAAAGTTGCTCCACCATTTAGAACAGTTGAATTCGATATCATTTACGGAGAAGGTATTTCAAAACTTGGTGAAATTATCGACTTAGGTGTAGACTTAGAAATTATCAAAAAGAGTGGATCTTGGTTTAGTTACAATGAAACAAAATTGGGTCAAGGTAGAGATGCCGTAAAACAATTGCTTTCAGACAACCCAGAACTTTGTAATGAAATTGAAGGTTTAATTAGAGAAAAAGCCAATGGTGGTGAAGTTTTCAAATCAAACGAAAATGAATAAACCCAATGGTTTTTAAAAATCAGGCCGAGCAAATGCTCGGCCTTTTTGTTTTAAGAGAGGGGTAAATTGAGCTTAATTTTTTATCTACACGTGTAGGAATAAGTTGTTTCAGATACTATGTAAAAATTTTCTCTAATTATTTCTTTGGTGATTTTACCATTTGAGTCAAATTCATAAGCAAAAGTTGAACTGAATTTATTCTGTGAATCTTTGACAGAAGAAACAGGATAAATACTGTATTGCGAAATTTCCTTAATTGGATTAGAATCAAAAATGATTGGAGACAATAGTTTTTGCATAGTCAACACTCTACTATCGGTGTATTTGTTTAAATACTTGTATTCAAAAGTGCCCTTGGTTAGTGCAATATCTTTTGACAAATTCAAAAACTCATAATTTGCATTCGTTATGATATCTCCAACATAGGTAAAATTAAGTTTGTAATAGTAAGACAACCTATTTTGCTTTAGACTGTCTATTGAATAGGCATACAATTCAACTGAACTAATTTTATTGCTTGTTCCAACATACTTAAATACTTTTTTAGAGCTTGTATCACTATTGAATCTAATCTGTTCAGGCCTATTTAACTTATCATAAACTACATAGCCATAAGGAAAGCCAAGTAATTGAGTATAAAGGGTATCTCCAAAACGCTTAAATAATAAGTATCTATAAGCACTCACTGAACTATCTGGATTGTATCTGATAGAATCTGAAGACACTTTTGTGATTAAACAAGATTGAGCCTGAATGATATTTGAATTATTAGAAGTAATTGTAGATGGGATTTCATCTTTTTTACATGCATAAAATGAAACCAAAAGCAATGAAAATATAGAAACGTATAAATTAGAAAAAGTTGTTTTCATGATTTGAAAATTAGCTTCAACAAATTTAAAAAGTTCCAATGCCAGAAACCAATTGAATTAAACAAACCACCTACAAATGAATTGCGAGTTTTGCTTATGTAAACTGTTTAAAATATATGATTTGCAAAAAATGCAAAAGGAAGGTTGTCTTAACTCAAAAAATAATAAATTGGTGCTAAGAAAACTTCAGACTGATTAGAATGATATTGGCTTTTAAATTCAGTTTGTTCAGCTAAAATTGGGCTTGTATGACAAATATGATTCAAAGCATCATCAGTTGAATCAACAATAATTGATTGGCTTATTTTTAACAAATCGGACAAACCTCCATTAGCATATCCGATTACAGGAGTCCCGAGTAAAATACTTTCATGTGCCACTCTATTCCAACCCTCTTTGTATTGAGTTAGTGCCAATGTCCAGCTAGCTGCTGCCATTCTTTTTAAATAAGCCAATCGGTCTTCATAAATAACCGAATAATGAGCATGAATGCATTGCTCATCTGGAATATTGGTACTAAAATAACAAGTAAAGCCTTTTTGGTGCAATTGAAGCGCCAAATCTAAAATTGATGAATCGTTTTTCCAGCTCCATTGTCCTAAATGTATGCAGTTGGATTTTGTAATGATTGTATCGATTTTATAATCATTTGGATTCAATAAATTAGGAAATAAAAAAACAGATACCTTGTTGTAATTTTTTTGAACCTCATTGAGCCAAAAAGGAGAAACTACAATTAAGCCGATGCGTTGAGTTTTAAAAGTATTTAATAAAAATAAAAATACTTTGATGTAAAAATGATGAAAAAATGAAAAAGGAACAGACCAATCCAAATGATGCAATACAATAAAAGATTTAAATTGCCTATTGAAAATTACTTTGACCAAAACAGGCCAAGCCATTCTGCTAACAACAACAGCAATGTTAACATTTTTTAATGCCTTAAATGTATTAATCTGAAGTTTTAAATAAGCAAAGAAACCAATAAAAAGTTGAGGAAAGCGGATTTCTAAAAATTCAATTTTTGAACCTTTGCTTTTAAGCCCATCACAGAGAGCATTTACGAAAAACAATTCATGTAAATATCCCCCCGTAATGTGTTTACCATAGGAAATATATTTGACTTTCAAATTACTTTTTTGAAATACTATCTAATTGAGAGAAAGCCATCATATCTTTCATAGATTTTTGCATGCCATCAAGTGAACCATCTAGAAAAATAACATTGCCTTTTCCATGCTCAGCAAAATTCTTCACAGATTCAGTCCACATACTGAATAAAATAAAAGAAGCATCTAAATTATTGTCTTGCATTGTCTTAGCTGCAACACTCATACCCTTTGCAACCTCTTCTCTAAATAAAGCTATGCCTTGACCTCTTAATTGTGCTGCTTCCATTTCAGCCTGTGCAGCAATTTTAATGGCATTACCTTCTGCTTCAGCGGCTTTAGTTTTGGTAATTAACAATGCCTGACCCTCATTTTCAGCAGCTGACTTCATGTTATTTGATGCCACTACTTTTGCCATTGATTTCATCACTTCTTCATCAAAATTGATGTCATTGATTTGTAAATCAATTAAATGGTAGCCCCATTCTTCGAGTGTTTTATCCATATTTTCTTTTACTGCTTCAGTAATTTCTCTGCGAAGTCCAAGTATTTCAGCTTGTTTTTTGGTTGCAACATAAGCCCTAATAGACCCTTCAACCGAACGGGTTAAAGCTTGCATAAAATTTCCTGTATCAATAAATTTAAATGCTACATTTTTAATGGTTTCTTCATCTTGATTCAAAACTGAATACAGCAACATTGCTGTAAAATTAACATTGGCTTGATCAATGGTTGTTGCATTGAAGCCCAATTCAACAGACCTATTTTGTATTGAAATTTTTCTAAAAACAACTTCAATAAAAGGCACTTTAAAATTTAATCCTGGATAGAGAATTCTATTGTATTTTCCAAAGATTGTAGTTACGGCGACTAAGCCCTGCTGAACAGTTGTTACAGAAAGGACAACAACAAGAACAGCAATAGATATGAGAATCAATGTAGACATAGGATTTGAATTTAATGAGGTAAAATTAACTATTAATTTGCAGATTATCGCATGAAATAAATCTTACCAATATTTGCTTTGAAATACTTTTCATCTTCTTTGTTATTCACTGTATTTATATCCATTGACCTACCTTTTAATTGAGTATTTACTGTATAAAAATAAACACCATTGGCCAATTGCTCACCAAATTGATCTTTACCATCCCAGTACCAAGAACTGATATTATTACCAATGTGTAACTCTCCCAATTCAGACTGATTCACTTCTTTGACCAACCTACCATCAACTGTAAAAATTCGGACAATAATTCGCTCTGGAATTTCTGAACCAGTTAATGTAAATACAAATCTCATTTGCGTAGTAAAAGGATTCGGATAAGGATAAAAATGTGAAATTGCTGCTGCATTTTTCACTTCCATCTGAAGTTCAGTTGGAGCACCACTCCAATTACCAATTGCATCGATGGTTCTTGTGCTAAGGGTATAAACACCATCCAAATCAAAGTTTGGATTGTAAGTCAAAACAGCTTGTTTTTTTTGCCCACTCGGTGAATGGTACTTGACATTGCTTCCACGTAAATTGATACTTTCGAATGTACTTTGATTGGGCTTTCTGATTTTTAGTTCAAAAGGTATGCTATCTGGATAAAGTGTTGTAAAATATGAATCCGTCAAGCGCAATTCTATAGTAGGTTTAGCGGAAATTAATTCGCCTGAAATGATTTTTCTTCCATCAACAAGTACTTCTATATTTGGAACCGATTGGTTTGGTATGACTTGAAAGTAGGTTTTGAAATAATTATTTGAATAATCAATTTCTTGGAACAAACGATTTGGATTGATTTCTATAACCAAGGCACATTTACCTGTTATAAATTGACTTGAAAAATTCACATCAAAATAAGTTGTATCCATAGCATAAACAGGAGGTATTGTTTTATAGCCTGAGTATACCTGCCTTTGCATGCTATCTAATACCATCCAATGAATTTGACATGAATCTGATATTTGACTTGAAATATTTCTAATTGGGAGCTGAACAGAAACTTGATCTCCTTGTATCATCTGATTTGGATTGAATTGAACTCCTTTAAATGGATCAACTAATAATTCTGTCAAAGGCAAGAATGTAAGCCGCCAATTTGCTAATTGAGCCGGTGTTCTGTTGACACTGTCAGTATAAATAAACTTAAATTGAACAAATGGATAGTTCCCCTTGGTTAACATTCCTATAGAAATGGCATCTAATGAAGTAGTCTCTATGAGCAATGAATCTTCATTCATTTTATTTTTAACATAGCATTGAATAGTAATTTTATCGTTTGGCTCAAGCTCTTTAAAAACTGCATTAAAAATTTTGAAGTCGGCAACTGGACCAATCCATGGAGTTGTAAAACTTCCTTGGTACCATTTTCCAGTAATTTGCTTTTTTAGCTTAAGGAAATTTACATCCTGCGGTTCATTTGGTAAAGGGGGTAATTGAACATTGCCAGCCAAAGCTGCATTGCTCACTGTATCTTCAACAGTTAATAAGGGATTTGATTTTGAACCAATGAGTGCCCAAGCAGTATAGTCTGTTTGAATAGCAAGTAATTTAATAGCTCCCAATGCAGCTAAAACTTGTTTGGTTGTTGCTTGCCATGAATGAATATTGCTGGCATATCTTGAAAACAAAGCAATTTCAAATTGAGCAGGAACAGCCTGAATGAATTGAACCAATTGTTGTTCTCCTAAAACTGTATTGGTATTGAAAGTATAATAACGGTTACTAATATTGCTTTTATTATTCTGAACATAACTACAATTAAACGGATAATGATTGAGTTCTACAGGCCTTGAACCTGTATTTGGATCAAAAACCAATGCAACTACACCTTGAGACATACAATTCCCAACACCCTCATTCAACAAATAAGGCTCTGTAATACCCATCATTCGGTGATCCCATCTTCTGTTCTCAATACCTAAACTCCAAACATCATTGGCAAAATTAAAACGCTTCAGCTCCTTGTCTGCTATGAGTTGATGCAAAGAGCTTTGATGTATGAATTGGTTGAAATCTGATTGTGTAAAACTATTGAAAAGTTGGCTGTCATTTTTAAAAGTTCCCGTAACCAATACCGAATCTTCTATTGTTTTAACTCTCCACCAATAAACTGTGTTTTTCAGCAATTGAGTATCTAGTTGTTGTTGGTACAAATTGGTATTTGATGTTTTAATAAATTGATGATATGTTGCATTGTTAGGCAAAAATGAAGGTGTAGTATCAATTTCAAACACCAAAGCACCTGAAACAATATCTTGTTTGAGTCTTTGAACAGAAAGCACAATAGAATCTTTGGCAATACTTTCAAATTTTAATGGCAACAATGACTGAATGCCACTTCCAGGTAAATAAAACACCAATTGAGTACTGTTATTTTCTAAATTGAATTCATTGAGCGAATCGGCAATTGATAACCGAATAACCAGTTCATTTAATCCAGCTTGTTCAGGCAAAATGCCATCAATGTTGTAAACAACAGTATCAACGTTTTTGGGAATGGGTACTCGTTTATTTACCAATTGAATGATTTGTTGATTGGGTAAAATTCTTTTCACTGAAATATTAGCTGAATCATCAATAGCCCTTCCTAAATTTTTTACAACAATGGCTATTTGAATTTGACTCATTTGCGCATGAATTGATGGTGTTTGAACCCAAACTGATTGGGCATCTAATTGTAAATCGGGATCTGTTGGTTGGTACAACTCAATGGCTGGATCTCCTTGTAAAATTAGCTGTCTAGCATGTTCAATTTTATACAAATCCAAATCTTCAGTATAGTGTCTCAATGCGTCTTGCATTTGCACTCCTATTGCTCCTTTGATAGTAGCAATTGATTGATAGATTTCATCCATTTGGTCGAATAAAGGACCGTTCAATGTTAAACTTGAATGGGCTAACCAACCTAGAGCTCCTTTATTGGCATTGCATAAATAATCTTTAGCGTAAATTTTTCCTGAACCCTTAGGTGATAAGGTAGCTGGATTACCTATGGCACATCCATTAAGATAATAAAAGGCAGGTTTCTTTGTATCATTTAATTCATTGATACTACCAATTGGGACATCTAATACACTCAATGAACCATGTCCTAAAAAAGTAAACATTTGTAAACCTTCATTTTGATACTTGAGCAGTTGTAACAAAGGATTCTCTGATTGTGGGAGATTATTGTTTTGGTTGTATGTATGAACCAAATAGCCCAATCTACTTTTTTCAAGGTAGGGTTTGAGTCTGTATAATTGTTGGGTATAGGGCAATTGTTCTGTTTGGTAATCGGATCCTCCACTCACATGCAATACCTGTTTTTTCCACCACGCGACTGAACTAGATTGGCTCTCTAAAGCTTTAATTTTAGTCAGGTATTGCAGAACTTCTTCATTGTTAGATGCTGGCAATCGACCAGTTGCATAAGCAGGAAAATGCTGGTTAATTTTTGAGTATTCAGTATACAATTGATCTGACGGAGGATCACCAATAGTTGGTACAAGATTGTCATCATACAATTGGCTATTTTGCTTCAACAAATCAAGCTGATAGCCTTTACCCAATAAAAATAAAAAACGTGGTGGTGGTTGTTGTAAATGGTTCAGATGATTGCACAATTTTTGAATGGCAATTGGGTGCAAGTGACCAAATGCGTATGTATTGGCTAAATCTTCAATGAAATACAATTTGGTATTGAACTTTGCTGAACGGTAATTGGCATATTCCATAGCAGCTGGTTCTATTTTCTTGCTACTTACTATGACATAATCTATTAACTCATCTGAAAAGTTTGTTTGAACCTGCGCTACTTTTAAGTCAGTAACTGGTAAGATAGAATCGTGGGGTATCAACAACATTTCTGCTGGTGTATTTACCAATTTTATACCAATATTATTTTTGACCCAAGCTGCATTCAAATCAGAGACATTGAGCAACAATGTAGAATCATTGGGATGTGAATTGGCAGTTAAAACGCCTTTGCTCCCAGCAACAGCCAGCAGTTTTTGAATTTGTTTTGAGCAAAAAAGCTGTTGGTGTTTTGTTTGAAATTCAAGCAATGCAATAACTTGAACATCTGAACCTAATCCCAAATCATCAATCACCCGACACTGCACTTGAAAATCGGTATCAAGTAAATCTGCACTGAATTGTGTTTGAACTTCAATGGGCACTGCTCCTTTGTACAATGTATCAATGTTTACAACTACCTGTGACAATCGGTTTAGAACTCGAATATTGATATGATGATTGGGTGTGTTTGACCCACCAACATAATAATCTGAAACACCCATTACAACTGCTTTCATTGTAATGACTGAATTTAATTGCAAAGGGTTAACATGAACATTGAACAACCTGGTTTGACCTTTTTCGATTGGGCCACTTGTCCAAGATTCGCCACCTGCATAAGCAGCAACATAATAAGACTCATTGGAAGGAAGTCGTTTTCCTCTGTAATAGAACTCCTGAGGAGCAATGGCAGTAACCTGCTCAAAATTTTGAAAGGGCAACAGCCCAATCGTATCAATTGTATTGATTTGTTGGTACCTCAATGTGTTTTGT
This sequence comes from Bacteroidota bacterium, assembly GCA_027491355.1. Taxonomy (GTDB): domain Bacteria; phylum Bacteroidota; class Bacteroidia; order UKL13-3; family UKL13-3; genus CAISCU01. The sequence goes on from JAIXWI010000036.1 coordinate 45,995, forward strand.
TGACTGGCATCAACAATTGCCAAAAAATACCATGCAGTGTCTTCAAAAAGACCATTATACATGTGTGGTTGATCAATTTCTTGTTGGTACAAAGGCTGATCAATTTTTCCATTGTTTCTGTTGGCATAAAAGACAACAGCGTCATTTGCTTGTAATTGAGAATTATTTTCTAATTGTAATAGAACAGGTACTTCTTGCCCAAGTCTATATAACGCAATTTGACTGGGATTGAATGTATTCAATGACCAACCTGCTGCTTGAATTTGTATGCCTTTAATTTGATAGACACCTGCTTTAACAATTGGGAATTTTAACAATTTACTGGCATTTGAAGCCCACTCAAACCCAAAATTATTTTGGGCTTTTGATACAAAGAAAAAGCCCAAACAAAAGCAGGTGAATACCATCCATTGTTTGAGCTTATTCTGATATGTGAGCTTCCGAAACATCTTTGAACGAATACTACTTGTAAAAGCAGCTTGCTTGTAAAGATACGGACAATCTGTTTGGATTGCTTAACTAATTACTTATTCAGCTTTGCAAAATTTTCAAAGAAATAAGGAATGGTTTCAATGCCCTTCAGGTAATTGAAAACACCATAATGTTCATTAGGGCTGTGCAAAGCATCACTGTCCAAACCAAATCCAAACAATACAGATTTGAGCCCTAGTTCTTTCTCAAACAAGGCTACAATAGGAATACTGCCACCACCTCTAGTTGGCACAGGCTTTTTGCCAAAAGTTGTTTCCATGGCTGCTTCAGCAGCTTTATAGGCAACTGAATCAATAGGTGTAACAACAGGTTCACCACCATGGTGCGGTTTCACCACAACTTTTACTCCTGCTGGTGCAATTGCTTCAAAATGTTTTTTAAACAAGGCAGTGATTTCGTCGGAAACTTGATGTGGCACCAAACGCATGCTGATTTTAGCAAATGCTTTTGAAGGCAATACAGTTTTTGAACCTTCACCGGTGTATCCACCCCATATACCATTGCAATCTAAGGTAGGTCTGATACCAGTTCTTTCTAAGGTATTGTATCCTTTTTCTCCCCAAACTGCATCTATTTCCAAATCCTTTTGGTAGGCATTTAAATCAAATGGTGCTTTGTTCAACTCTGCTCTTTCATTGGCTGTTAATTCTTGCACTGCATCATAAAAACCAGGAATGGTAATATGGTTGTTTTCATCGTGCATACTTGCAATCATTTTTGCCAAAATATTGATTGGATTGGCAACTGCACCTCCATAAACACCACTGTGTAAATCGCGGTTAGGACCCGTCACTTCTACTTCAACATAGCTCAATCCTCTTAAACCTGAATCGATACTTGGTACATCATTTGCAATCATTGAGGTATCTGAAATCAATACCACATCTGCTTTTAACAATGCTTTGTTGGCAATACAAAATGGACCCAAGTTTGAAGAACCAACTTCTTCTTCCCCTTCAATCATAAATTTCACATTGCAATGCATTTGGTGTTTGGCCATCATGTATTCAAAGGCTTTTACATGCATGTATACTTGTCCTTTGTCATCACAAGCACCTCTAGCAAAAATGGCACCTTCCGGATGAATAGCTGTTTTACGAATTTCTGGTTCAAATGGAGGCGAATCCCATAATTCTAATGGTACTGCCGGTTGCACATCGTAATGACCATAAACCAATACTGTAGGTAATTTGGGATCAATTATTTTTTCTCCGTAAACTATTGGAAAACCAGGTGTAGGAAACAATTGAACATTGTCTGCACCTGCAGCAATTAATTTTTCTTTGATGTATTCTGCAGCTTTGTGTACTTCATATTTAAATGCGGCATCTGCACTAATAGATGGAATACGAAGCAATTCAAACAATTCATCTAAAAATCTTTGTTGATTTTCTTGGATATAGGATTTAATCATAATTAGAATTTGAGGGTAAAAATAATGAATTTTAAGTTATCAAAGTGATTACTTGTTCATTTGCGCAATGAATGTACTCAACTTTTCTGACTGTTGTGTGCCAATTAAAAGTTTTTGTCCATTTGTAAAATACAACTGCAGTCCTTTATTTCCGCTAATATTCAATGCTTTTCCGGCACCAAACAAACCTATTCGATAGCCCCAACCACCAAATTCTAGAAGAGCTGAGTAGGTTCTTATTTCAGCTTTTTGTATGCTATCCCAATTGTAAAATTTAGGTTTGAAATGGATTGGAAAAAATTGAACCGATATGCCTTCATTGTGAACAGTTGTTGTAAGGCGAACACTCAAAATAAAAACTGTAACTAGTAACAAAACACACATTGGAAACAACCTATCATTGAACCAAATTTGGTCAGCAATTGCAGCGCTCAACCATTGGTAAAAAGACAAAGTAAAAATACCCCCCAATAAAAGTAATAGCCAAATTTGTCTGAATTGTTGTGTTTCGCTGAACATGTCATTTATTTTTTAAATCTTCTCTTCTTGGAGCACCAAATATAGGAACCATTATTTTCTCTAAAAACCTCCAAAAATAAAAACAGTCTAGTAAAGGATTCAAATAAGGTGTAATGACACAGTATGCAGTGTTTTTAAGACCTTGGTGGTGTAAGGCATGGTGTTTAGCTTTTTGAAACAATCCAATTTGCTGAAAAAACCTAACAACAACAGGTACATTTACAGACGACATGTGTGCATATTTATGCAATTGATTGGCATTAGCGCCTAAAAATGCAAACAAAACAATATGCCAAGTCAAGGCACCATTTAGGTAAAAAATAAGCACAATCAACCCCGAAACAAGGGTTAAATCCCAGGAACTTTGCCACCAAGTTTTATTAATGAAGGCTGCCGGTTGTTCATGGTGCAACGTATTGGGTTCGACAATCCATTTGCCATAAATTGGTGTGGATGCTGAGCCAAAAGTATCTTCCGCCCAATGAATCCATCCTGATACAAAATCAATGGCAAAAATGGTGAGTACTAATTCAATTGTGCAATAAAGTATATTCATCTTGTTGGGGTTGTTTGTTTTGGTATAATTTTTTTGAATAAATGTTAATGATTCAGTTGTACATCCCATCAATGCATCCATTCAAGAACAGGCAAAGCTTTACCCGTAAAATCAAACCAAGCTTGGTTTTCCCATGAAGAACCTTGTGTAGATTGAGTCCCCTTATAGCTAACCCATTCTGCTCCCCAATAGCAAATTCCCAATACATTTTTCACTGGCTTGATTTGTTTAATCAATGCTTCCATATAAGCTTTTTGACCTGCAGGCGTAGCAGGAAATTCAGGAATCAACTGGGAATTCAACCCAATGACATTGTGTGTTTGATCGTTCCATGAAAGGGTAAATGGATAGGCTGTTTCACAAATAAAAACAGATTTATTGTAAGCTATGGCTAGCGCATTCATATTCATTACAAGCGTGTCAATGCTTTTACCATGCCAATTTGGATAATAACTCAAACCAATGACATCGTAATCCGTTTGTTTGAACAAATTGAAAAACCATTTGGCTGAAGAATGACCTGCATAATGCAAAACTATTTTAGTTTGAGGACTGCATTTCCTTACAGCTAGAATGGCTGTATCTATGCATGATACAAATTGCGATGGCTGATTGATATGGCCTAATGGCCACAAAAAACCATTGTTGATTTCGTTTCCAATTTGAATGTAATCGGGTTGAAATTCCTTGCTCAATTGTGCGGTATAATCATATACTTGTTTTTTCAGTAAAAAAAGATTGGTTTGACTCCAATTGGAAGGAATTGATTGAGCAGAGGGGTCGGCCCAAGTATCTGAATAATGCACAGACAACAGCGTTTTGAAACCAAGTGCTTTGGCTTGAAAATTTAGAAGCTTCATTGTTTCGTTCCCTGCAAGAGAGTCGGCTGGGTTCACCCAAATACGAAGCCGAATCAAGTTGATATGGGCATCCTTCAATTGAAGCAAAAGTGGTTTTGGATTGCCTTTTGCGTCTAAAAACTGAAAACCAGTTTTTTCAATAGCAGGTAGAAATGAAATATCTGCCCCATACAAACTCAAAATAGCTGCTTGGTTGGCATCAGGTTGATTTGTATTCTTATCCTTACAACCTAAAATAAAAATCAAAAAAAGAAAAAAAATATGACGCATGGTATGGTTCATTTTAAATGGCAATCATGTCTATTTTGTCTATTCCGAAACCATAGCCATTGGGAGTAATTTCTTGGACAATAAAACCCATTTTTTCATAAAACTGATAAGTATGTTGGCTGGTGCCTAGTGTGATTTGATGGGCAGGCCATTTTTCGTTGATAAGCGCCTTTCTGAATTCAAACAATGCTGTTCCCAAACCCTGATGATGGCAATCTGCATGAACCATTCCCCAAGCCAATCTGGCTTCAGAAATTCCTTTGACTATATAAAAGCCTGCACAAGCCAACACCTTTTCATCTTCATTGACTGCAACAAAATAAGCATCAGATACAGCATCTGAATAAGTTGGACTTTCATAGTCAGCCCCCCCAGATTGGTGCATCAACCATTTGACAAATAATGACCTTTCAGATGCATCAAAGTACTTGGGACAGTTGCTATCAAAAATGGCCAAACTAGCTTGTTTGTAATGGTCTTTATAGGGTCTTATATTCATTTTAATGAGGTTGCGATTATGCGAACTACAGCACTCCTACCCTTGTGGTATATGCCTTCATTCAATTCAACAATTTCTTCTTTCAAACAACTGAATTCAAAATTATAAAAATCGGCTTTCAGTTCTTCCATTGTTCCCAGTATTGATTGATTTCTTCTTGGTTCTTGCATTGAATCATCAATGAGGTGACTGTATTGAATTCAAATAAATGGCTCGAACTCATGGCTCTGTATTTTTTTAATGCTAACGCAAATTGTACCATTTCAACTGTGGTTTCAGGAGTTGGGCTCATGGTACTTACATGCAGTATCTTTGAATTTGGAATGATAGTCACATCATGATTGGCAGCAGCAATGTTATTTTCATTGAACCTAAAATTCAAATGTATTTCCGGACTGCTAAAGGTTTGTATTGCACTCATTAATTTTTAGCTTTTTCTTCTTCTGTATTTTCCTCTTGTATGGTAATAATACCTCGAACGTGCTCTGTTTTTAAAGGCATTTTTATGGGTACTGACTGATTTTCTAAAATGTCCCTTCCTAAACCTTCCTCTTGAATCAATTGAAGGGGAAACATAACGGTAATTGCCTTTATCGTTTTCATCTAAAGGTTCAATATCGCATGCATTTAACAAGACACAAAGAAAAAAAACAACTCCGAATTTCCATTTCATAGGGCTGCAAATTGAGGTTTTTAAAATCTTGCTGAATTTAATTGAAATGCAGCAAATGCAAAATAATTACTAGCAACTAAAAAAAATCTTGCAAAATTAAATCTAACAGTTTTACCTTTGTAGTGCATTAAGAATTCTTGAAAAAGAATACCAACCGAGTTAGATCCACGGTGGTAGAGCAATGCGGACCTCATGGTCAAAAAATCTAGAAATAACCCTTCCTGATTTTAGCAAAAGCCTTCTTCATGCAAAAAATATTTTTGCCATGAAAAAAATCTATTGTATCCGTTTGCCATCTGAGCTAAACAAACACCTGAAACACTTTAACCCTTTGTTAAAGCTAACAACTCATCTACTCATTCTAAGAAAATAACATGAAACAAACATCAAAAAAAAACGTAGCCAGCCTGAGCTACAAAAACAAAAAGGCAGCAAACTTGGCAATTGAATTGGTTGAATTACCATCACCGTATTTACATGTCAATAAAAATCAGATTGCTGAAGACAGAGGTCTGCTCATTCATTGTAAACATGGGCATTTGAACACCCTCATTGATTTGTACGGCATCAAAGAAAGTTTGTTGTTGTATTTTAATGAAAACAAACAATTTACTGGCGCCATAGCAGTGAACAAAAAAGCCAGACAGGTTTACCAAGTATCGGTACAACAGCGCTATGTATTGTTGGTAAAAGGAAACATCAGTACAATCACCAGTCAGTTAAATGGCATTCAATATTTGTAAACCATGATAGATTATTCAAAACTCAGCAGAGAATTCAGGGAATACCATGCAGCCTGTACTGACAAAGAATTGTTGCGTTGCTACAACATGGAAATTACCAAACAAGGATGGGGCGCTAGCCGTTCTTATTATTTGAGTTCTTTGCAATGTGAAATGCACAATAGAGGCTGGGATATATCAGTCATTCGCAATGAAAGTGGAGGATTCAATTTGCATCCGAGTAACAATTGTAAACTTGAAGGAAAGCGACTGGTAAAAACCAATTTGATTTATACGTACAAGGATTTTGAAAACAATCCTGATTTGTAAATTCTGAAAAAATGGGGGTAATTTTTATCCCCATTTTTACAATTTTCAAGCCTTTGTTTTGTTGAAATCTTAAAACCCAATGCTGAACTTTCTGCCTTATTTTCGTAAGGTGGATTACCTTCAAACTTTGAATCCGGCTCAGAGAGCTGCTGTTGAACAAATTAACGGACCTGTGATGATTGTTGCAGGTGCAGGTTCTGGAAAAACCAGGGTATTGACTTACCGCATTGTACACATGCTCAGGCATGATGTAGATCCTTTCCAAATTTTGTCTTTGACCTTTACCAACAAAGCTGCAAAAGAAATGAGGCACCGGGTTCAGCAAGCTGTTGGAACGGAAGCTAAAAATATCTGGATGGGTACGTTTCACAGTATTTTTTCACGCATTTTAAGATCTGAAAGTGAACGATTGGGCTATCCCAAAAACTTTACCATTTACGACAATGATGACAGTAAAAGTTTGATCAAAACCATCGTCAATGAAATGAACCTAGACGAAAAATTGTACAAACCAGGCAACATGTTAAGCCGCATTTCATCTGCAAAAAATGGACTGATTACTGCCGAGGAATACTTAATGAACGATGAGCTGTCTGCTTATGACAACGAAAGTGGCAGACCTAAATTTGGGATCCTTTTTAAAACTTACCAAGACCGCTGTTTCAGAGCTGGAGCAATGGATTTTGACGATTTATTGGTAAACACACATAAACTTTTTACCAATCATTTAGATGTGCTAAACAAGTACCAACATTTGTTCCGTTACATCATGGTGGATGAGTTTCAAGATACCAACCATGCACAGTATATGATTGTAAAAAAATTAGCTGCAGTGCATCAAAACATTGCTGTTGTTGGGGATGATGCGCAAAGTATTTATGCCTTCAGGGGTGCTAACATTAAGAACATTTTGGGTTTTCAGAAAGATTTCCCAGACGTCAAAACTTTTAAGTTAGAGCAAAACTACAGAAGTACGCAAACCATTGTGAATGCAGCTTCTAGTGTGATTGATAAAAACAAGGACCAAATAAAAAAAGAAGTTTGGACGGACAATGAGAATGGCGACCGCATTAAGGTGATCAAAGCATTGACCGATAACGAAGAAGGCAAATTGGTTGCTTCATCTATTTTCCAAGAGAAGATGAACAGCCATGTGATGAATGAAGATTTTGCTATTTTGTACAGAACCAATGCGCAAAGCAGAGCGCTTGAAGAAGCTTTAAGAAAAATGAACATTCCTTATAAAATTTATGGAGGCATGTCATTCTACCAACGCAAAGAAATCAAAGATTTGCTGGCTTATTTCAGGGTTGTATTGAACCCTAACGATGAAGAAGCTTTGAAACGCATTATCAATTACCCTACTAGAGGTATCGGTAAAACAAGTATGGACAAGCTGATGGTACTTGCAGACCGAGAACAAAAAAGCCTTTGGGCAGTCATGGAAAACTTGGAACAATATGGCATCAAAGGTGCAACTGCTATTGCTGATTTTGTAACCATGATTCAAAGCTTTCAAACACTCTTGAATAAAAATGCTTATGATGTGGCCATGTACATAGCTAAACAGAGTGGTGTTTTAAAAAACCTTTACGAGGACAAAACCGTTGAAGGCATAGCCCGCTATGAAAACATTGAAGAATTACTGAGTGGTATCAAAGAATTCAGTGTGCAAGAAACAGCAGACGACGATGGGGTTTTGGAGCCTAAATTGTTAGCAGATTTCATGTCAGATGTGGCCTTGTTAACCAACGATGACCAAAACAAAAATGAGGACAAAGACCATGTAAGTTTAATGACCATCCACTCTGCAAAAGGACTTGAATTTAAATATGTTTATGTGGTGGGATTAGAAGAAAATTTGTTCCCATCTCAATTGGCTCTGAATAGCAGGCAAGAACTTGAAGAAGAAAGACGTTTGTTTTATGTGGCATTGACCCGTGCCATGAAAAAATTAACCTTGACCTTTGCAACATCTAGGTTCAGATTTGGCTCCATTGTATATGCAGAACCGAGCCGATTCCTTCAAGAAATCAGTCCTGAGTTTTTGAATTTTGAGCATACAACAAACAAAGCCAACCAATCTGACAGCAACAATTTGGACAGAGGGGGTAGAACCTTGAGTGGATTACCCAAAAAGGTATTGTCCGGAGGACTGAAACCCCTTCCAAAAAGAAATGATTCAACCAGCAAACCGGCTGCAGCTCCAGATCCAGATTTTGTAGGAGATGATACTTCAAAATTGGCACAAGGCATGCATGTTGAACACCAAAGGTTTGGCAAAGGGATTGTTTTGCAAATTGATGGCGCCGGTGATAACCGAAAAGCAAACATTGAATTTGAAGCAAGCGGAAAAAAAATGCTGGTCTTGAAATTTGCTAAACTTAAAATTATTGGGGCTTAATTCTCAAGCGAAGCACGCTCCAAAATGGCTGCATGAATTGCAAGCACTTGAGGAATCAGCATCTGAACCCCATCATTGTTTACAAGATAATTGGCATAAGGAACTTTGAGCGCTTCATCCATTTGATTGCTCATTCTAGCCAAAACAGCTGCTTTACTTGCTGCATCTCTGTTCATGGTTCGCTCTAAACGCAATGATTCTGGAGCACATACCAATATCAATTCATCCAATTGTTTGTATGATTCACTTTCAATTAACAATGCGGCTTCTTTAACTATATAAGGAGCATCTTGTTCTGTAAGCCATTGGTCAAAATCTGCAAACACCTTTGGATGCACCAATGTATTGAGTTTGGCCAATAATTCGGGTTGTTTGAACACCAAATTGGCTATGAATGCTTTGTTTAAAGTTTGGTCTGAATGGTATACATCCTTTCCAAAAATATGAAGTAGCCCTTCTTTGATTGCTGGGTGATGTTGCATGAGCCATTTGGCTCTGGAATCGGCATCGTAAACAGGAATACCAATAATTGAAAACAATTTTGTAAGGGTAGATTTACCACTTCCAATATTGCCTGTAATGCCTATTTTTTTCATGAGAATCAATTGCGGAAAGAGCTTTGCTCTTTCCGCAATTTAAACTAAAAACTAATCTTTTTTTGCTGGTTGGTTCAAAGCTTGTGAAGCTTCCATTGATACAGCTGTTCTGTCAATTCTTAACTTACTACCTTCGCTTTCAATTAAGAAAGTGGTTTCGTTGGCTTCGATAATTTTGGCATGAACACCACCAATGGTGATAATTTTATCACCTTTACCTAACGCTTCTCTGAATTTCTTTTGGGCTTTGTTCTTTTTCATTTGCGGATAAATCATGAAAAAATAGAAAACCACAAAAATCAATACAAATGGCAATAGACTCATTAAGCCGCCACCACCTTGAGCACCACCCGGAGGAGGACCCATTAAAAATAAACTGTTCATCATATTTGTATGTCTTTAAATTAGTTGATTGATGCTGAAATTACCTCTCCCTTTATTGCCAAGTGGTTATCACTAGGGATGGTGTTGGCAATGATTGTAATGGTTTTATCGAACATGCCCGATTTGTCTTTGCTATTGAATTGCACATCTATGCCGGCTTCTGCTCCTGGGGCAATTGGCTCTTTGGGATAACTAGGAACAGTACAACCACATGATGCAGAGGCACTGGCAATAAGCAAATCTGATTGACCTGTATTTTTAAACTTGAAACGATAAGTAATGATTTCTCCCTCTTTAATTTGACCAAAATCATGGGTCAATTCTTCAAAACTCATCATTGGAGCCTTGTCTACCACACTTGCATTTGGATTGTTGGCTGATACTGGATTCTCAACCAAATCAGAGGATGCCTTTTGTGGATTGTTTGAGCATGATTGCATGCTTGTCAACAGTACCAAATTTGCTGCTAAAATGTAAATCTTTTTCATGAGTGATTGTTTTTACAATTTTAAAGTTCTTATTCAACCAAACCCCTACCTTGTTTGTTAATTTTCTGGTCGGATTTCAATTGCATTTGAATTTTGTCTAAAACCCCATTGATAAAACCATGGCTATTAGGTGTGCTGTATAACTTAGCCAATTCAAGGTATTCGTTGATGCTAACCTTCACTGGAATATAAGGAAAATACAACAATTCACACAAAGCCATACGCATCAATAATATATCTACCATGGCAATGCGGTCTTGCTCCCAATTTTGTGTTTTGGCATTGATCAATTCATTGAAAGCTTGTTGGTGAGCTATAGTAAGCTCAAACAAATCTCTCATGAACTTGAGGTCTTCCTCTTCATCTTTATGAGGTTCTGTAATGAACTGTTTTTGGCCACTCTTGCTCGCATTGATCATTTTTTGAATGGTACTTAAAACAATGACTTGGTCATCTTCCCAATTATAAAAAACTTCTTCAATGTAATTGTTAAAATTTTCTGAATCGGCAAATAAATACTCAAAAAAAGTGAGCAAGAATTGCTTGTCTTCAGTAAAAGTATGGCTTGATTTGGTAGCGTATTCCTTAAAAAAATCTTGGGTTCTAACTTCTTGGTAAATTTTTCGAGAAAATTCTACCACATCTTGCCAGCGATTTTTAACAGCTTTTAAACTGTCTTGGAAATTTTGGTTGGTATGTAGTAACTGTATAACCTGATTGTTTTTGATAGCCTGAAGGCCTTGAATCAATTGTTCAGCTGGAAAATACTTTGCATGTTGCATTTCCAATTCCAAATCAATGAAATGAAGCAATTCAGATGGAAAGCTCAGAACGAACAAATACAATTCGTAGGTTTTCTCCAAATTGGAAAAAAGTTGTTTTTTGCTAGTTGCCAATGATACTTGTTCTTCATGGGCAACACCATACAGTGCTTGAAACACCTTAATTCTTAAAAACCTTCTATTGAGCATATATGTTGTTTAAACAGCAGTACTGCGCCAACGAACTATTGATAGAAACAAAAACACAAAGAACGTTGGCGGAGTACCGCTTTTATTTGAATTAATTAATAGGTTGATTGAACGGATGCAATGGCTTGAATTCTCTTTTCAGCCAACATGGTAGCAGCTTTTTGAGAATGGATTTTTTGATCAACAGAAGTTTTTAAAATTTCGAGTGTTACATCAAAAATATGTTCAGCCTGACGGTAGGCAGTTTCTTTGTTGTACCCTATGTGTTCTTGGTATACATTGATCAAACCACCGGCATTAATTAAAAAGTCTGGAGCATAGGTAATGCCCTTTGATAACAACATTGGACCATGAACATTTTCATCAGCCAATTGGTTATTGGCAGCACCTGCAATAACGCCGGCTTTGAGAGCAGCAATGTTTTGATCGTTTAAAATAGCACCCAAAGCACATGGAGCAAAAATATCTACGTCTTGTGCATAGATTTCGTTACCATTGACAACTTTAGCACCATGTGTTGATGCATATTGCTTCAAAGTTGCTTCGTTGATATCTGAAATAACTAATTGTGCGCCTTCTTTGTGTAAGAAATCCAATAGGTGTCCGCCTACTTTACCAACACCCTGAACAGCAACTTTTTTGCCAGCTAAGCTGTCTGAACCCCAAGCATGTTTAGCACTGGCTTTCATACCCATGTAAACACCATAAGCTGTAACTGGTGATGGATCTCCTCCCCCACCCATGCTTTCAGGTAATCCTACCACATGAGAAGTTTCCATGTGAACATATTCCATGTCTCTGGTGGTTGTATTGACATCCTCTGCAGTAATGTATTTGCCGTTTAAGTTCTCTACAAATCTTCCAAACTTACGCATCAGTGCTTCTGTTTTGATTTGGTTAGCATCACCAATAATTACTGCTTTGGCACCACCTAAATTCAAACCTGAAATGGCTGCTTTGTATGTCATGCCACGTGAAAGTCTTAGCACATCATTGAGTGCTTCTGTTTCTGAGGCATAATTCCAAACCCTTGTACCACCTAATCCAGGTCCAAGAACAGTGTTGTGAATGGCAATAATGGCTTTTAACCCAGTTGCGTTGTCGTTACAGAATACAACTTGTTCGTGATCGTAAGTTACTAATTCTGCAAAAATTTCTGATTTTGACATAGTTAGAAAATTGTCTTGTTTTAAGTGGCGCAAAAGTAACTGATATTTTCGGTTTTTAAACCAATCCGTAAAAAAGCTCTTAAAATACAGAAAAACAGGGCTATAAAATTGGAAACAAATAAGTTTGGAGAGAATTAATGGCATTGGACTTACTTTGCAGCTGAATTAAACATCTTGAAACCGCTTTTCACACTCAATAAATATTTTTTAGCTTACAAATGGCACCTGCTTGGAGGTATATTGTTTGTGAGTCTCTCTAACTTATTTGCAGTATTCCCAGCACAATCGGTGAGGTTGGCCATTGATATGGTTTTAACAAACCTAAAATTACACAAATTGTATACGGGTACCGCCTTGAGTGCTGAAATTGAATCAGCAACTTTCGAGAACCTACTTTACTTTGGGGCATTGATTATTGGACTGGCCTTATTTAGAGGCATTTTCATGTTTTTGATGCGTCAAACCATTATTGTGATGAGTAGGCACATTGAATATGATTTGAAAAATGAAATTTATCAGAAATACCAAAAATTACCCAGTTCCTTTTACAGAAAAAATAGCACTGGAGACTTAATGGCCCGTATCAGTGACGATGTTAGTAGGGTAAGAATGTATGTTGGACCAGCAGTCATGTATGCCATTAATTTAATTGGCACCATCGTTTTGGTTATGTGGGCCATGCTTGAAGTAAACCCCAAATTAACCCTGATGGTGATCATTCCATTACCTTTTTTGTCACTGGCTATTTTTTATGTCAACCACCTCATCAACAAAAAAAGCGATGCCATTCAACAACAGCTCTCTAAATTGAATTCATTTGTTCAAGAAGCATTTTCAGGCATACGCATTTTGAAATCTTTTGGATTAGAAAAGGCTTTTGAAAGAGCTTTTGAAGCAGAAAGTGAAGTATACAGAAGCAAGCAAATGGATTTGGCCAAAACAGATGCTCAATTTTTTCCATTAATGTTTTTTTTAACAGGATTGAGTACACTCATCACATTGTATGCAGGCGGCATAGAAGTCATTGAAGGACGTGCAACAACAGGAAACATAGCTGAGTTTATCATGTATGTGTATTTATTAACATGGCCTGTAACAAGTTTAGGCTATACCAGCAGTTTAATTCAAAGAGCAGCTGTTTCTATGAAACGCATCAATGAATTTTTAGATATTCCAATTGAAGTAAACACTATCAACCATGAAAATTTTACTTTCAACAAGCATATTGAATTCAAAGCGGTTTCATTGAAATTTCCGGGTAAAAATGATTACGCCTTACAAGACCTCAGTTTCACCATTCAAAAAGGAGAAAAAATAGCAATTTTAGGCAATACTGGTTCAGGGAAAAGTACACTGGCTCAACTTTTACTTGGTTTGATAAAACCCACAAGTGGTACGATTTACATTGACGGCATTGCATTTGACAATATCAATATAACTGCCTATAGAAATGCAATTGGTTATGTACCCCAAGATGTATTTTTATTTAGTGACAGCATTGCAAACAATATAGCTTTTGGCATTGACAGTGCATTTTTTTCAGATAAAAAAGTAAAAGAAGCAGCTGAATTGGCTGAATTCCCTGAAGATTTTGATATTTTAAAAGATGGCTACAAAACTGTAATAGGCGAGAGAGGGATTACCCTCTCGGGTGGGCAAAAACAACGCATTTCAATTGCTAGAGCCCTCATTAAAAATCCTGAAATATTGGTTTTGGATGATTGTTTGAGTGCTTTAGACACAAAAACTGAATCTAAGATTTTGCAAAATTTAAGAACGGTTTTAATGAACAAAACTGGCATTATCATTAGCCACAGGGTTAGCAGCGTTGGAAATGCCGATACTGTGTTGATTTTAGAAAATGGCAAAATTGCTGAAATGGGTAAAAGAACTGAGCTTGAAAACTTCAAAGGTAAATATGCTGAAATGATTCAAAATCAGCACAAAAATCAAGGCTAAAAATACAGTTTTCAACAAGTGTGCATACCCCAAACAGAAAAAGTTTTGAAATCAGCAAATTAGGGTATAATTTGCCAACATATTTAGAGATCAAGCGCAATGGACGAGTTTAACAGAAATGACAAACAAGAAATCTTTTCGAAGAAAATAAGGGCAGGTAAAAGAACTTATTTTTTTGATGTAAAAGCAACTAAAAGCAAAGATTATTTCATTACCATCACAGAAAGTAAGAAAAGTTTCGAAGATGGAAATTTTGTAAAACATAAAATCTTTTTGTACAAAGAAGACTTCAATAAATTTGTAGAAGCATTGAACGAAACAGTAAATCACATCAAAACAGATTTAATGCCAGATTATAATTTTGAAGAATTCAATCATGAACACACATTTGACATGAATTTTGACGATATCAACGGAGAAAACAACCAAGCCTAATTTAACACAAACAATATGAAAAATTTATTTAAAATGATGATGGTAATGACCGTTTTAGCGGGTACTATCTTTACATCTTGCAAAAAAGCAGAAGATGCTTTAACAACTTCAAAATCGCCTACGGTAATCATCAACAAAGATGTTGCCTCAGTAGAAATGTCAGCAAATGTTGATACCATTTTCGTAAAGATGGTTGCTACTGCTGATACTGATAGAAAAATCACAAAATTAACTTTAACACGTACCTTCAATGGCGACAGCACAACAAAATTGATGGAAACTACTTACAACCAGAGCACAGTTGATTTTACATATGAGGATTTAGTTAAAGCTGACGGATTGCCTCTAACGGACAACGACAAATTAAAGTACACCGTAGTTGCTACTGATGACAAAGGAAACACTGCTACTGCTTCTTTTGAAGTTAAATTCAATAGCGTATCAGTTTCAGGACAGATTGTTTTGGGCACACCTGGTAACACTTCAAATCTTTTCAAATTTTTTGGTGTAGCTAATAACTTCATGCGTTACAGTGCTGGAGGTGATGCTGGAACAGCCAAAGCAAACAGCGATAAAATAGATTTCTTGTATTTTTACAATTCAGCTGGTGCTGTAGGTAACGGTTTGTATTCTCCTGATCATGCTTTTGTAGCAGGAACAGGATGGGCTTCTGAAGTTTCTACTTGGCCAACTAGAAATACCACATTGTTCTTGACAACTGATTTAAACCTTTCTGCTTTTGATGCGTTAGCAGGTACCCAAATGATTACTGAATTAGATAACCTAACTTGGACATCTGGTACATCAAAAATCAACAACTTAGAAGCTGGTAATGTGATTGCCTACAAAAAGAATGATGGCAAAAGAGGTTTCATTTACATTGCACAAAAAGCAATTGATGGAACTGTTGGTGTAATGACCGTAAAGGTTAAAGCAGAACTTTAATCTTCAATAAATATTTAATTGAAAGCCGCTTCCTTTTTGAAGCGGCTTTTTTTATTTTTAACCCATGAAAAAAATAGCGGTTTTTACTTCAGGCGGCGATTCTCCTGGAATGAATGCATGTATCAGAGCAGTAGTTAGAACAGCCATTGCCAATAATTTAGAAGTATGTGGCATTATGCAAGGCTACAAAGGTATGATTGAAGGAGGCGATAACTTTGTAGAAATGAATTCGCGTTCTGTGGGCAATATCATTCAAAGAGGTGGTACCATTTTAAAATCATCGAGGAGTAAGGAATTCATGACTCCTGAAGGTCGTAAAAAAGCCTATGAGAATTTAGTAGCCAATAAAATTGATGGCATTGTTTGCATAGGTGGTAACGGCACTTTCACCGGAGCAGAAACCTTTTACAACGAATATGGCATTCCCTCTATAGGAGCGCCGGGAACCATTGACAATGATTTGTATGGAACGGATTTTACCATTGGCTTTGATACAGCCATTAATACCGCTGTAGAAGCCATTGACAAAATTCGTGATACTGCAGATAGCCATGGCCGTGTATTTTTAGTTGAATTGATGGGCAGACATGCTGGATTTATTTCTTTAGCTGCAACCATAGCTGGAGGAGCTGAATTGGTATTGTTACCCGAGGTAAATGAAGACCACAACAAAGTAGTGAACTTTTTCAAAGGCCGAACAAACAGTAAAAAATCATTTTCTATTGTTATAGTTGCAGAAGGCAATGTTGAAGGTGGCGCTTTTAAAATAGATGAAATGCTCAAAGCTGAAATACCAAATTTTGAATCGAGGGTGGTTATTTTAGGACATATTCAAAGAGGTGGCAGCCCAACAGCCTATGACCGTGTATTGGCCAGCAGATTGGGAGCTGGGGCTGTTGAAGCACTTTTAAAAGGAGAAAAAAACAAAATGGCAGGCCTCATGAACAACAAGTTTTGCCTAACTTCTTTCTATGATGCCATCAATTCTAAAAAAGAACTGAACCCTGATTTGATCAGACTGGTGGATGTTTTCAATTGCTAGATTGCTTTCAATACCCTGTACGAAGCAGGCAAGTAATTGTTGATCCTGTTACCGAGTACTTTTACCCATCCCAAGGCAAAACCATTGTACCGGACTATATGCCACCCGAGGGCTGCTTCAGTTATTTGTAGAACGTCTTTACGAAGAAACTGTTTGGCTTGGGTTAAATTCAATTCTATATTGGGTAAATTTTTATTGTGAAAAATACTCATTGCCAATTCATGTGCAGGCATTAAGGCTTTGTTTTTATCGAGTTCTCCAATTGGCATGCCCACTTGAAATACCATTGCTGAACCCAATAATTGTTCCCAAATGGTCTCGTGCTTTTTGTGCAAGGCAAAATAAGTACCATTGTGTTCAATGAAACTGAGTGAAGCACCTTTGTCAAACCATTCAGATAAATATGCCGAGATACTTTTGTTACAATAAGGCAATGATTTGCTTTTGGGTATAGGGTGATTGATGTTGTCGTTAGAAGGCTTTCGCAAACAAGCTATATAAAAACCCTCACCAGGAGTCAAATGAAAAGGGAATTTAAATGTATGCTGCATACATTGTTGAATTTGCCATGTATCAGGAATTGTAATTGGAACAGGTTCATAACCCATTTCCACTAACCTGTTTATTTGATCTTCATCTTCTTTTGTATTGAAGGTGCATGTTGAGTAAATAAGGTATCCGCCTGAACGTAAACTAGGCAACACATCTTCTAAAATTCTGCTTTGACGGGCTGCGCATAAATCAACATTTTCAGGACTCCATTGGTTCCTGGATTCTAAATCTTTTCTGAACATGCCCTCTCCACTACATGGGGCATCTACAACCAATAAATCAAAGTAATGAGGTAATGCCTGAAATTGCTTAGGATCCAATGAGGTACAAGCATAGTTGAGTGTCCCCCACTTTTGCATGTTTTCTTTTAAAACTGGCATCCTACTTTTAATGATTTCATTGGCAACTAAGAAATCTTGTTCTTCTAAAACAGATGCCAACAAGGTGCTCTTACCACCCGGTGCTGCACATAAATCTAAGACTTTTATTGCGCTCGTATGCTTTTTTAATTCAGGTAAAATTTGACGTACAACCCAATACAAAAACATACTACTTGCTTCTTGCACATAATAAGTACCTGCATGAAACAATGGATCAGCAATGAATGAGGGCCTTTCTTTGAGATGCTTTCCTAATTCACACCATTCAATGTTTTCGGCATCTTGAAATACATGTGCATTTTTAAAAGGATTGATTCGAATCGATGTTTGAGCCGCAGCCTCCATGGCTAAAAAAAAAGATTCGCTTGCTTCTCCGTAAAGCAAACGAATCTGTTCTATAAATTGAGGGTGGCTATTTTGCAAGCCACTAAATTAAAGTGTTTTTGACAAAAAATGTTCAAATTCAGTTTTTAAGTCTTTGAACAATTGATCAAAGGTATCATTTCGGTCAACCAAAGCGGTTGGATGTTCATACAAAACGTGGTCACTGGCTACAGGGTGGTCTTTTATTTTTTGAACCAATGCTGTTTCCTCTGCATTGATATCATGTTTGAGCTCATCAATGAGTTCTGATTGTCTGATAAAAGCATTTTGAAAATGCTCTACCATTGAAAGAATTTCAGTGTTGTTGTTTGCTTTTGCAATTTCCGACAAACGCTTGTTAAACACTGCTAATTCATCTTTGTAAAAGGATAGATTTTTAACCCAATGCGTAAATTGGCGATGCAAATCTTGTTGATGCAATCTTGTTTCCATAGTTTTAAAATTATAGATCAAGGTTACAACTTATTTTGTTAGTTTAAACTGATAAGAATCAGTTTAATAATGAATTTGTGATGGTTGGTTGTTAGTTTCTTCTTTTATTCAAAAAACTGGATTCAAATTAGCTTTAGTAGCTTGTGATTGGTCTTGCTGAATGGTTGTTTGAGAGTTTTTTAATTTGTTGCTGCTTTATTCTTGATATAAATTAAAAAAAAGAGTTTGCTGCTTTTGAACGAGAATTGGTTAAAAGTCATGTTTTCGTACCTTTTTTCTTGATAAAAAAGGTACCCCAAAAATCAAGACCTCCGCCAATCGGCTTAAAATCTA
>JAIXWI010000014.1 GCA_027491355.1 Bacteroidota bacterium
AACATTAATTATTTAAAATCATGCATTTGACCACTGAAGCGAAGAAAGAAATCTTCGAAAAATTCGGTAAAGCCAAGTCAACTAAAGACACTGGTTCAGCTGAAAGTCAGATCGCTCTGTTCACAGAGAGGATTAACCACATTACCGAGCACTTAAAAATCAACAAACAAGACTACTCAGCAGAGTTGAGCCTTGTGAAGTTAGTAGGTAAAAGACGTTCTTTATTGAATTACTTGCAACGTAAAGACATTTTCCGTTACAGGGCTATCATTAAAGAATTAGAAATTCGTAAGTAATCTCAATACCTGTTTAGGCAGGTATGGTAATTTTTTTATTTTATTCAAAAAGGGCAGGCCTGAAGGTGCTGCCCTTTTATTTTTAAAAATCAATCGAACAGACAAAAAATATGTCACAAGGAACAATTAAAACATTCACTATTGACGGTAAAACCATCAGTATTGAAACAGGAAAATTAGCCAGACAAGCAGATGGTGCCGTTGTTGTAAAACAAGGCGATACCATGATTCTGGCAACCGTAGTATCTGCAGCTGATGCAAAGCCAGATGTAGATTTCATGCCATTAACCGTTGATTACCAAGAAAAATTCGCCTCAGTAGGTAGAATCCCTGGTAGTTTCCATAAGCGTGAAGCCAAATTAAGCGATTACGAAGTATTGGTAAGCCGTATCGTTGACCGTGCTTTGCGTCCATTATTTCCAGACAATTACCATGCAGACACGCAAGTAATGTTGAGTTTGATTTCATCAGACAAAAACATTTTACCTGATGCTTTAGTAGGATTGGCTGCTTCTGCGGCTTTAATTGTGAGCGATATTCCATTCAACGGACCTATCTCTGAAGTAAGAGTAGCGCGTATTGATGGCAAATTCGTAATCAATCCGTACAAAGACGAATTAGAGCGTGCAGACATGGACTTAATTGTTGCAGGTACTGAACACGACTTAAACATGGTGGAAGGTGAATGTGCTGAAGTAAGTGAAGCCGATATGTTGGCTGCATTGAAACATGCGCACGAAGCCATCAAGCTTCAAATCAAAGCACAATGGGAATTGACAGAAATGTTAGGTGGTAAAAAACCTACCCGTGAGTACAACCACGACAGAAGCAACGAAGAATTAGAAGCTGCTATCAAGGCTTATGCTTTCGATAAAATTTATGCCATTGCCAAATCTAAATTGGGCAAAGCTGAAAGATCTGCGGCATTCAAAGCGGTTCGTGAAGATTACAAAGCAAGCTTGCCAGAAGGAACTGAAATTGATTCTTTCTTAACAAACAGGTATTTCCACGATGTAGAATACGATGCGGTTCGTAAAATGATTTTGGACGAAAAGCAAAGATTAGATGGTAGAAATTTAGACCAAGTAAGACCTATCTGGTCTGAGGTGAATTATTTGCCAGCTGCACACGGTTCGGCGGTATTTACCCGTGGTGAAACCCAATCTTTAACAACTGTTACTTTGGGTTCAAAATTAGATGAGCAAATGTTGGATAGCCCAATGAACGAAGGCTATGCAAAATTCATGTTACACTACAATTTCCCAAGTTTTTCTACAGGTGAAGTAAAACCTAACCGTGGACCAGGCAGAAGAGAAATTGGACATGGTAACTTGGCTTTGAGAGGCTTGAAGAGAGTATTGCCTAGCAGAGAAGAAAACCCTTATACCATTCGTATTGTAAGTGATATTTTAGAATCAAATGGTTCTTCTTCTATGGCTACAGTATGTGCTGGTTCATTGGCTTTGATGGATGCAGGTATCAAAATTAAGAGTGCAGTTTCTGGTATTGCCATGGGTTTGATTTCAGACGAAATCACAGGTAAATATTCTATTTTATCAGACATTTTGGGTGATGAAGACCACTTGGGAGACATGGACTTCAAGGTAGTTGGAACTGCCAATGGTATTGTGGCTTGTCAAATGGATATCAAAATCAATGGCTTGAAATGGGAAATGGTGGAAGAAGCCTTGAACCAAGCAAAAGCGGGTCGTTTGCATATCATGAACGAAATGAACAAGACCATTGCTGCACCTGCTGCTGACTTGAAACCACATGCACCTCGTATCGAAACTTTATACATTGACAAAGAATTCATTGGTGCAGTAATTGGCCCAGGTGGTAAAGTCATTCAAGGTATTCAGAAAGAAACAGGTACTGTTATTTCTATCACTGAAGAAGGTGAAAGAGGTATTGTAGAAATTGCCTCTAACAATGGCGAAGCCATGGCAAGAGCCTTGCAAATTGTACGTGGTATAGTTGCTGTTCCTGAAATCAATCAGGTTTACATAGGTAAAGTAAAATCGATTGTTGACTTTGGTGCATTCGTAGAAATTTTACCAGGTAAAGATGGTTTGTTACACATCAGTGAAATCAGCTATAACCGCTTACCTAGCATGGAAGGTGTATTGCAAATTGGAGAGGAAATTGAAGTAAAGTTAATTGAGGTTGACAAAAAAACCGGCAAATTAAAATTATCAAGAAAAGCCTTGTTGCCTAAGCCTGATGGGTACGTTGAACCAGCTCCTAGAGAGAACAGACCTCCTAGAAGAGACGACCAACGCAGACCTCACAAAGAGCAAAACTAATTGAGGAATTCAATAGATGAAGGGGCCGAAAGGCCCCTTTTTTCATCTCTTTTTATATCTTGCATACATGAATAGTCCTAAAAACATCGCAGTGATTGGTGGAGGAAGCTGGGCCACGGCCTTGGTGAAGATTTTAAGCGAAGAAAAAAAAACTGCAAACAGCCAAATTGAAACCTTACAATGGTGGGTACGTAGTGAAGAAAAAGCTGAATTCATAAGAACATACAAGCACAATCCAGACTACCTAAGTTCAGTTGAAATTCATCCTGAAACGGTTCAGGTAAATGCCAATTTAAAAGCTGTCATCAAAAAGGCAGATTTGCTTTTGGTAGCTGTGCCTGCAGCATTTGTTGAGGCGAGTTTTGCTGACATCACAGCTGCTGATTTAGAAGGCAAAGTAATTGTATCCGCCATCAAAGGTTTGATTCCAAGCAGCAAGGAAATTGTAGGTGATTATTTCATCTCGCATTACCAAGTAAAGGAAGACCAAATTTTGGTGATATCTGGTCCTTGTCATGCTGAGGAAGTAGCCTCTGAAAAACTATCTTATTTAACCATTGC
>JAIXWI010000012.1 GCA_027491355.1 Bacteroidota bacterium
CAAGCTCCCAATAAAATGAGCTACCAAGCGGTAATACGCAACAGCAACAATGTGGTAGTGAGCAACCATGCAGTAGGCATGCGCATTAGTATATTGCAAGGCACTGCAACAGGTACTTCGGTGTACACAGAAACCCAAACACCCACTACCAATACCAATGGTTTAATCGCCATTGAAATTGGAGCAGGCACAGTAGTAAGTGGTTCCTTTGCCAATATTGATTGGGCGAATGGGCCTTATTTTGTGAAAACCGAAACCGACCCCAATGGTGGTAACAATTATACCTTAACAGGCACTAGCCAGTTGTTGAGCATGCCTTATGCGTTACATGCCAAAACTGCTACAAAAACAGATACTGCTTCTGTTGCTAAATTAGCTTTGAATGGAGTTCCAAGCGGAGGTTTACAAGGGCAATCATTGACCATTTGTGAAGGTCAGATGGTATGGGCAACAGGGGGATTATGTCCAGCTAAAATATCAGCATTCAATTGTGCCGATACAGTTCATTCTGGAGTATTGTTTAATAGATACGAATCAACAAATGTTACTTCATCAATTTCTTATTCAGGTGGAAATGGAGGAGTTTATGAAGTTCAAGCGATAGCTTCGACGGGGGTAGAAGGACTAATTGCAACATTGGCCTCAGGTACTTTGGTAACTGGTAGTGGCACCTTAATAATTACAATCAATGGTACACCAAAAAGTGCAGGTATAGCCTCTTTTAACATTGTTATTGGTAATAAAACCTGTATACTCAATAGATATGTCCATGAAACACCACCCATTGGTACTTGGCAAATAGGGACAGTTTTCTGCAGTGGAACTCCAACATCTATTATAAATGTCACCAATCCAATTACAGGCAAAACATGGATGGACAGGAATTTGGGTGCATCAAGAGCTGCAATAAGTTCAACTGACACAGCTGCTTATGGCGATTTGTACCAGTGGGGCAGAGGGGCTGTTGGACACCAATGTAGAAACTCAGGAACTACTAGCACACTAAGTACCTCAGACCAACCCAATCATTCCAATTTTATTTTGGCACCCAATAGTCCATATGATTGGCGTTCTACCCAAAATAATAATTTATGGCAAGGTGTGAATGGAGTTAACATCCCTTGCCCGGCTGGATATAGAATTCCTACATACACAGAATTAGAAAATGAGCGTGCCAGTTGGTCTCAAAATAACAGTACAGGAGCTTATGCATCACCATTGAAACTGACTATTACGGGAGTGCGCAATAGTTTTGATGGAGCCTTAAACTATTTAGGTGTATATGGAAACTATTGGAGCAGTTCTGTGAATGGATCAAATGTTTGGAATCTGAATTTTAACAGCATTGGTGCTAACATGGTTAATAACATGAGAGCAATAGGCTTTTCAGTCCGTTGCATCAAAGATAACCAGCCATCTGTTGGTTCCATAGATACAGTTGGTTCAATTAACAATGGGGTATTGTATGCTGGAATGGCTGCAAGTAATACCAGTACAACACTCAATTATACCAATGGCAATGGTACTACCTATGAAACACAAACAGTCTCATCAACAGGTGTTACAGGTTTGACAGCCACATTGGCTGCAGGCACCCTGAACAATGGAAATGGTACATTTACGTTAACCATATCGGGTACACCAACCAGTTCTGGTGTTGCAAGTTTTAACATAGTATTTGGTGATAAAAGCTGTACAATTCAAAGAACTATTCTGAATTTGTGGCCATCGGGCACTATGTTTTGTAGTGGCTCGCCAACTGTTATTGTAAATGTAACCAACCCAGTAACAGGTAAAACGTGGATGGATAGAAATTTAGGTGCTACACAAGCATCAATTGGAAGTACGGATGCTGCAGGCTATGGCGATTTGTATCAGTGGGGCAGAAGAGCTGATGGTCACCAATGTAGAAATTCAGGAACTACCAATACCTTGAGCACAAGCAATCAACCGCCACATGCCAATTTTATATTTGCACCCAGCACTCCTAATGATTGGCGTAGCCCACAAAATGACAACTTGTGGCAGGGTATCAATGGCGTCAACAATCCTTGCCCTGCTGCATATCGCTTACCTACATACAATGAATTAGAAGTAGAACGAACAACATGGTCACAAAACAACAGTGTAGGTGCTTTTGGAGCAGTGTTGAAGTTTCCAATGGCAGGATTCAGAAACAATAGCGACGGCTCACTCCGTAATGTAGGAAGTCTTGGATATTATTGGAGCAGTAATTTAAATACTACCCGTGCTTGGTATTTGTTCTTCAGCACTACTGACGCATTTATGAATTTCAATCATAGGTCATTTGGCTACTCAGTTCGTTGTATCAAAGATTAATTTTTAACACAATTGTTAAAGAAAAAGTCGCTTCTATTGCAGCTATTTCACAGTACAACGGAATCTATTCTATGCATAAGTACCTATTCAACCAACTATGGAGTAGGAAAGAAAATTTACCAGATGTTTCACCTAAATAAAATGCCCAATTAATAACAGATGGTAATCTGAAATTCAAACCAATGAGAAAAGTTATATTGATTGCATTTCTGATATTAATTGTTCTGGACGTAAACTCACAAGACACCATTGTTCCTAATAGAAACGGATTAGCTATAACCATTCCCCAACCATTTGGATTTATTTTAAAAAATAGAATTGGAGTAGACTATAGATTCAATAACAAATCATTTGGGTTAACATATACTTATTACAGATTGGATCACAATACGCATGAAGGAGATCAAATTTTTGCCAATTTGAGGTTGTATCATAAGAGCAAAATCTATAAACCAATTAGAGGTGAAGTTTTTACTCAGTTTAAGTTAGGTACTGGATTTAAAGATAGATATAGATATGACTTTATAGGCATTGCTAGAGGTTCTAGAATATACCTAGATAAAAAAAATCATTTTATTTTAGAACCTTTATGGGGTATTAAAATTCCTTTTACCTATGGCGATTTGGATTATTTTGAAAGCTTGGGATTAAAAGGTACATTTTTGTTGTTTGGACCAGGATCAATCATTGATTTAAACTTTAATATAGGATACAGATTTTAAGCCGATTGGCGGCGGTCTTGATTTTTGGGGTACCTTTTTTATCAAAAAAAAAGGATAATCAAATTCAAAAAATCTCAAACGACCATTCACGCAAGACTATTCAAAATCTCATCACAAAAGAAAATATCTTTCGGAAGCCCCAGACCATTGTCAATCGGCGCACAAAATCACCAGTGCTTGTTGTGAGAAGGCCTGCAGCAAGCGAATGCCAAAGCAACAAGCCATAGTTCAATATTAAAGAGAAATTTAGATTGCTGCGTCAGACGCGCGAAGAACAAGGACGCAGATAG
>JAIXWI010000023.1 GCA_027491355.1 Bacteroidota bacterium
AAAGTAGATGCTTCTGCTTCTGTAGTTGTTTCTGTAAACAATTCATTGGTTTGCTGGGGTTTAGAAGAATATGGTTCAGAAGAACAAAAGCAAAAATATTTGGTGCCAATGGCTTCAGGTAAAGTGCACGGAGCATTTTTATTGTCTGAGCCAGAAGCGGGTAGCGATGCTACTTCTCAAAGAACAACTGCCATTGACATGGGCGACCATTACTTAATGAATGGTACCAAAAACTGGATTACCAATGGTAACTCTGCAACTTATTATTTGGTGATTGCTCAAACAGATGTGGACAAAGGTCACAAAGGTATCAATGCATTCATCGTAGAAAAGAATAGTCCTGGAGTAACAGTAGGCAAAAAAGAAGACAAAATGGGAATTCGTGGAAGTGATACGCACAGCATCATGTTCCAAGATGTAAAAGTTCCTAAAGAAAACAGAATAGGTGAAGATGGTTTCGGCTTTAAGTTTGCCATGAAAGTATTGGCAGGCGGAAGAATTGGAATTGCTGCGCAAGCGCTTGGAATTGCCAGTGGTGCTTATGAATTGGCCTTGAAGTATTCAAAAGAGCGTAAAGCATTTGGAAAAGAAATCATGCACCACCAAGCCATTCAATTTAAATTGGCAGACATGGCCACTCAAATTGAAGCGGCTCGTTTGTTGTGTTTAAAAGCAGCTTATTTAAAGGATACGCACCAAGATTACGCATTGGTGAGTTCTATGGCAAAAGTATTTGCTTCTGAAACGGCCATGTGGGTAAGTACAGAAGCTGTTCAAATTCATGGAGGCTATGGTTATGTAAAAGAATACCATGTTGAACGCTTGATGAGGGATGCAAAAATTACCCAAATATATGAAGGAACCAGTGAGGTTCAGCGAATTGTAATTTCAAGAGAAATATTAAAGTAACAAGAAGGCTCGAAAGAGCCTTTTTTTATGCACCAAAGCCTTGCTGAAAAATTGCAACTTTTTTAATGTTTGTTTTAAGTCTTATTTAAGTATTTTTGACCAAAATGTACCCTGTTTGGGTAAAAAAAAAATTGTATGAAACAAAAAATCCTATTGGTAGTGTCTTGCTTGATTTTATTTGGCGCTTGTAAGAAAGACATGAACTTAGACAAGTTCCAAAATGTAGAAATAAATCCAGAGGTAGGTATACCATTGGCCATTGTAAAATTGAAGGTTAAAGACCTCATTAAGCCGGATTCTGTTATTTATTATGACGATAGCAATTTGATTCATTTTGCCTACAGAAACCTCGACCTCAAAAGCTTACCTATAGATACATTCATTAAAATACCTGCCATTGCTCCAAGTTCAACTTCATTTAAGGTAGGTGAACAAGCCATTGCTGATGCAACTACTTCTAGAAGCAAGACGCTGCGCGAAATGACGGATAACTTTACAGGACCTTCTAAAGCCTTTCTGTTGGCAAATGATGGCAATGATGCCTTTTTCCCTGCAATTAACGACCAAAATACAAATGTAGCTAGTTTACCTAGTACAAGTAATAATTTTACAACTGCTAAAATTTCTAATGGCTATTTGGTCATTGAAATTGAAAATAAGTTACCTGTTACAGTAACTGAAGTTACGATGCTCATTTACAATACCATCCCGGTTCAAACGCTCATTGGAACAGTCAATTATTCAAACATTGCTCCTGGAACATCTGGCAAAGACTCCATCAACTTAAAAGACATAACCCTAACCCAAAACTTGGGTTATAGTATACCAACATTTAAAACAAACACAAGTGCTCCCAGCTTAGTTCGTATCAATTTAGACGATTATATAAAGATAAATGCAACCATTAAAAACTTAAAAGCAATCGGTGGTGAAATAGTGTTCCCTTCTGTGTCAAACATTCCTGCTGATACTACTATCATTGACATCCCAACAGATGATGCCGCTTCAGAAATCCAATACATTACCTTTAGCAATGCCATCATCAATTATGAGTTTAATTCTACCATTCAGGAAAGAATCAATTTAAAAATAGGATTTTTAGGCGCAACCAAAAACAATGTAGCGTTTGCTCCCGTTGAAGTAGCAGTTAATCCAGGACAACTAAAAGGAACCATCGACTTGTCGAATGTACGTTTGAATTTAACCCAAGACCCTTCAAAACCTTTTAACAGATTGGCGGTAATGGTTGAACCCACCTTGGTTTCATCTGGACAGTTAAAAACATTCGATTCATCAGATTATGTAAATGCCTCATTTACTTTTTCTGATTTTGAATTCAAATCTGTAGAAGGTTATTTAGGCACTAGAGCTATTAGTTTCGATGCTGACCCTATTGAAATAAACATGCTGAACGATCTGATTTCAGGCATCCGTTTAGACAACCCAACCCTTAAAATTTTTACAGAAAACTCCTTGGGTGTTCCAATTACTGTTTCATTAGATGTAAAGGGAACCTCATCTAAAGGAATAGAGCAAGCATTGGATGCAAAACCATTTGTCATTCCTTATCCTACAACTTTGGGACAGGGTATTGTAAGTGGTACCAAATATTTTGACAAATCGAATACCAAATTAGTAGATTTATTGGCGTTGCCACCTACCAAAATTGGATTTTCAGGGATTGCTGAACTCAACAAAGACATTCCTAAATCTTATGATAACTTTATTGAAAAGAGTGCGAGTATCAAAGTGGGTTTCGAAATGGATGTACCACTGGCGCTACAAACCAATAATTTTGAACTTTCAGACACAACCGACAATCCGTTTTTCAAAATAAATCCTGATAATACGATTGGCGAATTTTTCATGGGAGATGACTTCAAAATTACTGATATGGATTTTGTAGAGTTATTGGTAAAAATGAACAACGGATTTCCTTTTGATGGTGGTTTAAATATGTATTTTGCTGATAAAAATGGTGTCATTTTAGATTCAGTTGTCACCAATCAATTTATAGCTTCAGCCATTCCTGATGCAAATGGTAAAACCATTACCAATACCATTGCATCAAGCGCAATCAAATTTACATCAGCTCAGTTGCAAAACATGAAAGACAAGAATCTTGTCAAATTGATTGTAAATTTTCATTTAAGTACCTACAACAATGGAACCCAAGTTGTAAAAGTATATTCTGATTATGAGTCACAAATTAGCTTAAGTGCCAAGTTGAAATTAAAGTTTAAAAAATAACAACAGACACACTTATTCATTCAATACATTTTAAAATAATCAGATGAAAAAATATATACTTACATTGGTTTTAGTTTGGACAATCTTACAAGTTCAGTCACA
Source organism: Bacteroidota bacterium (assembly GCA_027491355.1). Classification (GTDB taxonomy): domain Bacteria; phylum Bacteroidota; class Bacteroidia; order UKL13-3; family UKL13-3; genus CAISCU01. The sequence goes on from JAIXWI010000023.1 coordinate 3,262, forward strand.
AAATAGCTTATCGTTTTACAACCTCCGATCTGTTGCACAATCATCCTATTTAAATCCGGCACTGACTCCACGACAAGGGTTTACTTTAAGCTTAGGTGATATAAATACCCAATTGACGTCTCCTGGTATCACACCTTATGACCTATTCAGAAATGATGAAACGGCAAATCAAACAATAGAAAGATTGATTGCCAATAACAAAATAAACTTTAGAAATATAGAATCCAATATCGAATACAATCCATTGTATTTAGGCCTGAGGATTAGACGCAATTATTTTTCTGTTGGCGTGCAATCTAATTTTCTATTGAGTGCTGGTTTACCAAAAGACATATTGGCTTTAGTTTACTATGGTAATGCCAATGCATCTCAAACATTTGGAAGGCCAATTTCTATAAGCGATATGAGTTTTGAGTCTTCTGCTACATACAATTTCAATATTGGATATGCCAGAGATTTTGGTGAAAAACTAAGTATTGGTGCAAGGGTCAAATTTCATTATGGATTGTACCATGCAAAAATGTTAAGAAATCAAACCAGTATTTTAACAGATAGTGGTGACAATTCTTCAATTCGTATGCGAGTTGCTGCAGATTATGAAGTCATAGGAGCGTCTGAAGCTGTTGATATAAAAACAAACATTCCAGGTATGGATCCGGAAATTGGCTTTAATGGAGACAAAATTGGCCTCAATAGTCTTTTTTCTAAAGCTGCAGGGTCTGGTGTTTCATTTGATTTTGGCGCTAATTATAAGCTCAATAAACGCATTAGTTTCAATGCAGCTGTTACAGACTTGGGTCAAATGACTTGGTACAAAGGAAACAGCTTTGCAAAAAATGCAACCTTTACATATGAGGGTGTGCTGACGGATGATCCCTCAAAAATGGACTCCTTGTTTAAAATTTTAACCGATTCAGTGGGTAAAATATTTACACCAACAGCCACTTCTAGGTCTTACAAGACTTCATTTAATACCAAAATATATGCAGGAATGAACTGGCAATTATACAATAGTGGTGCATTGGGTTTATTGGGAATAGGAGAGTTCTACAGAGACAAATTTTATATTGGGGGTTCTGTAAGCTTTACACAACGAATTTGGAAAATATTCGATTTAAGAGCCACCTATAACAAAACAAGGGATTTACCTGCCAATGTTGGAGGAGCAGTTGCGGCTCATTTAGGGCCATTAACGGCTTATGTTGCAACAGACAATGCTTTAGGCATCATGGATTGGCACAAGTCGAATATGTTAAACGGTAGAATTGGAGTTAATATCAACATTGCTAACCGTTTTGATAGAGACAACGATGGAGTTCCAAACCGCAAAGACAAATGTAAAAAAGACTATGGTTTAAGAAAATTCAATGGTTGTCCTGATACTGACCAAGATTTGGTGCCAGATAATATTGATGAATGTAAAACTATCAAAGGTACAGTTAAAACAAAAGGTTGTCCTGATCAGGATGGTGATGGGGTTAAAGACTTAGCTGATAGCTGTGTGTCCATTAAAGGCGATTCATCTTTAAATGGTTGTCCTGATAAAGATGGCGACAGAATAGCTGATTACAAAGACGCCTGTCCTGAAATGAAAGGTTTAGCTTATTTATTTGGTTGTCCTGATGCAGATGGTGACAGCATTTCAGATGACAAAGATGCATGTCCAACTGTTAAAGGGATACTTGCTTTGAATGGTTGTCCTGATACGGATGGAGATGGTATTTCAGATGACAAAGATGCATGCCCAAATTTGTTTGGTGACAAACAATACAATGGCTGTCCTGATTCAGATGGAGACGGTATTACAGATAATTTAGACAGTTGTGCAAATACCAAAGGATTGCCTCAATTCAATGGTTGTCCGGATACAGACAACGACCAAGTTCCAGATCATATAGACAATTGTCCGTTGGAACCAGGTAGTATTCAAAAGTTTGGTTGTCCTGTAATTGATACCAATGCTGTTATTCTAACTCCCGAAGAAAAAAAGGTAATCAATGAAGCTTTTAGTAATTTAGAGTTCCAATCAGGAACAGCTCAAATTGCAGAAAAATCATTACCAAGTTTAGAAGAATTGGCTGCACTATTGGCTTTGAGAACAGCATACAATTTAGAAATAAATGGCCATACTGACAATGTTGGAAATGCTGCTAAAAACTTAAAATTGAGTCAAAATAGAGCAACTGCTGTCAAAGATTTTATTGCTTCAAAAGGAGTTGATTACAATAGAATAAAAGCCAAAGGTTTTGGGTCTAAGAAGCCTATTGCTCCTAATAAAACAGCTGAAGGAAGGCAAAGAAATAGACGTGTAGAGTTTAAAATTGTAAAGTCGAATCAGTCATAACTTTTACTTTTTAAGATGTCTTCTCACCATATTGTAAAAGACAACCAAGAACCTGCGCTTATCATTGCAAATGGACAGCCTTGTTCAGCAGAACTGATGGGTCAACTATTGGAATGGAGTCCTGTTGTTTTGGTGTTGGATGGAGCCATAGACAATGTATTGACTATGGGAATCAAGGTAGATATTTACTTGGGCGATTTTGACAGAAATAAACATCCTGATCAAGTACTGAAAATTCAACCCCAAATTGAAATCATTCACACCCCAGATCAATCAATGACTGATTTAGAAAAGGGCCTTGAGTTGTTGATTCAGAGAGGTCACAAAGCAGTCAATATTATTTGGGCCACTGGTAAAAGGGCAGACCATACGCTCAATAATTTAACATTGATTGCAAGGTATAAGGAGCGCATCAACTTGGTAATCTATGATGATTATTCTAAAGTATTCCTTTTGCCTTCAAAGTTTTCAAAATATTATAAGGCCGGAACGCCCATTTCCATTATGCCAATAGGTAAAGTTTCAGGCATCAGTTCCAAAGGCTTAAAATATGAACTCCAAAATGATACACTCGAGTTGGGTCATAGAGTAGGTAGTTCAAATGAAGCAGCTACAGATGGAATGGTTTACATCAATCATGAACATGGACACCTGTTGATGATGGAATGTATGGATTGATTTTTACTTACTTACTTACTTACTTACCACAAATACCATTGTACCTCCTTATAAAACAAAAAGCCGCCCCAGGGGGCGGACTTCTTGTTGTCGATCAAAACAATATTATTTGATTATCAATAATTTTTGGATTTTGCTAAACTTATTGCAATTGATTTTTACAAAGTATAAGCCTTGTTCCAAACCAGAAATGTCAAAACTTAAATGATGGTTGCCAGCAATGTAGTTGGCATTTTCTAAAATTTGTATCGATTTGCCATTTAAATCAATCAAATCAATGCTCATTTCATTTGATTGGGTCAAAGTAAAATCAACACTCACTTGTTGTGTTGCAGGATTCGGATAAACCTGAGTTGTTTGAAGTACTTGGTTCTCTAAAATTGAAGTAGCAACTACTTGAATGGTTTTGGTGATGGTATCAGCCATAAAGCTATTTGTTGCAATCAGCACCACTTGGTAGGTTCCATTTTCTGGATAGGTGAAAGTTGGATTTTCTTCTGTAGATGTTGAATCTGCGTAACCAAAATTCCATTTGTAACTTGTAGCATATCCTTTGGTATCTGTTGTATTGGTAAATTCAAAACTTCTTGAGCCAACGTTAGTTGATTGTGAATAGGTAAAATCTGCAGCTGGTTTCTCAGTAGCAAATACTACCACCTCTTTACTTACAAATGAAGAATCAAAGGCGTTTTTAACAGTTAAGGTTACTAAATATGTTCCGTTTTGTGCAAAATTGTATGTTGGATTTTCTTCGGTAGCGTTAGCACCCGGAACACCAAAATCCCAATAATATGTAGATGGAATGCCTCTGTTTTCAGATGTATTGGTAAATTTGATATTTCTCGAATTTTGAACCACAGTTTGGAATTCAAAGGATACTATAGGATTTGTATTAAAAGGAGTTTTACCTGATGTAAAGTTTGAATTGTTCAAAGCAATAGAATTGCTCAGTGGTTGGAAGTTAGGATTGGTATAATTAAAAGGATTTTTGAGATTGATGTTATTGGCAATGT
>JAIXWI010000025.1 GCA_027491355.1 Bacteroidota bacterium
GTGATTCCGCTGGGACTCGAACCCAGGACCCCTACATTAAAAGTGTAATGCTCTACCAGCTGAGCTACGGAATCATTGTTACAATAAACAAGTAACGGGGTGCAAAAGTATGAAGATTTTTCACTTAGGCAAACCATTTCTAAAATATTTTCGCTTTTTTTATTGGATGCCTGAAAACCAGCACCAATAATTATTCTATACCATTGCTTTGTCCCCAAATAGCTTGCAAATTTTCTATACTATGAGCGTCATTTAGTTCAAAATTACCAATTCGGGTTCTGCATAAGCTATCTAAATATGCCAATCCCCCTAATTTTATACCTATATCATGTGCCAAAGATCGGATGTAGGTACCCTTGCTACATACAATCCTAAATTGCACCAGAGGCCAATTGTTTTGGGTAATCTCAAATGCCTTCACTTCTACTTTGCGCGCTTTCATTTCTAAATCCTCTCCAGCCCTCGCGCTTTGGTATGCACGTTTACCATTCACCTTTATTGCTGAATAAACAGGCGGTATCTGCATGATTTCACCTATAAAGGTATTGGCAGCTGCCTGAATTGTAGAAGTATCGTGTAAGGGCATAGAAATGCTTTGGTCAATTTCGGTTTCTTTGTCAAAACTCGGTCTGCTTGCTCCAAAATAGATACTGCCCGTGTATTCTTTTTCCTGCCCCATGTACAAATTGATTTGCTTGGTTTCTTTGCCAATACAAACAATGAGTAATCCAGTAGCCAAAGGATCGAGCGTTCCCGCATGACCCACTTTAACTTTTCGTTTTTTTCCATTGAGCAGACCCAATTGAATGTTCAATTGGCGTAAAACCAAGTATTTGATTTTATTGGTGACATCAAAAGAAGTCCAAGTCAATGGTTTATTGACCAGTAACACGGTTCCTTTTTCAAAGTCTAGTTGCATGTTAAATGACCTGTAAGTCAAACCCGATAAAGCCCAACAAGAGCAATACCAATCCAAGTACAATTCTGTACCAGCCAAAAGCTTTGAATCCGTTTTTGGTTAAAAAGCCAATGAATCTTTTGATGGCAAAAATGGCAACAACAAATGCAACTACATTTCCCAACAACAACATACTCAATTCTGAACTTTGCACTTCGTGTGTTTTAAAATACTTGAGCATTTTGTATGCAGTGGCTGCAAACATGGTAGGTACTGCCAAGAAAAATGAAAATTCTGCAGCTGTTTTTCTGCTCATACCTTGGCTCAATCCACCAATTATGGTGGCCGCTGACCTTGATACCCCTGGAATCATGGCAATGACTTGAAATAATCCAATGAACAAGGCATTTAAATAGCTCGGTTCTTTTTCAGATTCCGCATGCTGATTGAACCATTTGTCGATGTACAAAAAAACAATCCCACCTAGCAATAAAGTAATGGCTACTACTGTAACGTTTTCTAGAAGGGCATCAATGTAATCATTGAACAAAAAACCAAATACGGCAGCAGGTATAAAGGCCACAAATAATTTGAAATAGAAATCAAAACTTTGGAAAAAGCGTTTCCAATACAAATACACTACAGATAAAATGGCACCAAATTGTATGGCAACAGTAAACATTTTAACAAAATCCGAGTTGGCATTTCCAAAGAAAGAAGACGCAATGATCATGTGTCCAGTGGAGGATACAGGCAAAAACTCAGTAATTCCCTCTACAATGGCGAGGAAAATGGCTTCAAAAATTTCCATTACTAAGATTATGCTTTTTTACGCATGATGGCAAAAATGCCAACAACGAATCCAGCAATGACCATGATTGGCGCTAAAGTGATTTTCTGAAAGCTGAAAATATCTTCAGACTTTCCGGCCATGAAACCAAATCCAATGATGATGAACAACACGGCTGCTCCCATAAGCAGGTAGTTTTCTTTACCGAATAAGAATGAATCCGAATTTGTCGATTCTTTTTTAGTGCTTGCTTGCTCTTTACTCATGTCTGCAATATCTATTAAACTTTCTATTAATACAAATCTTCAATTTTGGTATTCAAATACCTATTGGTGCTGGTCCAACTGCTCACAACACTCATGCTCAAACCTAATAACAACAAGGCTACAAACAAGCCAAAATAAAGCGGCCCGTCGTACAATTGTTCAATTTCTGGTATCCAGTAGGGCAGGGTATTCAATAAACTCAATAAAATGGCTAAACTGATGACCCAACCCAGGAAACCATTTTTAAGTGAACTCCATACAAAAGGTTTAATGATGAACCAATTGGTTGCACCTACCAACTGCATGCTCTTAATGGCAAAACGTTGTGCATATAAATTTAACCTGACCGTATTGTTGATTAAAACAGCCGATATTAAGGCAAACAATAAAGACAATGACACCAATACCATACCAATTGATTTCATATTGGAAGAGGCTTGTTCAAAAACAGATTTTTGAAAGGCCACCTCGCTAACTCCTGGTAATTGTTTTAAAAAGGTTTCTGCTTTGTTGAGCTCTTCTATACTGGTAGCATTGGCTTTGAGTTTGATTTGAAATGAGGGAATGAGCGGATTGAACCCTAAAAAGCTGATAAAATCTTGACCTATTTCTTGACTGAATTCTGCGGCTGCCTGTTCTTTGCTTACAAATTTGATGTCACGAGCAATGCCTTCGCTCATGATTTTTTGTTGGATCAATGGTATTTCCTCTTTGGCAACCGATTCATTCAAAAATACTTGCACGACCATGTTTTCACGGATATAAGTGCTCAGCTTTGAAGACTGAATCAGCAATACGCCTAACAAACCTAACATCAATAGGACCATTGAAATACTCAAAATGGCAGAAAGATAACTGTGTTTTTTCTTTGGTTTCATAAGGGCTTTGCCTACTTTTATGACAAGCAAAAATACAAAATCTGAGGGATGTGCCAACGTAAATAATGGCATCTAATTGGAAAAACCTCCACAGCCGTCTATTTTTGCAGACTTTAAAACGCAATATCCGCTCATGAGCAAAGAATACTCTCACCACGAAATTGAATCAAAATGGCAAGCCTATTGGGTGCAGCATAAAACTTATCAAGTACAGGAAAACACAGACAAAGAAAGTTTCTATGTGTTAGACATGTTTCCATACCCAAGTGGAGCTGGTTTGCATGTTGGGCATCCGCTTGGTTACATTGCCTCTGATATTTACAGCCGTTACAAACGTTTAAAAGGATACAATGTGTTGCATCCAATGGGTTATGATGCCTTTGGTTTACCAGCTGAACAATATGCCATTCAAACAGGACAACATCCAGCTATTACTACCAAAGAAAACATTGCTCGTTACCGTGAGCAATTAGATAAATTGGGTTTTAGTTACGATTGGGAGCGCTCAGTTAAAACAGCCGACCCAAGTTACTATAAGTGGACTCAATGGATTTTTATTCAATTGTTTCATTCCTGGTATGATCCTGAATTGAACAAAGCAGTTCCAATTAAAACGTTGATTGCAAAGTTTGAATCTGATGGATTGGGTCATTTGGCCTCTTTGGCTCCGGAGTTAGAAAATTTTACTGCAACTCAATGGAATGGTTTTTCAGAAAAAGAAAAAGAGGATGTGTTGATGGCTTTTCGTTTGGCCTATTTGGCAGAATCATTTGTAAATTGGTGCCCAGAATTGGGAACTGTTCTGGCTAATGACGAAGTTAAAGATGGTCTAAGTGAAAGAGGCGGTTATTCGGTAGAGCGCAAATTGATGATGCAATGGAGTTTGAGAATTACTGCTTATGCCGATAGGTTGTTAACAGATTTGGATGGCATAGATTGGACAGCATCATTGAAAGAAGCGCAACGCAACTGGATTGGTAAAAGTACTGGTGCCAGTGTGTTTTTTAAGGTTCAACATGCCGAATTGCAAATTGAAGTATTTACCACCCGTCCCGATACTTTGTTTGGAGTTTCTTATCTGACATTGGCTCCAGAACACGAATGGGTTGAGCAATTGACCACTCCTGAACAAAAGGAATCGGTGATGGCTTACTTAACCTATGCAAAAGCCAGAAGTGAGCGCGAGCGAATGGCCGATGTGAAAAAAGTTACTGGTGTGTTTTCCGGCGCATATGCCTTGCATCCTTTTACCAATGAGCCATTACCAATTTGGATTGGGGATTATGTATTGGCCGGCTATGGAACAGGTGCTGTAATGGCTGTTCCTGCCCATGATAGCCGCGATTTTGCATTTGCTAAACAGTTCAATTTACCCATAAAACAAGTCATTGAGGTGCCAGAAGGGCACGATTTGCAATTGGCTTCCTACGATGAAAAACAAGGCAAACTCATTGCTTCTGACTTTTTAAACGGACTCGAAGTAAAAGCAGCAATCAATGCTTGTATAGCAGCATTAGAAAAACAAGGCAATGGAAAGGGCAAAACCAATTTCCGTTTACGTGATGCCATTTTTGGCAGACAAAGGTATTGGGGCGAACCAATTCCAGTATATTACAAAGACGGGATAGCTTATACACTTGATGAAAGCGAATTGCCGCTATTGTTGCCTGAAATAGATACCTATTTGCCTACTTCAACTGGTGAACCACCATTGGCCAGAGCTAAAGATTGGAAGTACAAAGGTCAATACAATTATGAGTGGAGTACCATGCCAGGTTGGGCTGGTAGTTCATGGTATTTCTTAAGGTATATGGATCCTCTTAACCCAAATGAATTTGCTAGTAAAGAAGCGCTGAGTTATTGGAAGCAAATAGATTTGTATCTGGGTGGAAGCGAACATGCCACAGGGCATTTGTTGTACGTCAGGTTTTGGACCAAATTCTTGTTTGATTTAGGATTAATTCCTGTTAATGAACCAGCAAAAAAGCTCATCAATCAAGGCATGATTCAAGGAACCTCCGAAAAATTAAGAAAGTTGGAGGCCAATAAACACGCCTGTTATACATTACAAAATGAACAAGCCACATTACACATTGATGGACAACATTATGTTTTACCTCATAAACCAAGTAATGTATTTGTCAGTGAAAATGCCCTGAGTCGTTTGGGAGAAATTGCCCATACCTTGAGTGGGTCTAATATAGATGTCAATTATGTAGAGAAAGGACAGTTGAATTATGAGCAGTTTGTACAAACGCACCATTACCAAGATGCATTGTTTTTATGTGAAGGTGGTTATTGGTTCAAAGGTCAGTTCCATGCATTTTCAAATGGAGGATCGGCAGCCATAGTTTGTTTCCAAGAGGTTGAAAAAATGTCAAAGTCTAAGTACAATGTTGTTACACCTGATACCATTGTTGCGCAATATGGAGCTGATACACTGCGCTTATACGAAATGTTTTTAGGGCCATTGGAACAAAGCAAACCATGGAGCACCCAAGGCATTGAAGGGGTGCACAGATTCTTAAAAAAATTGTGGCGTTTGTTTTATGATGCCAATGGAAATTTGCTTGTTAAAGATGAACCTGCTCCTAAACCAGTGTTGAAGGCATTGCATAAAACCATCAAAAAAGTAGGTGAGGACATAACGCTATTTTCTTTCAATACCTCTGTCAGTACATTCATGATTTGTGTCAATGAATTAACTGAACTCAAAGCCAATCAACTTCAAGTAATGAAAGATTTACTAGTGGTATTGAGTCCTTATGCACCACATATTGCAGAAGAGTTATGGGAAGCAATTGGTATGCAAGGGAGCATTGCCAATGCCAAATTCCCAACGTTCAATCCTGAGTTTTTAATTGAAGACAGTTTCTCATATCCAATTTCTGTGAATGGAAAACACAGAACCAATATTGAATTTGCTTTGGATGTAGATGCTGCTGTAGTTGAACAAACCGTATTAAGAGACGAGATTGTTCAAAAATGGTTAGAAGGAAAATCTCCTAAAAAGGTGGTTTTTGTAAAAGGAAAAATTGTGAATATAGTAATTTAAGTGTGTATACAAGGTTTAAATAAAGCGCGCGTTTTGCTTTGCAAAACGCGCGCTTTATTTACGGTTCAACTTATTTGATAATCCAATTCCAAAATTTCTTGTGCAATAATGGAATGCAAATGCCCATTAATGGAACCAAGATAACAGTAAATACCAAGGTTTTTACAATTTGAGCTAGGTTTTGAACCAATGGAAATAAAAGTGCAAAAAGCACATTGATTACAGGGTAAACAAAAGCCAGCTTACTAGCAAAAGTTTTCATTTTTTTGGTTTGGGTGTACCATGCATCCTGTAAACATACCAATAAACCCCGTTTTAGTTTTGATTTTAAGTTAGAATCAATGCGATTGTTTTACCCATTTTTGGGTATGAGTAAATTGATTGAATTGAAAATGTAGGGTGTAAATGCCATCTGAAAAGTCAGCAATATGAATGGTTTTTATATCAGAGGTCTGAAACATTTCTTTACCTAAAAAATCGGTAACAATTACCTTATTGGGTTGCAGTCCTGTATATTCAACGTTTAAAAAACTACTGGCTGGATTTGGATAAACAACAATGTTATTTGGATTGAATGCCTCATCAGCAAAACCATTTACGCTACACATGACTTTATTCAATTCAGTCCAAATTTGGTTGCACAATAAGTAGGGAACTTCTCCTTCATTTGCTTGGTTACCTATACGAACCAATACCAAACCAGTGCTTTTAGAAATACAAATCAACTGACCATTTTTCCCAATGGCGGCTACCATATCTGCAGGAGCAGCAGGTGTGATTGAACCTGGAAATTGAAGTTGAGAACCCGGCGACATCCAGCTGTTTTTACCATTGAGCCACCATAAATACCCATAAGAAAGATTGATGTTTTGTGAAGTTTGGGTCATTTGTTGAACATAACTTTGGTCACGCAAAAGGGTATCAGATTCCCAAATGCAATTGTTTTGAACCAACAATCCAAACCTTGCCATACTTCTGGCTTTGCTAAAAAATACATTGTTAAAGCCAATATTTCCCCAAAAACCTGTCATACCTGTTTTATTTTTGAGTTTGTTTTGGGTATAAGTATTGATGTCTAGCCCTGTTGCTTTTTCTAATACTTTTTCTAACAAGGTATAGGGGGCATTGTGATAAGCCCATCTGGTTGCTGCAGGAGCTAAATAAACCAAACAAGAATCTGCAGTGCATTGGTTATCAGGTACATTGTCATCTAAACCACTGGTCATATTCAATTGGTGTTTAATTTGAATTTGAGCCTCTTGTTCTGGGGTACAATTTGTCCATCCTTTGCCTAAATAACTGGAGCTGGTATCATTTAACTTCAAATAACCTTCTTCTTGAGCTTTACCTATTAACAATGCAGTCAATGATTTACCTGCAGAGGCCCAATACCAAAGACTGTCTTTAGTAAATGTTCCAAAATATTTTTCAAGTACAATTTTGCCATCTTTTAAAACCAAAAAAGCCTTGCTGTCTTGTTTTTGTAAATAAGCATAAAGGTTATCAATTTGGTCTGTACACCAATTCAAAGATTTGGGCGAAATGGTGTCCCAAGCTTGGGTATTGTTGATGGGAGGGAAATACAATTTTTGAGCAAATAATGGACTGTGCAAGCCAATTATCCATATGAAAAGCAAAACGGTAGTTATTTTCAAATGTTGCATTGTTACAGATTTATGAGTTGGTATAATTTTCTGGAAATTGAATCCTATCTATTAAAATATTTCCCAAGTATGTATATCTATCTCTTCGAGAGTAAGTTGTTGCATGAACCCATGGTTCTTAGCTTCATTAGGTGCTTTACCAGCTGTAGTCAATGCCTTACTAATTATTTTATTCATACATTCAATACCATCTACCTCTATTGAAAGTAAATTTTTCATGGGTTAGCAACATTACAAAATTTTTATCAGTAAAAACCACATACTTGGCATTGCCATCCAAAAATTGAGTATTCTTGAAAAAGCCCATTTCTAAATAGGATTGAATGGTTTGAATTAGGTTTATTACAGTCAAGTTGATGACTATTTTATGGCCCATTTTTGTAATTTAGCTTACTTTAGATGCACAAATCAAAGAATAGTTTAAAAGCACGGGTTTTGAAAATACCAATTATTACTTTTTAAAATAGATATTCACCTTTCAAATCAATACATATGATACATTGGCAAAATGAACAAGCTCCAGAAACTCCTTACATTGCATCTATTTTTAATTATTACTTATCAGATAATTTGGAAGGTTATGCCGCCTATGATGAATTTACATTGGAACTGGCCCAAAAAAGTCCAGGTTTTTTAGGCTATGAAAGTTTCAAGCATGAGGGAAGGGGCAGTTTCATCAGCTATTGGAAAGACATGGATGCTGTGCGAAATTGGGCTGCCAATCCCGAACACATTAAAGCAAAAAAACTTGGAATGGAAAAATGGTACCGCTATTACCACAGTTTAGTAGCCGAAGTAAAATCTCATCGCAGCAATACACTGTAATACTTATATTTTACAAACAAAAAGCCATGTTTGTTACATGGCTTTTTGTTGAATCAAAATAGCAAATTATAGGTTCTTTACTGCTTGCAATTTGTGAAATGAAATATAAGAAGCAAGTAACAAACCAAAGAAAACAAGTGCCATTATTCCATAAGGAACAAAAGGGTCACCAACTGCAATATGTGCAACCAAAGCTGTGATGTACATGATGCCATAGCCCACATATGCCCACTCTTTAAAACGGCTTGGAATTATTGGTACTATCAACAATACCAAACCAATGAGTTGGCCAATACTGACCTCCAAACCAAGGTAGCGTGGAAGCTGTAAATGTGTGGTTCCTTCAATAGCCATTTGAGAATTCATTTGAATTGCACTCAACGAGAACAAGCAAATGATGCTGGTTGTAACCCAGTAAATCATTTTTGTAGATTTCATGTAATAAATTGAATGATGAAGGTAAATTACAAATTAGTATTTTGATGTCAAAGCAATCAATAAAAATTAAGAACACATCATAGCCTGTAATTGATTTGATTTAAAGTGTTTTAATGCGCCGCATAGCAAAATAAATACCAGTGACTACTTTAATAACCAGACAGGTCGATTGAGATTTTTGATTTGTAGGTTAAATTTTTAACTTCTAGGGTATCTGCTTTCATTCTTATTTTGCCGCCATCTGCCGTTACAAAAAGTTGTTCTCCTTCCAAACCTACACTGTAATAGTTATTTAAATACTTTATGCCAACTTCGCCACTTTCTAAACGGTAATATTCATTTTTCATGTTAACCACCTTATATGCTTTGTTTGCAGTGGGTCTATCTCCGAATGTGATTTCTGTTTCAGCAGCGCCAACAGTCCCTTTTGGATATTCCGTGTTGTATGTTTTAAAAACATAATTACAACCACTACCATACAAAGGTTTACTGTAAAAACTTCTGACTTCAATGTTGTTGTATACTGAGTTAACGATATCCTTGATTGCTAATATGTTGTCTTGATTTTGATATACTTTTGAACTGGTATCGCATGCTGAAATTATAACAGGTGGAACATAACTCAATGGTTTTTTACCAAAAATAAGGCTGTTAAAGTCTGCGTTTGAAAATTTTAAATTTTCAGTTCCGTTGCTATCAACCATTTCAATGGAGGTTTTTTCATATTTCAATCCCACACAATCATTGTTAACATATACTCCAACTGTGATGTCAGCAGTCCAAGAATTGGCAGAAGTTCTTGATATGTTTTTGATGTAAATGCTGGTGTTCTTATTGAATAAATTCGTATGATTCCGAAGTCTTGAAGTTCCATATTCTACAACTTTACCTTCATTGTTTTTGAATTCAACCACCAATCCATTCATGTCAGCCCAATAACCCTCTATGAGTTTGTTTTTGACGTTGCTGATCAGTTCTTGTGCTTTTTTACACCCAAATACCATCAGTGTTAAAGCAATCATCAATATTGTTTTTTTCATAACATGAATATAGGGGTATTATTTGTAAATTGAAAATTATATTTATTTCATTATTAGTTACTTATGTTTTTATAGATTGCGTTCAATGGTTAGTTTGTATCCTTAATAGTTGGCTCTTGTAAACAAAATAAAAGTTGTAATTACTGCTTAGTTCAGTCTCCATGAATTTTAAAATTTAGTTTTTTTAATGAAATACCCCCCTTAATTCTAATAATTTATTTTTTTTATTAAATTTTTTTTATAGGGTGTATATGTCCCATTTTACTGCAAAAAATGACTTTTTAATATAAAAAATTTATTATCAGAATGTTAAGGTTTAAAACATTTTAAAAATAACCATGTTTACATACCAATTGAAGACAGAAATCAATTAAAAAAACGTGGAGATCCGAAAATCCAAAAGAGTAGGAAAACAAAAAACAAAAAAATGGAACATTTAAAAATTGCTAGCGACAACTATGTTGCTTTTACGTTCTTCATTGGAACGATGGCTATGATGGCAGCCTCTGTTTTCTTTTTCTTCGAATTAAGTACTACTTCGAGCAAATGGAGAACTTCAGTTTTGGTATCTGGATTGATCACTTTCATTGCAGCAGTTCATTACTACTACATGAGAGGGTACAATTTAGCAACTGGTGATTCACCAACCTTTTTCAGGTATGTAGATTGGATCTTAACTGTACCTTTGATGTGTGTTGAATTTTATTTAATCACCAAGAAAGCTGGCGCAAAAGTATCGTTGCTTTGGAAGCTCATTTTTGCATCTTTAGTGATGTTGATTACAGGTTATTTCGGTGAAACAATTGACCGTGGTAACAGTGTGATGTGGGGTGTGATTTCAGGTGCGGCTTATTTCTACATTGCGTATTTGGTTTGGTTTGGAGAAGTTGCAAATCTTTCACAAACTGCTGGTAAGCAAGTTGCAAAAGCAACTCGTGTGCTTGCATGGTTTGTATTGGTAGGTTGGGCAATTTATCCATTAGGATACATTTTAGGAACTCCAGGTGGATTGTTTGGCATTCAGTTAGTAGCTGACCCTGCTGCTGCAGCTCATTCTATGGACATCGTTTACAACATTGCTGATGCAATTAATAAAATTGGTTTTGGTTTAGTAATTTATAGCCTTTCAAGAAGCGAAGATTAAAATTAAACAATTACAAATTTTAAAAGGGAGGTTGTTGCTAATGAACTACCTCCCTTTTTATTTCATTCAAAACTGAAACATAACCCCGCACTAGCTAAATAAAATAGTAGAATCAGTTCCACATTTACAATCTATACGTTAAAATGAATCAATTTTTAAATACATATGATTATATTTTCTGTGGAACTGGAACAGCTGCTATATTGGTGCTTTTGGAGTTAGAAAGGAATCATTTACTTGATAACAAATCGGTATTACTCATAGATCCAGACTCGAAAGAAAAAAACGACAAAACATTTTGTTTTTGGGCAGCTGTCAATGAACCCATCGCAGTAAACTTAAACCAGCTCATTTCTCATTCTTGGGATGAAGTCATCATCTCAGAAAAAAAAGTAGAAAAAATTTGGCCTTACAAGTACAATCATATTTCAAGTATAGCATTATACAAGCAGCTGCATCGGCTTAAGTTAAAATACAATTTTCATGTTCACTCATTCAATGTAGATACTATTTCAACAGATGAATCAGGTGTTTTTGTAACCGTCAACGAACTAAAAGTAAGGGCGGACAAGGTTTTCGATTCTAGAACCCCGTTGTTCAAACAACCTTCAGAAGGAGAAGTTCATATTTCACAGAGTTTCATTGGTTGGGTGGTTGAAACTGAAACACCTATAGCCAATGCCTCCTCGTTCAGGTTCATGGATTTTCAAATACCGCAACAGGGTTCAACCCAATTTGTGTATGTACTTCCATTTTCATCCAATAAAGCTTTGATTGAGGTGACAAGATTTGGTTCAGAGCTTATACCGGAAGCATCCGCCAATGAGTTGCTTCAAAATTACCTACAAGAACATTATGGAAATTATAAAATTTTAGAAATAGAAAGGGGTTGTATACCTATGACTAATACAACCATCAATCATTCAAATTTGCCAGGTGTCATATTGTTGGGCGCCAGGAATTATCAGATCAAACCAAGCACTGGATATGCATTTAAAAATATGTATTACCATGCACGTTCCGTTGTAGAGGCTATTCAAAACAATGCTTCAGTTTATACATTGAACAAAAATAAACATGATATCAATAAAAGTAGGTTTTCATTTTATGATGATTTGTTACTAGATATCTTAAAAAACAAACCCAATGAAGGTAAACATGTTTTTACCTCATTATTAGAAAATATTGAAACCAGAAAGATTTTAGATTTCTTAGATGAAAAAACCAGCATAAAAGAGGAAATCAGTATTTTTAAGGTATTACCGATGAAACCTTTTCTTGTGAGTTTACTTTCTAAATGCAAGAACTATAATTGGTTTAGGCCATTCCTCATTGCTGTTTTAACATTTGTTTTACTCATGTTTAAAAACGATGAGCTTGCAAAAGCGCTGTTTTTTATAGGCTTGGTAACAGTAGGCATTCCACATGGTGCCCTAGATCATTTAATAGAAACAGGAAAACTTGAAACTAAAAAAACGCCATTGTTCATTTTAAAATATTTGTTTTTAACAGCCTCAGTGGCTTTGTTTTGGTATTATCAACCCCAATTAGCTCTTTTGTTTTTTTTAGTGTTTTCCGCCTGGCATTTTGGTCAAGCTGATGGCAACAGCTGGAACTTTGGAAGGGTGTTTTCAGCCTTGTGGGGATTGTTTGTATTGTTTTATTTGTTGTCAACACACCAAGAAGAAGCCAATGCCATCATACAAAATTTAGCCAAAATAAGTATTCCGTTCGCCTCACCATTCTGGATTATTTTACCTTGGTTCACATTGGCAATTTTCAAAAGAAATGTTGCTTTTGCAATTACCATATGCTGGCTCATGCTCTCATGCAAACTACCTCTCATTGTTTCATTTGGTTTATATTTTATAGGTCAACACAGTTTTTCAGGATGGAACCATTTACGTAAGCATCTTCAATTAAGTCATGTCAGTATGTGGTTGCATGCTTTGCCATTTCACATTGGTGCCTGGGTTATTTTCATGGTTTTTATTTACCTGAATTCAACAGCCAATTTATTCTCGGATTTAAGATTTTGGCCTTTGTTTTTTGTTTTCATTGCTGCAATCAGTTTCCCGCATACCATTTACATGAACAAGATTTATTTTAAAAGAAAACAACTTTAAAAAATACCAATCGCTTCTTGGATGTTTCAAAAGCATTTATTTTGTTTGAATAACAATTTTAGTTGACTTCATTCAGTTCTACACAACTTTCTTTGCAAGCAATCACAATCAATGGCTGCTAACTAGTACTGAAAACTTGTTCCTGTATTACTGCTTCTTTGATTTCAACCACAATAAAAAATCAATCAGTGCACCTATCAAAACACCTATTGCCAAACCAATGGCTAGCATGTTGTTTGGATGTGATGAATTTGAAGCAAATGCGAACCCCAATGCCACTCCAATGGCAGCACCTATACCAATTCCATTTCCTACTTTTTTTGAATGCATAAAGCCAAAATAGGGTTTTAAAACTATTTTTTAAAATGAAATAGATTACTGTACCAGTTTAAACCTTAGCTATGAGTTTTACTTGTTTAATACTTTACTGTCAAATCAATACATTCATTTGTTTAATATTTACAACTGCCCACTTTCAGGTGTAGATTACCAATTCATTTTTATATAGTTAAATTGGTACCTTTGGTATTGATTTGGAAATTCTTACATCAACTATTACAATGAAAAATTGCTTATTGGTATTCTCATTTTTGCTTTCAATAGCAACTTTTGCTCAAGTAGGTATTGGAACCAATACTCCAGATGCTTCATCTATGTTGGAAGTGAAAAGTACCAATAAAGGTTTTTTACCTCCACGTGTTGCTTTAACAGCTACCAATTCTTCAGCACCTGTAACTGCTCCAACAGCTGGTTTGTTGGTATACAACACAGCATCTGCCGGAACAACACCTTATGATGTTTCACCAGGTTACTATTATTGGAGTGGAGCGGCTTGGTTCAAATTAGCAGAAAATAACAGTACTAGAATAGCAGCCTTTGTAAATAGAGGAGTAGATGTAACCTTAGGGAATTTAAAGGTAAGAGTTTCTGCTACTGGTAATGCAAGTTTGCAAGTTTCTACTGTTACAGGAACTTATACGGTTTATGGAAGTGATACATATGTAGCGGGTGGGGTAGGAGGCACTACAATATCAGATGTGGCAAAATTAACCATCACCACAACCCCAGCTTATTTAAATGGAGGTTTACATTTTACTGTAGGAGGATTCACTGATACATGGATAATCATGGATCAAACTAACAGTATTGGATGGAGAATTAACATGATTATTGGAGCAAGCTATATCAATAATCTCATTTCTATTGAAAGGATTTTATAAATGCTATTTTTACCCAAAATCTATCAAGGTAGCAATCAAAAAGCAAAAAGCCGACGTTCGTCGGCTTTTTGCTTTTTGATTGACTTGAAAAAAATGGGATTATTTACAATTCCAAGTGATATTGATAACTGAATTATTTGCACCAGTTATTTTCAATGAACTTGGATTGCCATTGGAATCAATGGTATAAGTATGCGTATCAATTTCGCTGCTTCCTTCATCAAAGTATTCTACAGTTTTGATCTCGTTTTTGTTTGCTTTTCCTTTACGGCTTAACCAAGCAGTAAACTGTTCTAGTTTTCCAGGTAAGCTTAAATCATATACAGTTACTTGTGTGAGCGTGCTGTCTGTAACATTCCCGCTGTCGTCAAATTTTAAAGAATAAACTTTGGTTTGGTTACCATTTTCATAGGTATAACTTTTTCCATAATAATACTTCTGAACCATCGAATCCATTGGAGATTTGTAAGTAGATAAGTCCATTTCTCTGAGCAGGTATCCATCGTTTGAATAAGTAAACTCATTTTCAGAGGTGTAATTAGGATCAGTAGGTGTTTGTACAGATTTAATTACATAACCTGATGAGTTAAGGGTATGGATAGTTACGTAAGTATATACTTTGCCATCGCTTGAAGTGTAACTTGTAGTTTCAATCATTTTATTTCCTTGGTAAGCAAAGGTTGTTTTAGATGAATCATTTTGTGTGCTACTTTCAATGATACGTCTTAAATCATCGTATTTAAATGAACCATTGTAGGATCCAGTGAATGCTGTTACCAAACAATTAGGTGCTGAAATGGTTGGTGAATTACTTGTAGAGGTTTCTTCTTTTTTACATGAACTCAGCGTAGTAATTGTTAAAATGGAGAGCGTGAATAAATTTAAAATTAAATTTTTGTTGTTGATGATTTTCATAATTACTTATTTTGGTATGCAAAATTAATAATTTTGAAACAACTAGATTGTGTTAAAAGCAATCAATTGTAAAATTTTAGCAAAACTTTTTTCAACCCTAAAGCAACTGTATTTGTTGGTTTTATTGGAGTCTAAGCTTACTCTTTTGAATTTTTTTAATCAATTTTTAATAAATGTATTGCTGATACATTGTAACCTATAGTTTTCAGCATCAATTTTAAACTACAGGTATGTTTTTTGTGGATTAATATTTGTAACCAATCAATTCTACCACTATTTCATTGCGTCTGTTAATTACTTCGTAGGGAGGGTTATACCCTAGAAAAGAAAATTTATTAATGAAACTTATTTTTTCTTTGAGCAATTCATTTTTTAAAATAGTCGTATATTTTTCAATCTTCTCATCATCTGCCCACCCATCAAAGCGAATGGCGGCAATGATTTTTTCTTCTTGTTTTTCGAAAACGATGTTGCTGTTAGTAGGATTGGGTAAGTTATTCAAATTGTATCCTTTTGGAACCATGAACTTCATTTTTGTTGTATCTCCCATTTCCATTACCACAGGTGAGGTCATGGCAATTTTTTCGTTAGATTCATTGTTTCCAAAAATATATCCAGCTAATATTCTGAAACCTTCGCTTGCACTGGCTTTGTAACCTTTTTTACTGAGTTTAACACTCGAAAACAAAGCTGGGTCGTATTTTCTAACCTCAAATTGATCATACTTTTTAATGACCTCGTAATTGTGTTGTTCTGTTTTTTGCGTGCTTCTTGATATAAAAAATTGTGCAATTGCTGTCAATATTAAAATTGAAAAGAGGACTACTTTCATACAGGTGAATGCCATTAATGTAAGGATCAAATGTAACAGATTTACACGGAATTAAGTCATTTTATTGTAGTTTTAGCTTCTGTATACTTTAGGATGTTTTGATTTTCAACTGATCCAAAACAGTGATACGAATATCAGGCCTTCTCTTTTCATTGCTTTTTTCGGGGAAGACATCGCTCTCATACTACGCTTGAGTAGGTAACTTTTTTAATGGTTACAGCGCAAACTTTCAATGAAGATTTTAAGGAACTTTATACTTGCCAGTTTTTAGTTTGTGCTTTCTTTTTCAATTTGTTGGAGTATAAAATCTTGTCCAAATGAGAGCTTTTTGGCTAAAGCACTATTCGGTTCAATCACTCTCCAAAAAGGGGTGATTTCCTCAACAAGATTTCCTTTCTGCAACTTTTCATAATTTGCCTCTGCCACAATCCGCAAAAATATTCCTGTTGTTACAGGACAAGTATAATCAGCATCATGCGCTATGGCAAGGTCTTTTCGTAATGTTTTTATATCAATGCGCTTACCAAAATCAATTTCCTGGATATAATTTTCAATGATTTTTGGGGTAGCAATAAACATGTTACTGCCTGCTGGAATATCTGCAAAGTCAATATCAATGCGTTTAATTTTTGACGCTTTGTTTTCATTCAATTTTTCAAGCCAAGTCTTCTTCATTGCCATTTATTTAGTTGCACTTACAAAATTACCCAAAAATATAAAATTAGATGCAGCTCCAATGTGATGATTGAGTGTTTGACAATTAGGAAGTTGAAGGATTGAGCTTTGTATTAATTTACAGGAAGTTTAAGAAATAACCATCAACTATTTTTGAAGTTCATAACAGTATTGAATTAATCCTGTTTCAAACACTTTTCTGCTCTTTTGTTCAAAATCATTTGGAATGATGCCTTTATCAAAAAGCAATTTTCCTTTTTCAAGTTTAACAGGGATGACTGATAGTATTATTTCATCTATTAATCGTTCATTTAACAATGATTTTGCTAGGGCAGCTCCACCGTCACAATAAATATGTTTATGCGGTGAAGATTTTAGTTGGGTTATGAGTGCTTTCAAATCACCATTGTAAAAGAAAAGGTTCGTTCTATCTGATTTTATTGAAGCTCTTGTTACCACATAAACATTCTTATCAGGGTGATAAGGGTATCCCATACCAACAACTATTTCATATGTTCTTCTTCCAACTAATATGGCTCCTACAGAGTTGATGAATTCATTGTATCCATAATCCTCTCCTTCAATTTGATAAGGGTTCAAAAAATCAATGTTGTCATTTTCCCCTGCAAGAAATCCATCACTAGACATAGCGGTATACAAAATTGTTTTACTACTCATTTTATAAAGAATATGGGTTACACTGTACAAGTATAATCCTTATTATTATTAATATAATTTTGGGCCTCTGTTATTTTGGTATGTTGCAGCCGGAAAGTGTTAATTTAGTATGGAATAATTAGGATAAAGGGTTATCAGGGTTTCATTAATGTTGTTGAATGCCTTTGGATTGATCGTTTTGTGAAATCTTTAGCTCAAATAAATCTTTATTGTCACCAATAATTATGACCAGAAACAATGGTAAGTATTATTCCTGTTTCACTTATCTCCTTTCGGTAGTAAATAAATGGTTTGTGTTCATCAAGCATTACAGCATCGGATGCGCCACCTATTAATGTTGTGTCATTCAACTCTTTTCCAATGAACTGAAAAGAAGACTTGGCATAACTGATTTTGTTTCTTTCAAGTACTTTTATTAAAGAATCTAAATCATCGCAGTAAATTATTTTTACCTTTTGGTTGTAACTAATCTCGTGAGCATAAATAAAATTTTCAAATTTATTATTACTGATAGTCTGAGCATTTAAATCAATAAATCTTCCAAAGATTAATAAGATTATTAAGAATGTGTTTTTCATAAATATTAATTTTAATATTTTCCTTTTAATTAGTACCTAGTTTACAAAATAAGTCCCTTCAACTCAATTATTTCATTTATTAAACTATTCATTATTATGTGATTGTGTTATAGATTTCAAATCCTAATTTATGCAAGGCAGAACATTTTTCATATTCCTCTCTTAGCTCAAAATATTGAACCAAAACATCGATAGCATCAACAATTTCTTTAGGTTTATTAAGAATTAACTTACTCCTAAAAGAGCCAATCATGACATTATAAAGTTTATTATAGAACTGATCATTGGTACAAGTTTGTCTGCAATGAATAAGCTCCAATAATAACAATGTATTTTCACTCAATTCTACCATATCATTTTTATATATTTTTTAATAAATCTTCAGGAAAGTTTTTAAGCTTATAATTCACCCCAAGAGATTGTTCAATCAATTTTTTTCCATGTAAAATAGGCACAAGAATATCTGTTTTTTTTAGATAGCCTTTTGGTATTTCATAAATTGATTCACGATTATAGATATTAATATATAAGATTTCTTTTTCACCGTTAGCTTTTAAGATTTCATAGCAGTCAATAGGTTTAGATTTTCCAACAGAAGTTGTATGTATACGCTGAAAAAAAAATGGCTTCCCATCATCAGTTACTAGTGAATTTAAAAATTCAATAGTATCCTGAATGCTTTTTACTTTAATTGGATTTAGGGCTGTTTTAGCGTAGTTCTGTTCAAAATTTTCCATAACATATTTTTTATTCTGGAATCCCAGTGATAATTGCTAGACTGTTAAAGTTTTTAAATCCTTCAGGGAAGTCCTGAGCATTAAACTTTTTCTGAATACTCAAATCCGAAAATGCATAGAGCGAATGAGGATCCACCACTTTGTCGAAATAAGGTATGCTCACAGCCCAGTGACTGTAACCACCTACTTCAGCATGGTAAGTTACCATTTTTGTCATATCCAACATACTTGGTGATTTAACCCTGTACCTTACGTTGTAATTTTCTTCCCCTGCATGAATAACTAAAAATCCAAGCAGCTTATTATTAACGATGATAAAAGGATGATCGGTACTTTTAACAGATACCATTAAAATTCCATCATCACAAGTGATCAGGTGAAAAGTGTTATAAACTGTTAGCATATATTTATATATTTTGTATTACAATATTAGTCTATCGATTTGCGCTGTATACACAAGGATAAATTATTTAAACCCAATTTTTCTATTTGTACTTCGGAAACCTACTTCTGACACTACATATTCCATGAATAAAGATTCATTCTGAGATGTATTGCTGAATAATAATTGATCTGCCATTAATTTTCTTTTGATGTTTTGAATTTGACCACCGCTTAATTCATAACATGCAGCAATTTCCATTAATTTATCTGAATTTATATCAGGAAAATGGCTCTCAAGAATCTTTAACCGTGTACTATTATCTGGCAATTCAAACTTCTGTTTATAAAGCAATCTTCTATCAAAGGCTCCATCGATGTTATTAATAAGATTCGTAGTGGCAATAAAAATACCTTTCATGTCCTCTAATTCTTGAAGTAAAATATTTTGCAATGAATTATACATTTGATCAACAGAGTGTTGCACGGTGGTTCTGAGTCCCAATATTGCATCTGCCTCATTAAATAACAAGATTGGTGTTAGTCTGTTATATTTAAGGGCATCCCCATATTCTCTAAAAACTTTTTTAAGGTTTTTTTCCGATTCACCAACCCACATATCTTTGATACTGGAAATATCTACCTGGTAAATACTTCTTTGATGTTTTAACGCCAGTTGCTTAACAAGCTCTGTTTTTCCAGTACCAGGCAAACCATGAAATAGCATCGTGAGACAATCTTTCATGCCATTTTCCAAAAACTTGTTCATTAGATGTCTATAATTTTCCTCTGACAAAAGTTGTTCGATTTTTTCAACACATTGACCCATACTACTATTAAAATAGAGATTATTCTCTTGTAGATCAGATGGCTCAATTAGTTTACAATATCTAGTAATCTTTTTTTTAAGGCTTGAATTTAATCTGATTTCCCCGAGTAGATCATTAGTTTTATCTCCCAATATCACCGCTGAAAAATCGACAAAATTAGGTCTTTTAAATTCTATAAATCCATCTGTAACCATGGCGCTTAAACCACTAGATATTCGTTGTTTGAATCCTAATGAATAAGCAGGGTCTTGAGTAAAATGGTCAATAATATTATTAAGATCAAATTCCTCTCTTCCGTAAACAATTTCTGAAGCCAACCAAACAAGTATAACTTTTTCTAAATCCATCAATTTTACATTCATCCGTAAATTTGAGATAAAAGCAAAGTTCTCATAATTCTCTAGTTCGAAAATTATTGCTTCAGCTAAATCCTCAACCTCACAATCTCCAATATAATTAGATATAGTTTGTCTTAATTGTATTAATGCTTCAGACAATGTATCTGGTATTTGAATAGTTAGTTTAGCTTTATCATTATAAGTTACAGCATCCAAAACCAATTTCGATATTTCAAATTCATCTGTCTTAAAAGAATGAAATTTCCTTTTTGATTGAATAAGCCATCCTTTTCGCTTTAGAATTTTTATATTCTCATAACTATGAATAATATCGAGCGAGCTAAAGCCCATATGCTTCATCAATTTCCTTATGGAGGTTGTTTCCCCCATTAATTGTTCGCAAATCAACACAGAAATCAAAGTTGAAAAACTAATATCTAGATCCAAAAAATTTGAAACCAATGATATTTCCTCTTCCAAATCGCTTAAAAGATCCGGTTGACGTAATAATTTTTCTCTAGACTCAAATATTTTTGTCATGCTTTCTAGAAGCAAATTGTTTGTTTTTATTTTCATAATTGGTGTTTTAAAATATAAATAATTCAAAATTGAGCATGTTTACAAGGATTGAATATTTTTGACTCGCCAATCAATGTAATCATTGATTGACCTATCAGGTACTAAGGAGTCAAAGTCGTTTCTGTATGGTCGTACTGATGCCACACCATCACCACGGGTAATAAATGGACGTTGACTAGAATACCGTGAAAGGTCAAACTTGAATAATTTAAGCGCTTTATTAGGTATATCATTGTTTGTACATACATAGTATGTAGGTTTTGAGAAGCCAATTGCATCTTCAGCCATATTAGGATCTTGAAACCACGTAACATTAGCTAAATGAGTATCGATACGCCAAAAACTGTACATAGAAAACTCATAACCCTTCATAGGGTAATTTCCATCAAAAAAAATATCCCAAATATCCATAAAATATGGATATGTGTACTCGAATTTGTAAAGATTCGAGTGTGCAAAAACAGCATACTTATTTGGGCATATTAATCCATGAGCAGCAATTGATAAATTGCGCTCATGAAAATCATAAGTGATGTGCCACAAGTAACGACTTGTTTTGATTGGTGTTTGGTCTAAACGAGCAAGAAAGTTTTCGGTTAGTGGACTTACTTTTGAACTAAATGATGATTTCATAATTTCTCCTTTTTTTAAGACATGAATAATTATATCCGCTCCTGGGATGATTTAAAAATGTCTTTGAAGGATTAAAATTATTTACATCACTTTCATCATTCTGAGTGCAATACTAAAAAACTAGTTTGCGTTCTATTAGCAACGCAAATTTTTTTTCATTTTTTTAAACATTAAATTTTAACCTAACACGTTTTTTATCTAAAATTAGCGTAAAGTTCAATAAAGTATTTCAGACTAAAAAAGTGGCAAGGCTATTCATTTTAGGTTTTCTTTTTTAAGTTTCTTCCACTAACTGCTCGTCCAGCTGCTGTGCGTTTATCAAGCTTTGCTTTCTTTGTGATTCTCATAATTTTTTTTGCCATGATTCAATTGATTTATGATGCAAATGTATGGAGCAACATTGCGGCTATATGCCAAAGTGATTTTATTTTAAATAATTATTCCCAATTACTGAAAATTAATTGATCGACAGACTCGTTATTATTATAATTTCTATTGTAATTAAAAGAATTACCTAGTTGATTTTGTTTCAAAAATGCTTTAGCAGTTTCATTTATTTGATTCAAATAAAAAAAGCCATTTTTTATCTCTAAATTTTTCAGTATTTGAAGCAAATTAATAAATATAAATTGATCCATATCAGATCTAATATTAATGGTGCTGTTTAATAAAATTTGATTTTGAACACAGAAATTATAAAACCATTCATTCTCACAATTGATTAGTAAAAGTATGATTTCTTCATTTTTATAAACTTGAATGTTACTTGATTGACATTCGTTATAAATTATAGATTTTTTTGTGTTAAAATCTAATGAATCGAAATAGTCTTCTTCAGCATCACCAATACCCATTTCCATCAGTGAAGAACTCAAAGGATCTGACAATCGTTTCTGCTGAATATAGTGCATATTTAAGCGAGATTGTTGATTTGGATCGTTATTGTCAAATTTAAGAACCGATGGGGATTCCTCTAATTCGATATTTTCAATAAATTCGAATCCATGAACCCTTGTTAGATTTATAATTTCTTCGCTACTTGTTTTTAATATTTCATTATCTGTAAATACGTATATTTTCGGCAAAGGAGTTTTAGAACTACGTTCAAAAAGTTTTGTAGCTCCAAAGTCAAATCCAGAGCAAGGATACCAACACTTTACCTGGTTACCAATGAGGTATTTTAATAACTGTTTATTCATATGATTATTTTATTATTTCCTGATTTCAATTATTTACAAATCAACATTGTTGCTTTCTGGATATATAAGTTTTGTTTCTTTTTAAATCTAGAGCCAATATAAAAACCAAGATATTTTGCATCAGGCAAAAGCATGGCAGCGTTATGACCTGGTGATTTTTGCCACATTTTAAATACAGACTCTACTGACTCGGCATTAATTCTTTGAAATTGTATAGTTGGATCATTACCAACTTGAGCATTCGATATAGCGCAATTTTCATAGATGTTTGGGTGTTTTTCAGCCCAGCTCTGATCGTATTTTCGAACGCGATCGATAGGCTGATAATATACGTTACCGTCTATATTTAAAGAGTTTTCAATATGAGAAATGGTATCACGATTTAACATCCAATTGGTGTGTAATCTACACGCAGAGTCCATTACATCTATTAATTTTAAAGTTGTTAATTGATTTTGAGCTCTATATCCATTGATTAACCTAAGAAAAATTGAGTCACACTTTTGTTCAGATAAATCAATATTGATTGGATGTTTTTTCAGATAATCCTGAACGTACATATTGATTACATCATCATAAATTTGTTGAGAAAGATCCTCTGATTTTTTGTTTTGAGCGTTGAGCTGACAAACCGCCATCAACATCAACATTAATAGCTTCATTTTCATAATTCTTATTTATTTATGAAACAATATTACAAAACAGGATTGCGGCGTATAACCAAAGATTAATAAATAATAAAAAAAGTAATTAGAGCCAATTAAACCACGTTTCTTGATTAATGTGAGGGATCATTTTATTTTCACAAATGCGCATGGTATGTCCAGTTCCTCCATCTTTGGGATTATTTAAATCATCATAAAAAATGGCAAAGGTTGCTGGAATTAATGTTTTAGTACCCAAAACCTTGATAGCATCTCGAATAATATACGCTGCCTTTAAGGAATTTTTATCTCTTAACCCATGAAGATACCGGTCAACCAATTGATTTGTTTTACTATCTTTTTTGGATTGATAAATTATTTCATGTTCAGATGCTATACATAGCTCATCCAATGAAATTGATTCAAGACCCTCATTATATTTCTTTCTATGATTTTTAAAAGGCTTTATTAACTGAATGCGAGAACTGCAAAATGATGTAACCCCTTTTGTAAATAACTCATCTGCACCAGGAGCGTTGCCGCTTCTAAAATGGATATTTTTAGATTGAGAGGCTAACAAATAGCCCAGTTTTACAAGAAAATCTTGGTCTTCAATTTTTACGTTTCTTTTACCTTCAAGTAAAACAACTGAATTATCAAAGTCATATTTTTCAATAAATTCTATTAAAGTCATTTTAGTGTTCAAATTAATTTGAATCGTAAGGAAAAATAAAATTTAGCCATTTTGATATAAATGTTTCACTCTAGGGATACAATACTCAAGAGTCTTAGGATTGGCATCAATAACTCTTTTTATAAAAGATACTTCATAAGTTAAATCATCGGATATAAATTCAACAGCTTTGGAATTTTGAGATATAGCAATGGCTGCCAAGTCTTCATTATTTTTTATTTTATCCGAAAGAAATTTTAATAACATACCATCTTGTGCTAATGCTAGCCTACATATTTCATGATTTTCTTTCAACGAATCACGCAGGGCATGAATAAAATGAGGGATTTTCGAAATAAGATTTTTATTAAAAACTAAATCATCTTTAATTATTTTTGGAATTACACTATAATAGATTTCGTAATCTTTTGGTTCCAATAAACCTTCTCTCGGTGAATTTTTCCATGCAGTAGCGCCTTTCAACCAAAACTCAGAAGTTCCTTTTAATGTATCATCTGCAATCGCCCACGAAATAGAACCATCATCGTAATTCAAAGTTTCTAAAATAAAATCTATATCTCCTGAAAAACCTTTTTCTCTAACGATTTCCTTGAAAACATCCCGCTCTTCCTCTGTCCCATATTCCCAATAAATTTTCACGAAAGCCATTAATACATCCCGTTCCTCTTTCAGGAAATCAGGAACATGTAAAAATGAATCGCCCTCAATAATACGCGAACAAATATGATTAATCATATCCACTTGATACTCTTCCGACCAATTTGCAAAATCTGATTGTTTAATGTATTGTAAGGTATTCAGTCTGTTATTCTGGTAGACGCAGCATTCATAAAATGATTCATGATAATCAAAAAATTCTTTATCTATGATACCTTGGATAAAAGTCATCATATCTTCCGTTATATGAGAACTATGCAATAATGCGGCAATTTCAAATTCATAGGGTTTTTTAATGGATATAATTTCAATAAGCCTAGATTTTATAAGAATTACTATTTCTTGAGGCAAATTTCTGCATTTCAGTATTTTAGCAATATCATTGTAAGTTATTGGTTGGTTTTTAATTAAATCAATAAAATAACGG
Organism: Bacteroidota bacterium; assembly: GCA_027491355.1. Lineage (GTDB taxonomy): Bacteria > Bacteroidota > Bacteroidia > UKL13-3 > UKL13-3 > CAISCU01. The sequence goes on from JAIXWI010000025.1 coordinate 25,142, forward strand.
TATTCTTCAAATTCGAGAGAAGTACGATATATATCAAAACCATCTAGGTCCTTATCAAAATAAATATTGTCAATGTATTCCGAAATTGTTGATGGAACAATATACCTCTCTGAAATTCCAAGCGAATCACAAATTTGATCTTCATTGAAGACTATGCCTGATTCATATGGGTTTGTAATTAAGATAGATTGTAGTTTTAGTTCATTTGCCTTACACCATTCTAAAAAAGATATATTATCTAGTTCAATAAAAATACATTGATTGTTATTTTTTTTTAACACAGTTGCATTTATTTCCTCATCAATTCCAATGATGTATCGCTTTTCATGATGATCAAGGTGAGTGAAAATCTCATCTGATTTATCATAACACTCCCAAATTGCAGAACAATTTTCATCAAACCAGGGAATAGTTTTTGATTTAATTTTACAAATTTCAGTCATTCTTTGCCATTGATCATCTTTACACAACCATTCGTGCGATAAAATTTCATCAGGAATCCGTAAAATAGTTTCCTCCTGTAATTCATACCCATGATCATTAGTTAAATTTTTTATTACTTCATTGGCAAAGTCCAAATCCAATGGAGCTATAGACAACACATAAAGGTTTGATAAGGCATCTGAAATTTTCAGTTCTGTGGTAAAATACCCCCATTTATCAGCGGATTTAGGATTTGTTACCCATGTAACACTTGAAGTGTTTTTAATGAGTTCAACAATATTCGTATTCATTTTATCTATTCAGTTAATGAAGCTATTTTTAAAAATAATGTCCCAATTGATTTGATTTTTATTTGAGAATGATGCAAACATGCAACATAGGTTTGCGGTGTAATGACAAGTTATAGTGCATTACCATCAAAAAAAATAAAATTTGCTTAAAATTTGTCTTAGAATTGCCTAATTGTTTAAATTTATTTATTACTCCTTCAAAACTGACTTAATGTGCCATTTAAATCTTTCGAATGAGTACTTATCTGTGGCACCACCTGTGAATTGTGAGGATAAAAATATTGGTGTTAATCCATATAGATAAGTTCCAATTTGATTATCAAAATTTAAATTTAAGATATCTCTTATTAAATCAGATGCAAATGCATTAGGTACTATAATTAATTTAGGATTTAATAAACTAATTAGGTCTAAAAATATTTCTTTTTGTGTATCAAAAAATATTCTCAAATCGTAATCGTTAATCCTATCTGAATAAGCTCTTTTATAAAGTTTTTTCAAATTTATCTGTTTTGTTTCCATCATAAGAAATAAGTCAATATGTTCCCATTTCAAATTCAGATATCGACTAATTTGTCTGAATGGTTCATAGTAACTATATCTTTGTTTGGAGATGTTTTGAATAGAATTATAAACCTCAAGCTTTTCTGATTTAAAATTATTTATCTTATAGTATTCATAGATATTTTCAATTAAATTCTCGTATTGTGTTCCCTCTAAAAACTTGGAAAAACCTATTTTTGAGAATGAAGGGTTTAACCCAATAAACAATACTGAACCCTCAGAATTTATTATTAAATTTTCATTGTACAGTTGAGGAATCAAATTCGAATAATAATACTTCTGCCATAATTCTATGGAACGCATATTTATTTCTGAAATTGTCATATCATGTAATAATTAAATATAATTTATTTTTTATACAAGCTAATGACATCAGTTGCAGTTTTTTTTATGTATTCCAAATAATTATTGGGCGAGACCACCTCAACTCCTGATCCATGACTTAAAATTGCCATATTTAGCTCAGGAGACTCATACACTTTGATACTCACAATTACATAATCCTCTGTTTGTTCAATAATTTTTTGGCTATGATGAAGAGGTTTTGATAGAATATAATGTGCGTTGAACTTATTAAATTTAAGCACAAGCTCTAGAGGTTCTTCATTTAACTTTCTGGTGATGCCAAAACTGTGCTTGAAATAGGTTTTCGAGTTGAAGCCCTTTGTTGTGATAAATGCTTCTTTTGATTTCTTAATCCCTTTTATACGATCCATGCCATAGCAGTAAATAAGTTCATCAGTCTTACTGGCATGATTTCTGGCAACCAGATAAAATCTGTTTCTATACTCCTTAATCATGTATGGCGATACAATATGTTCCTTTGCTTCTTTACCATATACCACGTATGTGATTTTCAAAGGTTGCATTTCAAGAATGGCGTCATACAGAACATCAAACCAATCTAATCCATTTTTCACATCGTTCTTTTCAAATTCAATAACCCTATTAGCTTCATTACTTTCATGAGTATTTGCTTCTGTTATTAATCTTTGAATTAGATTCTTATAAGATTTTGCAAATTTTGTGTCCTTTAATATATCAAGTACAACTAGACTTGCCTTGAGCGACATTTCTTCACCATCATCCAAGGCTAAGCCTGTAAGTGAAAATTTTTTTGAATAATAATAATGTTTATCAAAGGCATTCCAATCGATTGGTGCATCAAATTCTGCTTTGAGCGCCGCAATATCTCTACTAACACAATCTACCGATACATAACGTTCGCATTTTTCGGTTAACACTTCCGAAAGTTTTTGCCTGTCGAAATGCTTAAAGGAATTGTTTAAACATTGGTCAATAACTCTGTAACGAAAATAGGCATTCTTATTTTTTGGCATACTATTTTAATTTTGTTTTTTAAATTTACTTTATTCCCCAATGATGTGCAATAATTACCATTGCCATAGTGTCTAACTTACAGTATTGTAATAACTGATATCTCAATTCATTTCTTTTTTCTTGGCTAAGTGTATCATCAAACCTAATTCTATGATAAGCTCTCATGGCTGCGGTTCCACCACTTACAACTTCATCATCCCAGTCGGCTTCACTTAGTCCACTAGTTAATGTATCATAAGGATCTAAAATCCCACCCAAAAATTCTTCTGGAACATAATCTTTAAAATGTTCTATTTTGTGTAAATAGGGGTGGTGACTCCATACAGCTGGCAACACTTTTTTAATAGAAGTTTTCCCTTTCATGTATGGGTGGAAGTAATGCTCTTGCGTCATCTTATTCATATCAACCAATCTGCCATCCTTATCCCCATCACTGGTAATATCAAACAGCCAATTTCTCAATGGTTCATCTTTTATATCATAAATCTCCATTTGTTTGAGAATGGTTCGTAACACCGTATTCTCATGTGTTGCCCACATCAAAGGTGTTCCTGAAGTTCCAATTTGCATCATTAATGAACGGGCAAATTCAAAGTTTGGAAACTCGCTCGGATTAGGGAATTTCTCACCTGTATGAATCCATTCTGAATGCACTGGTGTGGTTCCTGGTTTATGTATCGTATGACAACTCCATTGAAAAGCAATCAACTCATAAGGTCGCATTCCCTTATGAAATGGCAATGCCCCAGTGTATGTTTCAAAATCTATAAAGTGCAGCGGGTATTTTAAGTTATTAGCAACCGATTTCAATTCTTGCGAAATCCACTCGGTATTATTGCGGGTATTTTCAATTTGTATTAATTGGCGGGTTCCTCTTGATCCTAACTCTCCTTTGCTGTTTTTTAATCGTTCAGGATCTATATCAAACAAATTTGTTTTGCCTTCAGCAATAAGTTCATCGAAATAATATCCTTTGGTGTAATGACCAATGGATCCACCATAGTGCAAATCAAAAATATTGGGTTCGGTGTAGGCTAAATCTCCCCAACATTCTTTATATCCATTTTGTTGTTTATCAATAGTATTAAACTCACATGCTTTACATCCTTTAGTGATTTTGTAATCATTGGCCGAAATGCCTTCGTTTAATATTCGGAGAAAATTACTTGCCCTTTGGTTGATGTCATTCTGCATTTCTTCCACAGCCTCTGTTACATCCTGATACTCTAGTATACCTTCCTTCGCCAATTGTGCTATATATTCTTCTTTATTGTGGGCAGATTCAAATTTAAAAACAACTTCAGGCTTGTTAAAGGCAGGTTTTTGTTGTGCAGGTAATTCTTCTAACTCTTGGTCGTTCTTTTTATCCTGTTTTTTTACACTAAACCAACCTGCCAAGTCTTCAATAGCTGTGCGCTTTGCCTTATCTGGCATCAACAACGAACACTTTATCTTGCAGCCAGGGAAAGCCTCCTTAAGTACCGAGTATTGATAAGCAACATCTTCAATGTACTTTTTGAGTTTTGCTTTATCTTGTTGTTCATCCGTATTGTGAGATTTAGCTTTCACCTCTATCAAGTGAAATGAGTTACCTTGTTTAACCAAAATATCAACTCGAACCAATTTTTGTCCAGATACAATGGCTGGTTCAAACAAAACCACATTTTCTTGTTGAAAATGTATGTTGGTTTGCGCAATGCAATCTTGTGTATTCCCATCTATTTCAATGCCATCAGGAAAAAGCATGGTTGCCATTTTACCTACAATATAACCGCCCTGAGCCAACATCTCCATGTATTCGTTGGTATCATTAGCCGTGGGGTAATTAGCCTTTTTATACACCAGCTTTTTAGGGCAGGTTGATGCTAGCTGGAAGTCGGATTTGGAGAGTTGCATATAATACATTTAAATATAATGTAACTAAAATCTACTCGGTAAATTGACATTCTTTTACTTTCCATAAGAATGAAAGCTGATTTTCAATAAGGTCTGTATGACAATAATCACTTAATTCAAGTTCTTCCCTGTAATTTTTATAATAATTTTCCATTCCTTTTCCGGAAATTTTATTTCCATATTTAGCCAAAACTCCAGATTTAATCTGATTCTCGTTTAAATAATATCTAACCAAATATTTAGTGTCTTTCTTTACTAAATGGAAATCTGTAAATAGGCTAATAGTAAAACATGAAACAGAATCTAAATCATTAAATCCAATTTTTGGGGTTAAATTTTTCAACTTACTTAACAGCTTCTTGCAATCATTTTTAACCTTTGCTTCATTCATATCAAGTGAATGTTTTAAAAGATTAATTTGATGTCCGAATTCGATACAATATTTCTGTCCTTCAATTTGAATCAACAAGTCAATACGATTTTTTTCAATAATACTGTATGTATTTACAAAATTCTTACATGCCCAAAATGCAAACTTAGACCTCACAAACAATTCAACTTGACTTTGTGTCAGACAGAACATTAATTCTTCTCTTATTTCTGCATCATTAATAAATGATTTAAAATACTTATTCAATTGATTTAATTGTTTATTCATTTTTCTAAATTTTATAATTATTTTTTATGATATTATTTGAAAATATACTAAAGATTCTAAGTCATACTTAATTTTTTGTATAAATTGATAATTATTTTCGTACTGATTTGAATCAAATTCAAAAACATAACACCACATTTAGTCAGCAACATTACCTCAAATCACACATTTTTTGCTTTTAGTATTAGTGACTAAAAATTAAAAAGGATTACAATATTAACGATAATCCTTTAGTCTTTTGAATGCATGCTCCTCTTTTCAACGAAAGATGCAGCTAAATGCGATGATTGAATTCTTTGACTATTTGGAGATTGAGGGGTTGAACTTTGTGCAAATTTTCAAGATTTGAATCACATTGAATCTTCCAGGATTTTTTTTATTTCATTCTTTTCATTTGAGGTAATCTCATTCCAATTTTTACCTTGTAACCCCATTTCTATTGAGTAGAATATATTAAGGTGAGGAGATACTCCCGCTTTAACTAATTTATTTTTGATTGACCTGTAATCTGATTCTATGAGGTCTTTCCTTGAATATATTCCAATCAAGTTCATTATTTTGACCATATATGGACCGAAGTTCTTTATTTCATTAAGGTCATTCATAAAAAAGGGTTACACTGTACAAGTATAATCCTTTTGTCTTTTGAATGCATGCTCCTCTTTTCAACGAAAGATGGAGCTACAATGCGATGATTGAGTATGTAATGATTAAAAGACTAAAGGGTTGAATTTCTTTTATTAACTGCCTTTTAGTTTTTCTCCTTTTGAAGATAAATGTACAATTTGTTCTATTCTAGAAATCCGTGTTTTATCCGTTTTGGCTAATTTAATCCACCTTAACACAAATCGTTTACTAGAGGCATTAATTGCCTCGAAAAAAAGTTTTGCTTCATTGTTTATGTTCAATGCTTTTTGAAGGTCATTAGGTATAATGAGATTGTCAACATCGTCCATAAAATTCCATAATCCAGCTTTTTTTGAAGTTTCAACTGCATTGAAACCCGATTGATGAATAAGGCCTAATTCTTCTAATTTGGCAAACCGTAATTTGTAAGTTTGCGACCAATGTTCTACTTTCCTTGGTGCAATCAATTGCATAGTTCTTTCTTTATCCAATTTTCGTCTTATCCCATCAATCCAACCAAAACAAAGTAACTGATCTAAAACTTCTTGAACTGAAACATACTTTTCAGTTATTTCTTTTTTATAAGTGACTAACCAAATACTCTCTTTTTGGGTATGATTTATCAATAACCATTCTCTTAACTCTGAGGAAGACTTGACTTCTACTTGAATGAAATTCTCTGTTTTTATCATTTATTTTACAATTGTATAATAATTCTCAAATCATAAAAAACCAAGTTGGGCTAAATCTTTACGAATATTGAATGTAGTTAAGCTGAAGTGTGTTTTGATAGTAAAAGCATTGGGTTTGTTCAAATTTAAATCATTTCACTAATTATGGATTGTACAAAAATAAAAAAGCCCCACATTGCTGTGAGGCTTTGGCTCCCCAAGCTGGTCTATTCTCGAACCAATTCTGGGATGAATTGAGGGCTTATGCTACGCTTAATTATCTATTTTAAAACAATCTTTATTAAAAATAATATGTTAGATGACTAAGGACAAAAAATAAAAGTGCAACTGTTTATGATTTTACCTTAATGATAGTAAGTCTATATCCTAATCAAATTGTTTTGAAGGAATTCTTAATTTGTTGTTGTATATTTTCTATTGCGGAAAAACAAAACTAAAGGAAGTGTGCCAAAGATGATGTGAAGTATTGATAATTTAAAAGCTCCATTTGTTTGGTAACTTAACATAGTAAAAATGACATTTACGATAATAGTTTGTGCCAAAACGAATATAATATTTGATTTTTTCATGATATATCTTTCGAAATTCAAAAGTAGATTAAATTGTTGAGAATTTAAAATTTATGGATTGAGGACAATATCGCATTGCTCAACTATGTATTTTGACTTCTCTAATCTTCAATGATATCAAGGATTTCCAAGAATTGAGAATAAACAAGGCGACATTTCTGTCACCTTGTTTATTCTGTTTAAGGAATGCAGTAAAATATTTTTATAATTCGCCAAAACTAATTTTATTTTGTAATTTTGGCGAGTTATAAGTTGTTATTATGAGTAAAATTATTGGAAGAAAGTTGGAGCAGGCTCTGCTGAAAGAAGCCATTGACAA
>JAIXWI010000011.1 GCA_027491355.1 Bacteroidota bacterium
CCAACAAAAATACCTACAGGCGAAGATCCAGTGTAACTGGTCCAACCTGTACCATTGATGTTATTGACAACGTTGTTTGAGATGGTAACATTTGAAAGTCTTAAACCAGTACCAACTTTAATACCATGTGCTCCATAACCACCTGTATTGGTTGTAATGGCTCTGTTAATGTAGTTTCTGTCTATTGAAATGTTGTTAGCTCCAGTACCAACCATGATACCCACAGGCGTTGTTCCTGTAGTAGTAACATCTATGAAGTTTCTAGTAACAGTTGAATTCAATGCATTACCAATAAATATTGCATCAAATCCACTGGCACCACCATCGTAGTTGATGATGTTTTTAGAAATGATAATATTGTCAAGACCTCTGTTGCTTACTGAGTCGGTACCATTTACATAAATGGCCCTTGCACAACTGTTGAAGGTATTGTTTAAGATGGTATTGTTGTCATTGTCTGCACCACCTGCACCAACTGTAGTACCAATGCTGATACCAAAGTTAACACTGGTTGTAATTGCATCAATGAAATTTACGTTCTTGATAGTATTATCTCTTGCACCGTTGATAACAGCAGTTGGACCCGTACCTGTAGTAACTGATACCAATTGCACACCTGCAGTGTTAGCAGCAGTGTTGGTGTTGATGATGGTTAAATCTTGGGTAGAAGTACCGCTATTTGAACCTTCAATGGTAATGTTATCAGCTGCAAACAATTGAATGATTGAAGAAGCTGAACTTCCAGAAATAACTGGACTAACTCCAGCATCTGGCTTAATGGTAAATGGATTAGCTGCAGATACCCCAGCAATTTGTGGAATCACAATTGGGAATGCACCTTCGGTGTTACTGTTGTATGTACCAGTTAAAATTAAATTGGTAGCACCTGTAACAATTCTACCAGCTGCCATGTTCAATTGAACTTGAGCACCTGTTCCTGAAGGATGCGACAATGTAATGGTAGGAGCTGAAGCATAATCAGAACCTGGATTGGTTAAAACTACTCTGGTAACCTGTCCAGTTGTAGCGTTTACATCTGCATAGGCAAGGGCCCCAGATCCACCACCACCAGTTATAGTAACTGTAGGAGCTGTTGTATAACCTGTTCCACCATTTGTTACATATATTGAACGAACCCTACCAGGAGTAAAATCAGACAAAGCTTCGTTGATTGACACATAGTCACAACCTGCAGTTGGACCAGCAACCGTACCACCAACTTTTACATCACCAGCAAATGTATTGAGGATGTAATATTTGTTAACTGTGGTTGGAGGAGTTGCTGCCATTGGAGGAGTTGCTGTTAAAGCCCCAACATTTGCAGATGACATTGCAGATACATTGCCCGCATTGTCTTGTGCTACTATGTAGTATGAAATTGCATCGCCAGGGTTACCACCACCAAAAGTGAATGAATAAACACCTGAACCTTGGTCTACACCTTGAACAGAGCTATATGTGGCAGCTGTTTGGCTTCTGAAATACAATACTGGCAATCCTAAACCTGTGGTTGGAACTCCACTTGGATCTTTGATGGTAACATTCAACGTTACAGGAAGGATATCTGTGGTATTAGAAAGTGGGGTGAAAGTAATATTCGGACCTGTAAAATCGGCAGGAGACAAATCGTCTTCAAATGCACCCATGTCAGGAGCAGCTCCACCACCATATACTTGTCCTGTTTTTGGATATCCTGTACGCACACCATTGCCAAAATAGTCATCAGTACTGAAACCAGCAATGGTAACACCACCACCCTCAGTTTGAGTTGCTACAGTTGGATCTAAACGCAAGTAAGTTGGCAAAGCTGGATTAGTAGTATTCAAGAAGGTTAAAGTTTCAGTAATTGAACCTGCTTCTCTAGGCGATACAAAGTTCTTGAAGTCTGTCATAGAAATGGCAGCAGTAGAATCGAAGTACATACCTGTTGTTGCAAACCAGTAGTTGTTGCTTGAAGCGGTGCTGTAGTTGTTTAAACCATTTGCAGCCAAAAAGCTTCTGCGCATACCATAAGAACCTCCATTACCAGTAGGTGTAGAATTGTTGTAGAAAATGTTGTTATCCAATACCAAAGCCGAAGTAGTGGCAGTAGCATTGGCAACATGGTAAACAGCAGCTGTTCCAAAATTAGCACCTGTAGAGGTAGCATTGAGGTAAACTGTGTTGTGGTAAATGTTAGAGGTAGTATTTGTGTTTGTTCCACTCACATGGAAACCGGCAACTGATGCAAACCTGTTGCTCATGTTTGGCATTTGACCAGAAATATTGATCAAGTTGTTGTAAGCGTTTACAGTTGTACCTCCTGTAATTTTAATACCAGACACGTTTGAGTTGATGTCTGAGTGAGAAGAGAAAATATTGTAAACATTGTTTCTGTATACATTGACTGTAGTTCCACCTGTAACCAACACACCAGCTACCTGAGAGAAATTTACTCCAGGTGTGCTCTGTAATGAATTGATACCTGTAGTAATGCTCTTAACAGTATTGTTGTAAATGTTAGCAGTAATTGAACCTGAATGCCATACACCATATACACTCACTATAAGCCAAGCAGAATCGGTATGGTTCAATGATGCAAAATCGTTGTTGTAAATGTTCATTACCCCTGTTGAAGTAGTTGAACCAGCAGAATAAACTCCAGCAATGTTTACAGTTCCTTTTTTGTAGAAAGAAAGTAAATTGAAGAAGTTGTTGTAAATATTGAAATTACCCCAAGATGCTTGAATGCCATAAGTATTAGAAAAAGCACCTGATCCAGTAATGGTATTGTTAAAAATGTTTTTAGTTGACATGGTTGCAACAGTTCCTGTACCATCCGTATTGAAAATTGGAATGTACAAACCTGCACCGAAAGTACCAAGGTTGTTTGGTAATCCTGTAGGACCCACTGTATTGATGGTATTGTTACAAATGTTATAACCACCTGGAATGTTCAAAGTAGAACCTGTTCCATAAATACCATAAGTTGAACCTGTTGTAGCCAAACTTCTGTCTAAATTAAAGGTATTTCTGTTAATCAATACCCTTGTTGTATAAGTACCAGGGTGGTTTAACATGTAAGCGGTACTGGTTAAAGCCAATTTGTTACCGTTGGCACCATGTCCGAATGAGTTACCTTGGAAAATGAACGAACCATGGCTACCAGAAGCCTGGTAAGCATAAAAAAGACCTGAATTGAAATTCCAGCCAGCTCCTGTAACATCGTCCCATGCAATGAATTTATTGTCTCTTCCAACTACAGTATCTCCAAAAATTAAAGTTTGGTTAACGTTGGTCATGTTGAAACCATAGGTTGCTCCAGAATGCGTAGTTACAAAAGTTGCATTGGCGTTCAATTTTTTGTTGATTGTTACCGTATTACCATATGCTTCTGTGGTACCATTGGTAGCGCCTGGTAATGAAATACCCCACAAAGAACATGCATTTGTAGCTGTGTTTGCAGGAGCAAAATAATCAACGATGGTAACTGTGTTGTTGTTAACCTGGCCTGAAGCAACAGTATAAGAAGCTCTGATACCATCAAATCTTGTAGTACTTACTGTAGCAGTAGCCGTTCTATTGATAGATACGGTATTGTTGTTACAAATTAAAGCCATATTGGTTGTACCAGCGCCAAAATCCATACC